>CAITGX010000335.1 GCA_903892045.1 uncultured Planctomycetota bacterium | reverse complement strand
CGCGCGATCTCGACGTGCGCCTGCCCGCGGCGCAGGAGATCACGATCGAGTTCGTCAATCCCGAGGGTTTTCCGATGCCCGACGGCCCGGCGAGCGCGCGGGACATCGACGGTCGCGCCTACGCACCCACTCCGGAGTTCCTCCCCGGGCAGCAGCTCACGCAGACCGCCGGTCGCTATTTCGCGACGAGCGGCGGCGTGTTCCGCTTCCTGCACGGCGGCGGCACGGTGCGCGTCGGGCTCTCGCCCGAAGGTGCCTGGCGTGGGCAGGAGGTCGGCATCGTGATCCCGCCGGACGGCAGCAAGACGCACTTCCGGCTGACGCTGCCGTACTGAGCCCTGCGGCGCGCGATCAGGTTCGCAGGCCGTAGCGCTCGATCTTGTTGTAGAGCGTCTTGAGCGCGATGCCGAGCTCGGCGGACGCGGCACGCTTGTCGCCGCCGTGCCGCGCGAGCGCCTCGATCACGGCGCGGCGCTCGAGTTCCTCGAGGTTGAGGGTCGGCATGGCTCCTGCCGCGTCCGCGCCGCGCAGCACATGGCGCTGCACCAGCTCGGGCCCGATGGACGCACCGTCCGCCATCACACACAGGCGCTCGGCGGCATTCTCGAGCTCGCGCACGTTGCCCGGCCAGTCGTGACGCCGGAGCAGCTCGACCGCGGCCAGCTCCAGCTCGATCGGGCGGCCCAGACGTGCAGCAGAGCGCGCGACGAACGCATGGGCGAGCTCCGGAATGTCCTCGCGGCGCTCGCGCAGCGCGGGAACCTCGAGCACGAGCGGCGCGATGCGATAGAAGAGGTCCTCGCGGAACTCACCGGAGCGGATCCGCTCGCGCAAGTCGCGGTGCGTCGCGGACACGACGCGCACGTTCACCTTGCGAGCACGGTCGCTGCCAACGGGACGAATCTCGCCGAACTGGAGGGCGCGCAGCAGGACAGGCTGTACGGCCTTCGGCAGCTCGCCGATCTCGTCGAGCATCAACGTTCCGCCGTGCGCGGCCTCGAACAGTCCGACGCGGCGCCGGTCCGCGCCCGTGAACGCGCCCTTCTCGTGCCCGAAGAGCTCGCTCTCGACGAGATTGGCCGGAACGGCTCCGCAGTTGAGCACGACCAGTGGCTCGGAGGAACGGGCGCTGCGCGCATGCAGCTCGCGCACCACGAGCTCCTTGCCTGTGCCGTTCTCCCCGGTCACCAGCACGTGACTGTCGCTGCGTGCGACGCGAACGAGCTCCTCGCGCAGCCGCGTCATGGCCGGCCCCGTGCCGATCAGCCGCCCGGGGCTCGCGTCGTGCTCCACCACGCGACGCAGGCGCTCGTTGCCTTCGAGCAACGCACGGCGCTCGACCGCGCGACGCAGGACCTGCTCGAGCACGTCGAGGCGCACAGGCTTGGCAAGGAAGTCGTGAGCCCCGCGCCTCATGGCCTCGACAGCGTCCGGGACCGCACCATGACCGGTGAGCACGACCACCTGCGCACGCTCATCCGCGGCGCGTACCTGCGCGAGCAGCTCGAGCCCGTCGACGCCCGGCATCCGCAGGTCGACGAGCAGCGCGTCCGGAGGCTCGCGACGCACGGCCTCGACGACGCCGCCAGCGCTCGGGAACGCGCGCACCTCGAAGCCGGCCTCGCCGAGCTCGAGCGAGAGCACGCGCCGCAGGGAGTCGTCGTCGTCGACCAGGAAGATGCGCGGCTTCATGGGGTTGGAAGCGGAAAGTGAACCCGGAACAGCGCGCCCTTGCCAGCGTTCCCCAGCTCGATGCGCCCGCCGTGGCCGGTGACGATGCGGTGCACGATGGCGAGCCCGAGTCCCGTGCCCTTGCCCGGCTCCTTGGTGGTGAAGAATGGATCGAAGATGCGGTCGCGCACGTCGAGTGGCACGCCGGGCCCCTCGTCTTCCACCTCGACCACGACTTCCCCATCGAAAGCCCTCCAGCGCACGTGGATCGTGCCGCCGTCCGGACTCGCGTCGATCGCGTTGGAGAGCAGGTTGAGCAGCACTTGCTTGATCTCGCCGGGGTCGCCGAGGAGCTGCGGGAGCTCGGGCTCGCACTCGACATGCAGGGAGAGAGAGCGCTGGTGGAGGCGGTGCTCGAGCAGCACTCGCAGCTCGCGCATCAGGTCCGGCGCGTCGAAGCGCAGCCGTGCGCCACCGCCGTTGCGCGCGAAGTCGAGCAGTCGGGACGTGATCTCGTGGGCGCGGTACGCCTCGCGCGCGATGATCTGCAGGTACTCGCGCTGCGCCTCGGGGTCGCCTCCGCCCTTCTGGATCCGGCGCTCGAGCCCTTCGGCGCACGACGCGATCGAAGCCAGAGGGTTGTTGATCTCATGGGCGATTCCAGCCGCCATCGTGCCCAGCCCGGCGAGCCGCGCGGCGCGCAGGAACTCCTGCGTGCGCTCCTCGACGCGCGCTTCGAGACCGGAACGCATTCCGTGCAGCTCATCCGCCATGCGATTGAACTCGCGCGCGAGGGCGCCGATCTCGTCGTGCGTCGACACCTCGACCCTGTGCGAGAGATCCCCGCTCGAGACGCGACGCACACCCTCACGGAGGATCTCGACGGGCCGCACGACGCGCTTCCACACCATGCGCAGCACCAGGGCCAGCACGACGAGCGCCAGCACGGTCGTGACGAGCACCGCCGAGCGCACCCGACGTGCCTCGTCGCTCAGGTTCGTGCTGTTTTCCCGTGCCTCGCGTCGCATCTCCTCGTTCAGCACCTCCGCATTGCGGAGCGCCGTCGCCACGAGCGGCACGAGGTCTCCTTCGCCGCTCGCGATCGCGGCCTCGAGCGCACGGAAGTCCCGCTCCAGCGCCGCGTACAGGCGATGCTCCTGCTCGATGTGCTCCAGCGAGGAAGGCTCGTCTTCCTGCGGCCCGCTCTCCAGCGCCGCGAGGCAGCGTCGTGCCTCCACGACGAACGCCGTGAGCAACGGCTTCTGCACTTCGTCGCGGATCGCCGGCCCGAGGTCGAGCAGCCGCGTCTGCAGCATGCGCATCTCGTGGACCATGTCGCGGGAGAAGGCCTCCTCGCGATGCTCCTCGACCGCGCGCCGCACCTCGACGTGCATCTCCTCGACGAGCAGCGAGACCCTGACGCCGAGCGCAACGAGCAACCCCGCCAGCAGGCCGAAGATGGCCGCCACGCGTGCCCCGAAGCCCGCACCTCGCGCGTTCACCGTCGGGTCCCGCGCGGGACGAGCTGCAACTCGAGCGCCAGCGTGAGCCCGTCCTCGCGCTCCTGCGCGGTGCGCTCGTCGCCACCCGTGAAACCTTCGATCCGCGTCACGCCCTGAAGTCTGGCAAGTCCACCGGGCATTCGCATCCAGCTCGCCGCGATTCGCACGTCGCCACCGAGTGAGTCCGCCGCCCAGGTACCGCGCAGGTCCGCCGTACGGCACCCGGGAACGGCGGAAGCGAGCACTTCGCGCGTGCGCAGTCGCAAGGTGAGCCGGTTGGCGGCTGGGGCGGCATCGGGAAGCTCGAGGACGACCTCGAGGGTCCAGCCCTCGTCGCCGGCCCGGGTCACCGCGGCCCCCTGCAGCACGCGCACGAGCCCGAGCCCCGCGACGCGCGCAACGCTCAAACGTGCATCGATGACGAGCTCCTGCTCCTCGGCGGGCGCGCGTGCACCGAGCAAGGTCAGATCGGGAGGCGTGAAGTCCGCGCTGGCGTGGAGGCGCTGCGGATCGCGCGGGAGCGCGCGCGTCGCCTCGCGCATCGCCAGCGCGCCGAACGCGATCCCCAGCGGGATCAGCGGGAACCACGCCGAGCCGCTCACGCCGCACCTCGCGGTGTCCCGAGCGCGTTCCACCAGACCGACGGGCGGGCCAGCTCGCGCAGCGGCACGTAGTCGCCCGTCACGGAGACCAGCGTGTCCACGAGCCGCGGCCGTGCTGCCAGCAGGCGGAACGCGGCGCCGACGAGCGCGGGGTGGCGCAGTCCGCGCTGCAGCAGCAGCGAAAATGCGATGCGCGGAGCGATCTCACGGCGACGGCCTGCGAGGTAGGGCTGGAGGGCGCGCGCATCCGTCCGTCCGGCATGCAGCGCGCGCGAGAGCGACTCCGTGAGCAGTTCCGCGCCCTTGAGCGCGAAGAAGATCCCCTCGCCGGTGATCGGATCGACATAGCCGCTGGCGTCGCCGACGAGAGCGGCGCCGTCGAACGTCTGGCGGGTCGTGCTCATCGCCATCGCTCCCGTGCCGCGCACCGGATCGATGCGCCGACCGCGCAGGATGCGCTCGCCCAGCGCCGGAGTGCGCCGCAGCCACTCCTCGAGCAGCTCGTCGCGCGGCAGGCCCGCGCGCTCGTACTCGGCAGCATCGAGCACGAGGTTGAGACTCACGTCTCCGCCCTCGACGGGCGCGACCGCGAAGAACCCGCGCTCGAGCAAGTGCACCTCGGCGCGATCGCCCCACGGCACGTCCGAGTAGCGCGTGACGAGCGCGACCTTGCGCAACCACGGCGTCTCGCGCCGCACGCCGAGCTCCGTCGCGACGCGCGAGCGCGTGCCATCCGCGCCGACGACGAAGCGAGCGCGCAGGGTGAGCTTCTCCCGCGCCGGGCTCGAGCACTCGACGCCTTCGACGTCTCCCGCGCCACCACGCAGCAGGCCGGTCACCCGATGGCCCTCGAGCAGCTCCACCCCGGCCTTGCGCGCACAGCCCGCGAGCGTCGCGTCGAAGAGCTCGCGTCGCACGGCCCAGCCGTGGTCGAAGGGCGCCTGCGCGCCGCCGACGTCGATGAAGCGACCCTGCACGACGCGTCCGTGTCCATGCAGGAGCATGCCGCGCACTTCGCGCGCACCGGCGCACGCGAGCTCGTCGCGCACCCCGAGCTCCGCGAGCATCGGCAGGACCTCGGGACTCATGAACTCGCCGCAGGGCTTGAAGCGCGGGAAGCGCTGGGCATCGAGCAGCGCGACCGAGAATCCGGCGCGAGCAAGCCGCAGTGCCGTCGTCGAGCCCGCCGGCCCCGCACCGACGACCACGACGTCGAAGCGTCGCTCAACCATGTCCGCCCTCCGGAACGGCCGTGTCGACGAGAATCGCCGGGAGAAGCAGCAGGTCGCACAGGAACGCGACGAGGATCGTCACCGTTGCCAGCCCGCAGAACTCGACCGTCGTCGCGAGCTCGCCGGCGAGACCGACGGAAAAGCCGAGGCCGAGCACGACCGACGTGATCACGATCGCGCGCCCGGAGTGCTGGAACACGCGCTCGATCGCGGCGAGGCCGTCGAGCCCGGCGCGCCGCAGCTCGCGATAGCGATGCAGCAGGTGGATCGTGTCGTCGACGATCAGGCCGAGCAGCACGGAGCTGATCATGGCCGTCGCGACCGTGAGCGGCCGCCCGAGCGCCGCCAGCACGGCGTACACCACGATGCAGGGCAGCGCGTTGGGAATCATGGCCAGCCACGCGTAGCGCAGCGAGCGGAAGCCGGCCCAGAACAGCACGAACAGCACGAGCAGGCTCGCCAGCGTTCCGACGATCGCGCTCCGGACCAGCCGATCGGAGTCGCGCGCGACTTGCACCGACGTCCCCGTCGCGCGCACGTCCGGAGAGCCGAGCGCGGCGGCCTGCGCCTCGACCTCGTCGAACAGGCGCGCGCGCTCGGTGCTGCCCGACGGCTCGAGCAGGAAGCGCAGCAGCCAATCGCCGCTCTCGGAGCGCTGCGCGGGCCCGGCGCCCGCTGCCACGGGCGGAAGCTCGAGCACGTGCGCCGCGAACAGGCCGAGCGCCGCGGGCTCGGCCAGCGTCGAGCCCGCGGGGACGAGCACGTCGAACACGTCGCTGCCGCCGATCTCGCGCACCACTCGCTCGGTCGCGCGCCGGAACGGATGGGACTGCGGCAGGAGCGACTGCGGGTCGTTGTCGACCTCGATGCGGGGCCACAGCGCGAGACCGGCGACGGCGATCAGCACGGCGCAGGCCCGAATCGCGAGGGCGCGTCGACCGAGCCACTCGGCGGCGCGGTAGCCGAGCTCGCCAAAGCGCTCCCCATGCCGTCGCACGAGCTCGCCGGGCACGTTCCGCGCGACGAGGCGCAGCAGCGCTGGGGTGAGCCAGGCCGCGATCGCGTAGGCGAGCGCCACGCCGAGCGCGGCGAAGATGCCGAAGTCGATCACGGCCGGAATCGAGTTGAACGAGAGCGAGAGGAACCCCACCACCGTCGTGAGCGCCGCGAGCAGCGCGGGCTTGCGCAGCCCTGCCACGGCGAGACCGGCGGCGTTCCCCGGCGGCGTGCCGCGCCGCAGCTCGTCGAGATAGGCCTCGATCCAGTGCACGCCCGCGGCGACGCCGACCGTGAGCAGCACGGGCTGGAGCATGACGGAGACGGGATCGAGCTCGCGCCCGAGCAGCGCCGCGAGGCCACCGGTCCACGCGATCGAGACGCCCGCCGGCGCGAGGATCGCGAGCACCAGCCCCGGGTGGCGGTAGTAGAAGAGCAGGAGCAGCACGAAGGCGCCGACCACGAGCGGGAGGATGCGCCCTTGCTCCTCGCGCACCTCGCGCGCGATCACCACCTCGCCGACGGGCAAGCCCGTGAGCGAGATGCGCGTCGATGCGGGCGCGCCTTCGGCGATCGCGCGCTCGACGCGCTCGACCACGGGAGCGAAGTCGCCGCCGGGCGCGTCGAGAGCGACGGCCATCACGCGGCAGTCGTGGCTCTCGAGAGGCCAGCGCCGCACGGCGCCGACGCCCTCGACGGCTTGCAGCCGGGACTCGAGCGACGAGAGCGTCCGCTCCTCGACCTCCGTGATGACGCCGCTGCCCTCCGGCACGGCGTGGAAGGCCGCCAGCAGGGTGATGTCGCGACCGAAGTGCTCGATGCGCCGCTCGAGCGCGAGCGCCTCCGGACTGCCCGGCGACTTGAGAGCCTTGTTCTCGACGTCGATCGGCACCTGCAGCTGCGCCCACAGGAGCCCGACCGTGGGCACGAGGAGCAGCAGCACGCCGACGAGGTCCCGCAGGCGCGAAGGGGGCTGGAGCGACATGTCCGATGCTCCCTAAGCACCTCGCGTGCCATCCGCTGCGCTCGTCGTCCTCGGCCCCACGAGAGGCGCGGAGGGCGGCGCGGGAGCGCGTGCGTTGTCGCTCGTGCAACGCGATTGCAACTTCTACAAGACCGGCGGGCACCGCTCCCCCAGCGACGTCGCGCGGAGTTGCCCCGCGCCGTGGCCCGCTCCTTGCTATGGGCCCGGCACATGAACCTGTCCCGCAGCCTTCAGCACTTTGGCGTAGCCGCACTCGCTTGTCTGGTGATCGGCTCCGCGATCGCGCTCAGCGTGGTCAAGGACCGCATCCAGATCGTCGTCTCCGAGCCGGAGGATCCGGCCGAGCGCGGCCCCGACCTGCTCGAACTCCTGCGCGCGGACGTGATGGAGCTGCGCGCCGAGATCGCGCGCGGCGACGAGCTCCTGCCCCAGCACTTGCAGACCGTCCACGACTCGCTCGCGAGCGGTGACTCCGAGCGCGACACGGCGCTGCGCACCGAGCTGGCGCAGCTGCGCGCACAACTCGCCACGCTCGAAACACGTCTCGACACATCCGCTCGCGCCTCGGAGGCCGCACGCACGCAGACCCAGGATTCGCTGCAGCGCTTCGCGACCGCGCTCAACGAGCTCTCGGGCGCGATCGCCGCCAACGCACAGCAAGCGGCCGAGCTCGCCCGCGCACGCGTCGAGGTCGTCCCCGTCGCCGTGACGCCCATCGAAGTCAAGGCGGTCGAAGTGACGCCGGTCGAGACGGTGCCCGTGGTCGTCGCCCCGGTGCCCGCGGTCGAGCCGGAGCCCGCCAAGAAGGGCTTCCTGTCGTTCAAGGTGCCCGAGAAGGGCTTCCGCTTCGACGCGCGCCAGAAGCTCTCGATCGTCGCGAGCCTCTCGCGCGTCGGCTTCGATGCGAAGAGCACGCTGCACGACTTCACCGGTGTGACGCAGAAGGTCGAGGGCGAGCTCGTGGTCGATCTCGCGCGGCCGGGTGACGCGCCGAAGGGCCGCATCGCGATCGACGCAGGCTCGCTCGACACCGGGCTCGCCGATCGCGACGAGGGCATGCGCGAGCTGCTCGAGAGCGCGCAACAGAAGCAGATCACGTTCGCGTGGAGCACGTTCGAGCCGCAGTCCGTCGACACGGAAAAGCAGCTCGTCGTGGGCACCGCGCGCGGCAAGCTCACCATCCGCGGCGTCGAGCGCGACCTCGCCATGCCCGTCAAGGTCAGCGTCGACGCGAGCAAGCGCGTCGGCATCGAGGGCGAAGCCAAGATCAAGCTCACCGACTTCGGCATCGAGCCCCCGAGCCAGCTCGGCATGATCTCGGTCGAGGACGAGCTCCGCATCTGGATCTCGCTCCGCGCGCGCACGCTCGGACCGGTCGAGGAGGCGAAGTGATGCGCTCGACCTTCCTGCTCGCGCTGCTCGCCCCCGCCTGCATCGCACCGAGCGTCGTCGACAGCTCCGGCCGGGCCGTCGCGCTCGCCGCAACGCAAGTCGAGTGGCGCGACGCCCAGCCCGCGGACTTCGACGGCCTGTTCGAGTCCACGGCCATCGAGGGCGATGCGGCGGCGGCGATCGGTCGCATCTACTACCACTTCGCGTCCAGCGGCTCCTACACGGGTGCCGCGCTCGTGATCGGCGGCGCCGATCCGGAGTTCCAGACGCTCACGGGACGCTGGGCACTCGGGACCGATGGTCTCGATCTCGGCGACGGCGTGCCGGTGCGCGCGAGCGCCGCCGAGGGCTGGCTCCGGCTCGCGAGCGAAGGCGGCGTGGTCACGCTGCACAAGCAGGCGATCGAGTAGATGGCGACGCGCGCCAACGACCTCGCGATCTACGAGCGCTATGCGGCGGACTGGTGGAACCAGAGCGCGCCCGCGTTCCGCTCGCTCCATCGCGTGAACGAGTTCCGCACCGCGTTGCTCGACGAATGGCTAGGCAATCGCCTGCACAAGAAGCGCGCGCTCGACCTCGGATGCGGCGGCGGACTGCTCAGTGCCTATCTCTCGCAGTGCGGCGCGCAGTGGATCGGCGTCGATCTCTCGGGCGCGAGCCTGCGCGCGGGTCGCGAGCGCCTCGGGGCACGCTTCGCGCGCGCCGACGTGCTGCGTCTCCCGGT
>CAITGX010000334.1 GCA_903892045.1 uncultured Planctomycetota bacterium | reverse complement strand
GGTTGACTCCACCACCGCTGGACGGACCGAAGAGAGTTCCGTCCGAGTTCAGGAGAGCAATGTTGACGCGTGCCTGATCGTTGACCGATGTAAACGCTCCACCAATCAGCAACCGTCCATCTGGCTGGAGAACAATGGTATATACGAATCCGTTCGCACCCGATCCCGCAACATTGAACGAGGCGTCTAGGCTGCCGTTGGCGTTGACGCGCGCAATGCCGCTGCGTGCCGTGTTGTCGTAAGAATTGAACCCACCCCCGATCAGAATCTTTCCATCCGACTGAAGTGCAATCTCGTTAACATCATAACTCGCGCCAGCCCCTGGATTGAAGCAGGTACTGCAGGCAAACAGGCTCGCGTCGATGCTTCCATTCGCGCCGACCCGGGCGATGCGATAGCGACTCCAACCATTATAGGACGTGAAAGCACCGCCCAGTAGAATCTTGCCGTCCGGCTGGAGTGCCAGAGCATACACCGGTCCATTGACTCCGGAGCCCGTAGCGAACGTGGAATCGACAGCGCCACTTGAAGTGATCCGCGAGAAATAGCCGGATGGCTGAAATGTCGAGATGTTGAAAATGCTACCTGCGACAACAATCTTTCCATCGGGCTGAACGATTACCTCTCTCACGCCAAGAGATTCGTTGACCGCCAAGGCGGGTGAAAATTGAAAGCTAGAGTCGAGACTGCCGTCCGCATTGAGACGCGCGAGCCGGCTGAGCGCCGTTCCGTTGTAATTCGTGAATGAGCCGCCAATCAGCAACTTGCCATCCGATTGGACAACGATCGTGTTGACGCTGGAATTTGCGCCCAAGCCAACGTTAAAGCTCGTGTCCGAAGTGCCGTCGGAGTTCAGGCGTGTGACCCGGTTGCACGATGTGCTGCCGTAGGAGGTAAAGTCACCCCCAATGAGGATCCTGCCATCGGATTGCAGCGCAATGGACCGAACTGCTCCATTGGCACCCGTTCCCGTTCCGAAGGTCGTGTCGCGTGCGCCCGTGGCGTCGAGTCGGATGACTCCGAAGTTCCCCCCAATCAGAAACTTCCCATCTGCCTGTCGCACCGCCTGGGACACCTCCGACGGAGCAAATCGGAAGCCTTCCGACGTCGCCGGACGGCCTCCGAAGGCAACGTCGAGGGCGCCGCTGTCCATGCAGTCGGGAGTACCGTCGGCATCCGTGTCCGTGTCAGGAGTTCCGCAGCCACAGAGCCCCGCGAGCAACTTGGCTGGGTCGTTCGGGCAACTGTCGTTGCAGTTGGGCACGCCATCGCCATCGCTATCGATGTCGGCGACATCGCAGCCGCACAGCCCGGGCGCGATCTTCTCTGGGTCGTAGGGACAGAGGTCGTTGCAATCGGGAGTCCCGTCTCCGTCATCGTCATTGTCCGAGACCCCGCAGCCGCAGAGGCCCGGCGCCAACTTGAGCGGGTCGTTCGGGCACAGATCGTTGCAGTCCGCCGTGCCGTCGCCGTCGTTGTCGGCGCTGCACGTATCACCGAGGATGCGCCCGACGCACAGGCTCGTGATGTTGTTGTAGGCCGTGAAGTAGCCGCCAATCAGGACGTTGCCGTCGGGCTGCAGATCAAGTGAGCTCACGAGGCCATTCGCGCCGGGACCTGCGCTGAACGTGACATCGCGGCTGCCATTGGAATGGAGCCGGACCACGCCCCCGCGGGGCAAATTTGCAAAATACTGGAAGTTGCCACACACCAGCAGCTTTCCATCCGGCTGCAGATCGATCTCGGAGACATAGCCGTTGGCACCCAACCCGGCATCGAAATTCGGGTCCAGTGCGCCGGTGCTGGTGACGCGGGCAATCTTGTCACGAACGATGCCGTTGAATCTGAAGAACAGCCCTCCGATCACGACGTTCCCGTCAGGCTGCAAGGCCATCGCGTAGACGGCAGAGTCGGCGCCGCTGCTCGGCGCGAAGGTGGTGTCGAGCGCGCCCGTGGAAGTGAGCCGCGCGATGCGGTTGCGGGCCACGCCGGCATAGGTCGTGAAGTTGCCGCCGATCAGGATCTTCCCATCGGGCTGCAATGCCATGATCTCGACGAAGTCGTTGGGGCCCGTTCCCGAGCTGAACGCAGTATCGAGGCTCCCGTTGGCGTTCAACCGTGCGATGCGAGTTCGCGCCGTGCCGTTGTAGCTCGAGAAGTTGCCGCAGATCAGGATCTTGCCGTCAGGCTGCAGCAGGTGGAAGTACACGCTGTTGTTGACGCCCGTGCCCGGGTTGAAAGTCGTGTCGAGCGTGCCGTCCGCATTGAGGCGCGCGATGCGACTGCGACCCACGCCGTTGACGGTTGTGAACGCGCCGCTCAGGACGATCTTCCCGTCGGGCTGACGGGACAGTGTCCACACCGCCGCGTCTGCGCCCGCGTCGAAACTCGAGTCGAGCGTTCCGTCGACGTTGAGTCGAGCGATCCTTTCGAGAAAGACTCCGTCGAACGTCGTGAAGTCGCCACCGACAAGCACCTTGCCGTCCGGCTGGTGTTCAATGTGCGCAAGGGAGCCATCGGGTCCAATGGCGGCTTCCGACATGGCTCCGCTGGCGCCGATCTTGGCGAAGCATCGACGGGGTAGTCCATCGAAGGTCTCGAAGTTGCCGCCGACGAGAACTTCGCCGGTCGAGAGCACGGCGATGTCCTCGATCCATGAGTTCGCGCCGGAGCCGGTCGCGAAGTTGGTGTCGAGCGTGCTGTCGGCGTTGATGCGCGCAAATCGGTTGCGCGGGATGCCCGCGAAGGTCGTGAAGTCTCCCCCAAGCAGGATCTTGCCATCCGCCTGCAAGGTCATCGCGTGGATGCTGAAGTTCGCCCCGTTCGCGAAGGTCGTGTCGAGGGATCCCGTCGCGCTGACGCGGGCGATACAACCGCGTGCCACGGCGTTGTACGTGGTGAACGAGCCCGCCAGCAGCAGTCGTCCGTCAGAGAGGACCCGCAGCACGCGAACGGCCGCGTTGGCGCCCGTGCCAGGCACGAAGGTGGTGTCGAGGGTGCTATCGGCGTTGATGCGGGCGACGCGGTTTCGCGCTGTTCCTGCGAAGGTGGTGAACTCGCCGCCGATGACGAGCTTGCCGTCCGACTGCAGTGCAAGGGCGAGGATGTTGCCGTTGGCCCCGTTGGCGAAGGTCGCGTCGAGCGCGCCCGTAGCGTCCAGTCGCGCGATCCGGCTACGCGCCACGCCGGCATAGGACGTGAAGGTGCCCCCGATCACGAGCTGTCCGCTCGAGAGCAGCACCAGACCGTGGACCGTCCCGTTGGCGCCCGCACCGGGATCGAAGGTTGTGTCGAGGCTGCCATCGGCGTTCAAGCGCGCAATGCCGCCGCGCGCGACTCCACCGTACGTCGTGAAGGCGCCGCCGATGACGATCTTGCCGTCCGGCTGCAGGCTCACCGCGTGCACGGAGCCATCGGCTCCCGCGCCCGGATTGAACCCGCTGTCGAGGCTGCCGTCAGGGTTGTAGCGCGCGATCCTCCCGGCCAGGTCGCCACCCACGAGCACCTTCCCGTCAGCCTGCGGTACGACGGAGTAGATGGGCCCATTCGCTCCGAAGAAGCCGCTCGTGTGGGTGCCGAAGGTCAGGTCGAGCGAGCCGGACTGGGCTCGGGCGGCGCCTTGCAGGTGAATGCAGAGGAAGGCGGCCAGCAGGACACCGAGCTGGGTGAGCTGCTTGCGCAGGATGGCGGTGCGCGAGCCGAACGACCGGACGAGGGCTGCGCAGAGGAGGGGGGCGTGCGACATGGTTCTGGATGGGGCAGCGGAGCGAGGCACGAAACTGCTTCGTCCCGCTTGGGGCGCGTCGAGCGACGCGGCCCAAGCGGGGCGCTGCACGGCAGTGCCTGGAGTTGTGTGAGGGTTCGCGAGGGCTGGGGGTAGGCGCTCAGCGGCGTGGTGAGCGCGTGGGTTGTGGGTGGTGCGGAGCGCGGAGCTCCCGAGCCACGTCGCGAGTGCGGCGCGAGGTCGTGGGGACAGGAGCCGCAGGGTCTGGGCTGCTTGTCATGCCCAGCCGTGTCGAGACATGGGGCGGCACATGTCCCGCGGCGCACACGGCGATGCAGACCCCGCCCCGTGCCCGCGGGAGGCGCGCCTCCCTGTGGGCGCCGCTCTCC
>CAITGX010000333.1 GCA_903892045.1 uncultured Planctomycetota bacterium | reverse complement strand
TGCAACTTGTGTTCGTGCTCGTCCTCGCGCTGTGCACTTCGGTCGCGCGGGCGCAGACGCCGTGCCATGCCGAGAATGACGGGCCGAGCTTCAACGACGGTGTGACGATCAGTCCGGTGTATCTCGCGATTCGCTTCACGGCGTCGGCGAGCTTCTCGGCGACGCGCCTCGAGACGTTCACGGGCGAGGTCACGGCGACGCAGTCGCTCGGGATTTGGACTCACAATGCGGCTGCGAATCGCCCCGGAGTCGCGCTCGCGACCGGCAGCATGAGCGTCACGCAGACGAATCAGTGGTGCTCGGCGACGCTCCCGAGCTCGGTTGCGCTCGTGTCAGGTCAGACCTACTGGCTCGTGTGGAATGCCGTCGGCGGCGGCCAGTGCCCGGTCGACGTGCCGCAGTCCACGCTCGGCCAGCCGTACTGCGCCTCGAGCAACGCCGGCGCGAGCTGGGGCAGCGTGTTCCAGTTCGTCGATCGCCACTGGAAGTTCCGCATCTTCGGGAGCTGCAACAGCAACCCAGTCAGCTACTGCACCGCCGGCACCTCGACCAACGGCTGCAGCGCCTCGATCAGCGCGAGCGCGAACCCGAGCGCCACCTTCTCCACGCCCTGCCTCGTCACCATCGCGAGCGTCGAGGGCCAGAAGACCGGCATCGTCTTCTACGGCCTCGACGCGCTCCCGCAGCCTTGGTGCTCCTCCGGCGGCACGAGCTTCCTGTGCGTGAAGGCCCCGACCTACCGCACCCTCTCCCAGTCCTCCGGCGGCAACGTCAGCCAGTGCAACGGCTCGCTCACCCTCGACTGGAACGCCTTCCAGCTCGCCACCCCCGGCGCCCTCGGCGCCCCCTTCACCCCCGGCCGCAAGCTCTACCTCCAAGGCTGGTTCCGCGACCCCCCCGCCTGCAAGTCCACCAACCTCTCCAACGCCCTCGAACTCACCTGCACGCCCTGAGCGCGCGCGAACGAAGCTCGACAGCGGCTGCGAGCGCTGGCAACCTCGCGCGCGTGGAGCGCGAAGTGAGGCAACTGCGGCGGGAGTATCGGAGCGTCGAGGGGGCGCCGGTGCTGCGGGCGCTCGATGTGCGCGTGTTCGGCTTGCGGTACTTCGCGCACTGCATGGAGTGCGGGTTCTGCAAGGACGCTTGCTGCCAGTACGGCGTCGACGTGGATGCGGACAACGTGCAGCGGATCCTCGCGCACCGCGTGGCGCTCGAGCCGCGGCTCGGGGTGCCGGCAGAGCAGTGGTTCGAGAGCGAAGTCGAGCAGGACGCTGAGTTCCCGAGCGGGCGGCGCGTGCGGACGGCGGTGCGCGACGGGCGCTGCGTGTTCGCGCGGCGCGGAGCGCGCGGGTGCGAGCTGCACGCCTACGCGCTCGAGCACGGGCTCGCGCATCGCATGCTCAAGCCGCTCGTGAGCTCGCTCTTCCCGCTGACCTTCGACGCCGGCGTGCTGCTGCCCTCCGGCGAGGCCGTCGACGGCTCGCTTGTGTGCAGCGGCGACGGCCCGTCGCTCTACGACGGCGCGCGCGACGAGCTCGCGCACTACTTCGGCCCGGAACTGGTCGCGGAGCTCGACGCGCTGCGGCGCGAGGTCGCCCGAGCGCCTTGACTTCGTCGGCCTCTTGCAGGCTTGGTATCGTTCCAAGTCCAGCCCAAGGAACCGGCAGCGTGCTGGAAGTAGGCTGGAACGCCGACGAATCCTTGCAGCTCGCGCGAGGCACATGCCCGTCACCTTTCCTGAAGTCGTCGCAGCGCTGAGGGCGCTGCAGTTGGAAGTCAGCGTCTCGGACGAGCTTCCGGATGTGGGCGCGATGGCGCTTTCCACGCTCAGCTTCGCCGACCCGGACGGCCAGCCGTCGCTCGGGATCATGGTGTTCGTCGAGGCCGAGGGGCGGTGCGTCGTGCTGGCGGCGCCGAGTTGCTACTCACTCGAGGGGTGCAAGTACAAGGCCGCGACGTTCCTTGCGTTGCTGCAGGCTTCGTCGAGCACGCACTTCTCCCGCTTCGTCGTCGATGTGGAGCGAGAAGCGATCGAGGTTCGCACGTCGATTGCGGTCGGGGAGTCTGGCTTGCACCCATCGCAGCTGCAGGCCGTGCTCGGCGACCTGATGCTCGCTGTCGAGAGCTTTCACCCGGTCATCGCGCATGCCATGCAGGCTGGCGAGGTGGATCTCGCGCGGCGTTGGACGCCGCCGGAGGACGCGGCGACGGAGGGGCCGAGCATCGACGCGCAGCTGCTGTCAGAGCTCGACGGACTCGTGAAGAAGTCCGGTGGCCGCGAGGGGTTCGAGCGGCTGGTGCAGGCCTATCTGGCCGCGGAGCAGCAGCCGTGAGCTCCCTCAAGAGCCTTGTGAACGAGCCGCCGATCGACCACGCGGAGCTGCTGGCCCGCCTGCGCTTTTCGCTCGATGATCCGGCGGTCGCGGGGGAAGAGCATGCCGAGCGCGTGGCCAAGGCATTCGATGCGCTGCGGGCGGGAACGCGCGGGAAGAGCATGCGCGTGTCGGCGCGACTGATGCCGACACTGCACAGCGTGGTCCGCGAGGCGTGCGAGCGGCTGTTGTTGCCCGACGAGCCGGAGACGTACATCGAGCAGAGCGCGGAGCTCAACGCCTTCGCTGTGGCGGACGGCAAGCGCTCGTTCATCCAGATCAACAGCGCGATGGTGAACCTGCTCGAGCCCGAGGAGCTCGGCGCGATCGTCGGGCACGAGCTTGCCCACGCCGGCTACAGGCACTCGGCGCGTCAAGGCGCCGACGAGTCGAACACGGTTGGACTGCTGCTCGATCGCGAGCGCAGTCGCGCTCAGGAAGTTTCGGCGGATCGCGTCGGCCTCCTCGCCGTGTCGGACCCGATCTTCGCCCTGCGCGCGGAGCTCAAGATGGCTTCGGGGCTCGGAGCTCGGTATCTGACGCCGGACATCGACGCATTCCTCGAGCAGCTCGTGGCCGAGGACACGGACATCGACGCCGTCTGGGAGGACGCCTCGACCCATCCGAGCTTCAAGTTCCGCTTCTGGGCCCAGCGGCACTTCCTCGAATCCGACCTGTACCGGAGCCTCAAGGGCCTCCAAGGTGGACGGCCGTTCGCGGCGGTCGAGGCCGAGATCGAGGACCGCTTCCTCGGCATTGGCTCCGGCATGGCGTTCCGAGCGACGGCCGATGCGCTGCACGAGGCACTGGCGTGGCTCGGGATGCTGGCGGTTGCGGCGGGCGACGGACACGTCACGGACGTCGAGCGGGCTGCGCTGGTCGAGCTCGTCGGTCGCATCTGGGCGGACGACGCCTGCGCCTACGCACGGCGGCACGGCCTCAAGGCCGTGGAGCGGCGCGCGCGGGAGACGCTCGCACCCCTCAGGTATGGCGGCGTGCGCACGCGGCAGCGGCTCGAGCAGGCCCTCGCGGAGCTCATCGAGCGTGCGGGCGCGAAGGACCGCGCGGCGGCCCTGCAGGCCATCGTCGACGAGGCCCTACGGCACTAGGTTCCTCCCACGAGCCCTCGGGTGGGGGTAGGGAGGGGAGCTGGGTAGAATCGGGGCGGTTCTGGAGCGGCCGGGGGTCCCTGGAGGGGGCCTTGGGGGGCTTTGGGACTCCAGCCCCGGCGGGGGGTGGACGATAGACCCGACCCGTGACCGGCGAGAGCCGGGGCGGGATCCTTGTGCGACCCGTGAAAGTAGAACTGGCGAGCGTGGTGCGAGCGATGGGCCGGGCCTTCGTGGGCGGGGCGGTGGCCCTCGGCCTCGCGGGGACGGCGCAGGCCTCGGCCTTGGCGTACATCGGGCCGGGCGCGGGCATTGCCGCGGCGGGCTCGGTGATGGTGCTCGCGGGCACGTTCCTGCTCGCGATCGGCATCGTGCTCCTGTGGCCGCTCAAGGCGCTCGTGCGGCTCGCGACGCCGGGCAAGCACGGACCGCAGAAGTTCCAGCGCGTGGTCGTGATCGGCTTCGATGGCATGGATCCGGGCCTCGCGCAGCAGTACATGGCCGAGGGCCGCATGCCGGTGCTGAAGAAGCTCGCCGAGCGCGGCTGCTTCCGCCCGCTCGAGACGGCCTGCCCGTCGATCTCGCCCGTGGCGTGGTCGACCTACGCGACCGGCGTCGACGCCTCGCGCCACAACATCTACGACTTCCTCACGCGCGACCCGTGCAACTACATGCCGATGCTGTCGAGCGCGGAGACGATGACGCTCCCGAAGACGCTCAACCTCGGCTTCGCGAAGGTGCCGATGGGCACCAAGGGCGTGCAGCGGCTGCTGCAGAAGAGCCAGCCGTTCTGGAAGCTGCTCGGCGATGCGCGCGTGTGGTCGTCGATCATCCGCGTGCCGATCACGTTCCCGCCGCAGCCCTTCAAGAACGGCACGCTGCTCTCGGGGATGTGCGTGCCGGACCTGCAGGGCACGCAGGGCTCGTTCGCGTTCTACTCGACCAAGCCGCGGCCCGCGGGCGCGCACATCGGCGGCCAGCAGTACCAGATCCGTCGCTCCGGCAACGTGATCGAGTCGAAGCTCACCGGCCCGGCGGGCAAGGACGGGCCGATGAAGTGCCCGTTCCGAATCGAGCTCGACGAGGCGAAGAAGCGCGCGCGCATCACGATCGGCGCGGAGACGGTCGAGGTCGGTCCGCGCGAGTACACGCCGTGGATGGTCGTGCCGTTCGACGGGATGACGGGCATCGCGCGCCTGTACATCCAGACGTGGGACGAGCACTTCGAGCTCTACGTGACGCCGATCAACATCAACCCGGACGATCCGGTGATGCCGATCAGCCACCCGTTCGTCTACTCGATCTACCTCGCGAAGATGCTCGGGCCCTACGCGACGCTCGGCCTCGCGGAGGACACCTGGGCGCTCAACGAGCGCGTGATCGACGAGGAAGCGTTCCTCAAGCAGGCGTGGCTGATCTGCGACGAGCGCAAGCAGCAGCTGTGGAACGTGCTCGATAAGACGAAGAAGGGCTTCGTCACGGTCGTGTTCGACACGTCCGACCGCATCAGCCACATGTTCTATCGCTACCTCGACCCGACGCACCCGGCGAATCGCGGGCGCTCGGCGGAGGAGCTCGCGAAGTACAAGGACACGATCCCGCAGACCTACGCGGAGATGGACAAGCTCGTCGGCGAGCTGCTCGAGAAGCTCGGCGACGATCCCAAGACCTGCCTGATGGTCATCAGCGACCACGGCTTCTGTAACTTCCGCCGCGGCGTGAACCTCAACACGTGGCTGAAGGAGCAGGGCTACCTCGTGCTCAAGGAAGGCAGCGAGACGTCGCCGGACTGGTTCGCGAAGGTCGACTGGTCACGCACGCGCGCCTTCACGCTCGGCCTCACGGGCGTGTTCATCAACCGCAAGGGACGCGAGGCGCACGGCATCGTGTCAAAGGGGCCCGAGATGGATGCGCTGTGCCGTGAGCTGAAGACCAAGCTCGAGGCGCTCGTCGATCCGCAGACGGGCGAGCGCGTCATCAAGGAAGCCTTCATCACGCACGAGGTCCACAAGGGACCGTACGCGGACATGGCGCCGGAGTTGCTGATCGGCTACGAGCGCGGCTTCCGCCACTCGTGGGACTGCGCGACGGGCTCGGTCTCGAAGGAAGTGTTCACGGACAACACGAAGAGCTGGTCGGGCGACCACTGCGTCGACCCGCGCCTCGTGCCGGGCGTGTTCTGGTGCGACAAGCAGATCAACACGGAGACGCCGCGCCTGATGGACATGGCGCCGACGGTGCTCGACGTCTTCGGCGTGCCGATCCCGGCCTACATGCAGGGCGCGCCGCTGTTCGGCGAGCGCAAGCAGGCCGCGAAGCCCGCCAGCAAGAGCGCGGAGGCGAAGTCGTGAGCGCGACTTGGCAGCGCGTGCGCAAGCTCGTGCCGTACGTGGCGCTCGCGGCGCTGTTCGTCGGCATCGCGACCGGCATTCCGCGCGCGACGCACCGCGAAGCGGCCGCAGCGAGCGATCACGCGTCCGTCACGGAGGTGGCGGGAGCCGCCGCGTCCGTCGACGGCCCGACGCGCCACCCGCGCCTCGTGGTGCTCGGCATCGACGGCCTCGACCCCGAGATCCTCGCGGAGACGATCGCCAAGTACCCCGAGCGCATGCGCAACTTCGCGCGGCTCGCGCAGGAGCAGGGCATCCACTCGCTCGGCACCTCGACGCCGCCGCAGTCGCCCGTGGCGTGGTCGAACTT
>CAITGX010000332.1 GCA_903892045.1 uncultured Planctomycetota bacterium | reverse complement strand
TGCGGATCGCGTTGACGAGGCGCGCGAACTCCTCGCGCCGCTGCAGGAAGGCCTCACCGGCATGGCCCGCGCCCTCGAGCTCCTCGGCCGGATCGAAGCGCGTGCGCAGCTGCGCCAGTCGCTCCGTCGCGATCTCGATCAGCTCGTTGTCCTTGGAGTGACTCACCTCCCACGAGGCGTAGCCGGCGATGCCGAGGACCACGACGCCCGTGGTGCCCGCGAACCAGATCGTCGCTCGTTCGGCGATCGACCAGTTGCTGCGAGCTGCCGGCTTCACCGCTCTTCCCGCGGCGGAACCATCCGGTAGCCTTCGCCCACGACCGTCTCGATCAGCGAGGTCTCGCTGCGATCGATGCGGCGCCGGAGGCGCGCCACGAGCGCGTCGACCACGTTGGTCTGGGGATCGAAGTGGATGCCCCACACGATGCGCAGGAGCTCCACGCGCGACAGCGTGCGACCACGCGCCTCCGCCAGCGTGCGCAGCAGGTCGAATTCCTTGGGGCTGAGGTCCACGCGCGCGCCCCCGCGCTCGACCGTGCGGCGCAGGGGGTCGATGCGCACGTCTCCGACCTCGTACACGAGAGCGGGCGCGCGCCGGCGCGAGACGGCCTCGATGCGCGCGAGCAACTCGTCGAACTGGAAGGGCTTGACGAGGAAGTCGTCCGCGCCGAGGCGCAGGCCTCGCACGCGATCCTCGACCCCGCGTGCCGCCGAGACGAAGATCACGGGAGTCTCGACTCCACGGCGGCGCAGTTCCTCGAGGAACGACATCCCGTCGCCGCCGGGCATCATGACGTCGAGCAGGATCAGGTCCGGAGGCTCGGCCATGGCCGCGAGCACGCTGCGCGCCTCGAGGCCGCTGCCCGCGGCGACGGTGAAGTGCCCTTGGGTCTCGAGCCCCTTCGAGACGAACGCGCGCAACTTGGGATCATCGTCGACGATCAGGATCTTCATGCGCGGGCTCCTCGTTCGGCGAATTCTAGCCATTCCCTTGAGGGGGGATGGAGCGAGCGAGACAGGAGCGAGACACGGTTCACAGCTTCGTCATGCGCGCGCTCGTCAACCGCGCGGGAGCTCGAACACTTCGAGTTGTGGCCCGAACCAGCGACAGCTGAGCACGTACCACGTGAAGTGCGGCGTATCGAGACCTTCGAGCCCCGACACCGGCGGCCGCTCTTCGTCGGGGAGCGCGAGCACGCGCTGCGCCCCGCGACGCTCGAGCTCCGCGCGCACGGAGCGCACGAGCGGCGTCACGCCGACGCCGTCGCCACCCGGCAGCACGACGTAGCGCGCACCGAGCGCGTCGAGGTGGGCTCCGGGATCCTTCGCGATCTGGGGCCAGCGCTCGCGCTCGGGATACAGCGGCTCGATGTCCCAGCGCTCGCCTTGCCAGACCGCGTCCATGCGCTCGCCCTGATACAGGAGCCACGGGCTGAAGGTCACCTTGCGCAGCTTGCCATCGACGTCGAACAGATTGCGCCGCTCGCGCACGAGCGGCACGTCCCACAGCAAGTGCAGGGCGACGCGCTCCTCCTCGTGCTTCACCGTGGTTTCGATCCAGTGGCCGAGCTGCTCGAGCGTCTGCGGTCGCAGACGCATGCCCGTGTAGCCGAAGCATGCGCCCATGGGCAGCGCGCAGGCCGCGCTCCCGAGGTACGCGAGAGGCCGCGTGCGAGCCTCGCGCCACAGGGCTTCCAGCGCGAAGGCCGCTCCGACGAACACGTAGGGCACGAGCGGCAGCACGAAGCGCTGCTGGTTGCGACGCTGCAGTCCGATCACGAGCGCGTAGGCCAGCGCGAAGGAGAGCGCGACGACCAGGTCCTTGCGCCGTCGCGCGCGCTCGTCGTCCGCGGCCTCGCGCCGCAGGAGCCACGCGACGACCCCGAGGGCGGCGAGGATCGAGGCGACGGGCTCGTAGTACCAGAGCGTCATGAAGAGCGTCGGGAAGCCCGCGCCCTGGAACTCGCTCCAGTTGAACGTCTGCCAGCCGAAGCTGACCGTGCCCTCCTCGGTCGGCATCACCGCGTCCGGGGGCGTCGGCACGAAGAAGAACGGGTACGCGAGGCGCACGGCGAGCGCGAGCAGCGCCAGCGGCACGAGCAGCTTCGCGTCGAAGATACGGCGCGGCGCGTTCTCGCGCAGCAGGAACGCGAGCGCGGCCGGAATCAGTACGGCGAGCGCGTTGGTCAGCGTGGCGACCGCGATCGCGCACAGCGCACCCGCGACGGCGAACGACAGGAGATCGCCGCGGCGACGCAGCTGCACGCAGCTCGCGACGGCGAGCACGATCAGCGGGGCCACGGCGGCATGCGGCCGGGCCTGCTGCCCGAACTGCAGCGAGAGCGTGCTCGCCGCCGCGAGCGTCGCCGCCAGCAGGGCCCAGCGACGCGAGACGAAGAAGCTCGCCAGCCAGAACGTCGCGGGCACGATCAGGATCGAGAGCCATGCGATCACGAGGCGCACGTGGTGGTGCAGCTGCGCTGCAGCCGCCATGTGGCCCTCGAGGTCGAGACCGGCGAGCTCGGCGGGCGGCAGGACCGGCGCACCCGTCGCGATCGCAAGGCGCGCGAGCAGGTGCGGGTAGATCGAGCTGTAGAAGATCGTGCGGTCGTCGACGACGGGCTGCGAGAGGAGCGCGATCTGGTCGAGGATGTGCGGGTCGGGCTCCTGAGCGAACGGCAGCGCGAAGTCGAGCGTCCAGAGCCGCAGCAGGAGGGCGAGGCCCATCAGCGCGAGCACGATCGCGGCGCAGGTGCGGGCCGACGGCTGCGAGGACTCTTTCACGCGCGCTCCAGTATGGAGGGCGACGGGGCCTCTCGCCATGCACACGTCCCGTGAGTGGCCGCGCGCGCGCTGCTATCCTCGACCCGGATGCGAACCGCGCTCGCCCTCGCCCTGCTCACGCTCGCGGCCCTCGGGCTGCACCTCGTGGGCATCGGCCACAGCGTGCCGCACAGCAAGGAGGCCGACGCCAACATGGCGCTGCACCTCGAGCTGATCCGCGCGGGCTCGACCGAGCCCGATCCGCAGCACAACGACGCGCAGTACCCGATCCTGATCCCGGGCCTGCTCTCGCTGCTCCCAGACACGACGCCGCACCCGGGACCCGACGCGCCGCTCGAGGAGCACCTCGCCGCCGCCGCGCACGCCTACGTCGAGCTGCGCATCGCGATGGCCGTGCTCTCCGCGCTCTCCATCCCGCTCGTGTTCTTGCTCGCGCGGCGCTTCCTCGGGAACGGCGGCTCGCTGCTCGCCGCCGCACTCTTCGCCACGAGCTTCCTGACGCAGTTCTTCGCCCAGCAGGCGCGCCCCCACACCGGCGCGTCGACCGTGTTCCTGCTCTCGGTGCTCGCCTCGATGCGCTATGCGCGCGAGCCGGGCTGGAAGAACGCGCTGCTCGCCTGCCTCGCGGTCGCGCTCGGCATCGGCACGCTGCAGAGCGGTCTCGCGCTGCTGCTCCCACTCGCCGCCGCGTGGGTGCTCGCGTCCTTACGCGACGTGCACGCGAGCGCGCGTCGCCACGTGTGGCACCTGTGGAGCCTGCCGCTCGTGCTCGCGGGAATCGCCGCGCTCTCGATCGCGGTCTTCTATCCGTACCTGTGGTTCGAAGGCCAGGAGTCGAGCTACGGCTCGCCGCGCATCGAGGGCACGACGATCTTCTGGGGCGACCACCGCGTCGACCTGCACGACTGGAAGGGACTCGGCTTCGCCAACCTCGCGCGCACGCTCTGGTACTACGAGCCGGGGCTGCTGCTCGGCCTCGTCTGCGCCGCGCTGATGCTCGTGCTGCGCAAGCGCGATGCGCATCGTCCGTGGGAGCGCTGGAGCGACTTCCAAGTCGCTGCCGCGTACGCGCTCCCCTACTTGCTCGTCGCCGGCCTGTTCCGCAACACCTTCGAGCGCTTCCTGATCCCGCTCTTGCCCTACCTCGCCGTGTGCGCGGCGTGGGGCTTCGTCGCGGCCTTCGAGCGCGCAGGTCGCGCCGCGCGAGCGCTCGTCGTCGTCGCCGCGGCCGCCGCGCTCGCGCTTCCGGCCGCTGCCAGCGCGCGCCTCGCCGCCCTGCGCGCGGGTGACGACACGCTCGAGCGTGCCGCGCGCTGGCTCGCCGCGCAGCCCGATGCCAGCTCCACTCCGATCTACGTCACGCCGTCCTTCGACCTGCCGCTCGCGCGTTCGGCCGAGAGCTTGCGGCCGACCGACGGCCGCCCCGCGGCGATCCTCTCGCGCTGGTCGATCTGGCAGCGCCGCGTCGGCGCCGCGAACCTGCCCGAGCCGCACTTCGAACTGCGCTACCTCGTGCCTCGACCCGACCTCGGCTTCGGCGCGCCCGCGATGGAGCGCGACCCCGCCGGCTACGTCGCCGCGCTCGGGCCCGGCTATTTCGTGCTCGACATGTCGCTGCAGCCCGCGCGGCCGGTGCTCGATCGAATGCGCGACGAGGTGCGCGCGCGCGGCGAGCTCGTGTTCCGCGGTGCGCCCGAAAACAGCGGCCCCGACGCAGCGTGGGGCTTCCCCTTCGAGGACGAGCTGCTCCCGGGCTGGCCCAACGTCATCGCGCGCATCCCGCGCCTTGAAGCCGTCGGACAGGTGATCGAGATCTACCGCTTGCGCTGAACGCAGCGGATCGCGTACTCGACCACCTCGGGGTGCTCGAGGTCGCGCGTGATCACGTCGCCGCGCTGCACCTCGTCGAGGTACTCCTGCATGCGGCCGAGCAGCGGCAGCTTGAACGGGCGCGAGAGTCGCGTCGGGTAGTGGCCGAAGACCGACTTGTAGACGAACGAGAGCAGCGCCGGCGGCAGCCACGCTTCCGCGAGACGGTTCGCGCGCGCCGAGCCGAGGCCCTGCATCTCGCACTCGAAGCCCTGCGCCTCGAGCAGGTGTTGCCAGACCCACGCCGGGTAGAGGTGGTGGTGCTGGTAGAAGCCGTCCCACATGCCGCCGTAGGTGCCGGCGGCGCGGTTGCCGAGCTTGCGCAGCAGGCGCTTCACGACGAACGTGTCGCTCCAGCGCGGCGCGGGCACGAACAGCCACAGCTCTCCGTCCGGCGCCATGTAGCGGCGAATGTTGGAGAGCGCGTCCTCGAGCTTCGGCACGTGCTCGAGCGAGCAGTTCGCGATCACCGTGCGGAAAGCGCCGACACGCTCGTCGAGCGCGCGCGCCCGGCCACTCCCCGAGATGTCGAAGTTGAGCACCTCGCCGCCGAGCGAAGAGAGGCGCAGGGAGGCGAGCCGCAGCTCCGAGTCGCTGATGTCGACGCCGACGAGGCCCTGCACGCCGCTCGAGCGGCCCGAGGCGAGGTCGCGCGTCAGGACTTCCCAGAAGAGGCCGTCGCCGCAGCCAACGTCGAGCAGCGGGGTGCGCAGGGTGCCGCGCTCGGCCAGCACGCGCATGCGCAGGATCTCGCGCACGGCGAGCGACACGGGCAGGTAGTGCAGCAGCGCACGGAAGGTCTCGCGCGCGTCCTGCTTGCAGAACGCGACGTTGAGACGGCCCGAATCGGGCTTGCTGGCTGCGGGCGTGCTCACGGGCGCGCCGAAGACTAGCACGCTGCACAACGGCGCCGCGAATGGCAGCCGGGCACGAGCCCCGCCGCGGTGCGAAGTTCCTTCCAGTCCCGCGAGCGATGCTAGCGGTTGCCGAAGCCGGGGCGCGGGCGCGGGCCGTCTCCAGAGCGCTCGTGTGGCTTTCCACCCCAGCGACCGTCGCCGTCGGGGCCGCGGACCTTGCGCGGGAACGGCAGGTCGAGCGCGGGCAGCGCGCGGTCGAGCGCCTCGAGGAACTCGCGGCCCTGCAGCCCGCGCAGCTCCGCGAGCTTCTCGGCCGAAATCAGGCTCGGCTCCGCCTGCAGCACCCCGAGCGCGCGCGCGCAGGCGCGTCGCAATGAGCTCGGCTCGTACCTCGGGCTCGGCGTTGACGAACTCAACGAACCACGCCGGATCCGGGCGCAGCGCTTCGCGCAGGCGCTTCTCGCCTTCGCTGGTCGGCTCGCGCTCCGGACCGCGCCCGCCGTCGCGGCGGCCGTCGCGGTGCCCCTCGCCGCGACCCTCGGGACCGCCGCGGGGTTCGGAGCCATGGCGTGCGTGGTGCAGCCGCTCCCACTGCTCGTGCTGCGGCAGGGACTTCCACTGCTCCCACTGCTCGGGGCTGACGTACGGCGGCAGACCCTCGCGCTCGGCGCGCTCGCGGAAGCGACGCACCTCGAGCGCGACGAGCTCGCGGGCGAGCTCCTCGGGCGCGGACTGGCGCAGGCGCGCCGCCGTAGCCGCATCGACGGCCCCGTCGCGCTCGAACACGTCGATGCGCTCGAGGGCCTTCTGGTGCATGCGGGCCCGGAACTCGCCGACGAGGCGCGTGCGCTCCTCGGGGCTCGCGCCTTCGAGACGTTCGCGCCAGTGCGACGGCATGCGCTCGAGCAGCTCGCGACCGCGCTCCTGGATCTGCTGCGAGGCGACACCGGAGAGCACCGTGGCCTGCTGCTCGGGACGCAGGCGCGCGAACTCGCTGCGGGCCTTGTCCGGCAGGCACTCGTGCGCCGAGCGGCGCAGCGAGCTCACCTTGTCGAAGCGCTCGCGGATGCGTCCGCGCTCCTCCTCCGAGAGCGACTTCCAGCGCTCGAAACGCTCCGCGAGCTCCGCGCGTTGCTGCGGAGAGAGCGCGTTCCAGCGCTCGCGCGCGCGTTCGAGATCGCGCTGGCTGTCGCGCTGGTGAGCGACGAGCACGAGCGAGCACAGCGCGATGCACAGGAGCGCGAGCAGCGGACGGAAGCGGGCGAGCATGACTAGCCGTTCCTCCGTTCGCTCTCGGGTTGCTGCGTCGACTCCGCATCGAGCTCGTCGGCGACGTCGAGCAGGAGCGCGTCGAAGGCGTCGAGCGCGAGCACGTCGGCCTCGACCGAGTCGTCGACGACGAGCTCCCACGACTCGAGCAGGTCGAGCGAGGCGAGCAGGTCGGCCGGAGGCTCGTCGAGCAGGCGCTCGCGCGGTGCGACCTCGGGTGCGCGCGGCGCGGGGCCCTGCGCGAGGTTCAGGTCGCTCGTGCTCTCCTGACGCGGGTCGCGCACGAGCAGCCACGTGCCGAGTCCGAGCACGACGAGGGCGGCGGCGGCGAGCGCGAGGCGGCTCGGGCCCGCGCGGCGAGGGCGCCGGGCGAGAGCGAGGCGCGCGAGGGTGCGCTGGGAGAGGTCCGCAGGCACCTGCGGCTCGGGCAGGCGCCCGAGGAGCGCATCGAGGCGCGCGTCTTCCCGCTGGGCAGCGCGGGCCGAGTCGAGCTTCGCGAGCATGCGCGACGCGAGCGCGCTGGGCACCGCGACCTCGTCGCCGCGCTCGAGCAGCAGATCGAGCGTCAGGTCCCCGCGCACGGGCTCGAGGCGAGCGAGCAGACGCTGCGCGAGCTCCGGCGGCAGCTGGGGCTGAGGCAGCGACGCGAGCAGCTCGTCGAGCGCCTCCTCGGTCTCGACCAGCGCACGACAAGCGGCGCAGCCGAGCAGGTGTTCGTGCCACGCGAGCTCGCCGAAGGACGCGCTCGAGGCGCGGCCCGCGAGCAGGCTGGCGAGGCGGTTGCGGAACTGGTGGCAGGCGTTCACGGGAGCTCCTGCTGCAGGAAGGGCGCGAGGCGAGCGCGCAGGTTTTCCCGCGCGCGATGCACGAGCGACTTGATGGCCTTCTCGCTCGAGCGCAGCACGATCGCGATCTCGGAGTAGGGCAGTTCGTCGTACTTGGCGAGCACGAGCGCCATGCGCTGGGCCTCCGGAAGCGACG
>CAITGX010000331.1 GCA_903892045.1 uncultured Planctomycetota bacterium | reverse complement strand
GCGCCAGCGCGACGACGGGCACGCCGAGCTCGCGCGCGAGCGACTTGAGCGAGCGCGAGATCTCGCTGATCTCGAGCTGGCGGCTCTCGTTGCTCTTCTGGCCCGAGGTCATGAGCTGCAGGTAGTCGAGCACGATCAGGTCGAGGCCGTGCTTGGCCTTGAGGCGCCGCGCGCGCCCGCGCAGGGCCATCACCGACAGGCTGGGGCTGTCGTCGATGAAGAGCTGCATCTGCGCGAGCTCCCCCACCGCCTCGCTCATGCGCTGGTAGTCCTCGTCGGGCAGGCGCCCGGTGCGCAGGCGCGAGTTGTCGATGCGGCCGCGCGCGCAGATCATGCGCTGCATGATCTGGTGCTTGCCCATCTCGAGGCTGCAGAACATGGCCACCGGAGGGCGTCCCTCGAGGCAGTCGGGGCGCGACATGCACACCGACTCGATCACGTTGAGCGCGAAGGCCGTCTTGCCCATGGCGGGGCGCGCCGCGACGATCACGAGGTCGCCGGCGTTGAGCCCGCCGAGCAGGTCGTCGAGCTCGTGGAAGCCCGTCGGCAGGCCCGTGAGCCGATGCGAGGTGCGATTCTCGATCTGGCGCAGGGCCTCGTGCAGCACGGGCTCGACCGGCTCGGGGCCCTGGTTCTGGGCGCGGGTCGCGAGCTGGAAGATGCGCGACTCGCTGCGGTCGAGCAGCGATGCGACCGACTCGCCATCGGGACGCGTCTCGTAGGCGTCGGAGAGGATCTCGGTCGCGCCGTCGATCAGCCTGCGCAGCACGCTTGTCTCCGCGACGATGCGGGCGTGGTGCGAGATGTGGGCCGCGCTCGTCACCGACTGCTGAAGCTCGAGCAAGGCCTCGTTGCCGCCGATCGCGTGCAGCAGCCCCGCCGACATCAGGCTCTCGCCGATCGTGATCAGGTCGACCTTGATGTTCTTGGCGCTCATGTCGAGCAGCGCCGCGTACAGCAGCTGGTGGCGCCGGACGAAGAAGTCCTCGGACTTGAGCGTCTCGCCGACCTCGGGGATGCGATCGGGCACGAGCATCATCGCGCCGAGAATGGCTCGCTCGGCCGCCTCGTTGTGCGGCGGTATCCGGCCGGGAATCTTGTCCTGCTCCATCCTCGTCGCTCCCTCTCCGGACCATCGCCCACGCGATCGCCACCGGGTCGCGGAGGATACTCGACCCCGCGAGCCCACGGTAGCCACGCAGGATGTGCGAGAGGCCCGACCCGCGCTTGGCGGACCGGGCCCCTCATGGAAGCGCGAACGCGCGCGGCTCTCAGGCCTCGGCGTTGACGTTGACCGTGACCTCGGCGAAGCGCTCGCCGTGGATGTGGACCTTCACCGCGTGGGCGCCGACCGTCTTGATCGGCGCGTCGAGGCGCACGTCCTTCTCCGGCACGCCGTGACCAGCGGCCACGAGCAGCTCGGAGATCGCAGCCGCGCTGACCGAGCCGAACAGGTGGCCCTGATCGTCGGCCTTGGCGCTGGTCGAGACGACCACGCCCGTGAGCTTGGCCACGCGCGCGTCGATTTCCTCGTCGCGCTTGCGCTCCTCGATGTCGAGGCGCGCACGCTTGCGGGCCATGAGCTTCTTGTTCTCTTCCGTGGCTTCGGTGGCGAAGCCGTTGGGGAAGAGGAAGTTGCGGGCGTAGCCCGGGCGCACGCGGACGACGTCGCCGCACTTGCCAAGGTGCTGCACTTGCTCGCGCAGCAGGACTTCGATGTTCGCCATGGGAGGAGCTCCTTACTGGACGAAGGCCATGAGGCCCATGTGACGGGCGCGCTTGATCGCCGCCTTCAGCTCGCGCTGGCACTGCGTGCAGAAGCCGGAGCGCTTGCGGGAGAGGATCTGCGCCTGGGGCGTGAGGAACTTCTGGAGGTACGCGACCTCCTTGTAGTCGATCTTCGGGTCGTCGCAGTGACGGCTTGCGATCGGCGGGCTGGGCTTGCGGCTCTCGGCCATGGTTCAGCTCTCCTCCGCGGCGGCGGCTTCGGGGACTTCGGCTTCGGCACCGTCGCCACCTTCAGGGGCTTCGGCGGGCGCATTGCGGCGCAGGTTTTCCTGGATCGGACGGTCTGCGAGATCGCCGAACACGGCGCGCTCGGGCGAGGTCGCTTCTTCGGTCGGCGGCGGCGGCACGACGTACCCGTCAGCGCCTTCTTCCGCGGCCTTCTCCATCTCACCGGCCGGGATCGCGTCGACCTTGAGCATCAGGTAGCGCAGGACGCGCTCGTCGAGCTCGAAGTCGCGGCGCATGCCGTTGAGGCTCGTGCCGGTGATCTCGAAGTAGGCCAGCAGGTACGTGCCGCGGGTGCGGCCACGGATCGGATAGGCGAGCTTGCGCTCGTCCCAGCGCCGGGCGCAGAGCACCTTGGCGCCATTCTTCGCGAGCAGGTCCGTCACCATGGCCTTCGCCTGGCGCCAGTCCGCTCGCACCACCTGGTTGTCCAGGAGGAACATGCCTTCGTACGTCGTCGTCAAAACTTGGTCTCGCTTTCAGTTGGTTGAGCGGGCCGACGGGTCCTAGCCGCCTTCTGGCCCAAGGTCTTTCCAGCGGCTGTGGAACCGCGTCATGAGCTTCTCGAGGCTCTCCGGCTCGCCGACCCACGCCTCGAGGAAGTCGGCCGCGTGAGCGACCGTGATCTCGGCGTGGATGCGCGCGTCGCCGGTGAGCTGCGTGAGGACATGACGCGCCGCGTCGGTCCTCGGCCTGCCGACCCCAATCCGTAGCCGCGGAAAGTGGTCGCTGCCGAGCATCTGCACCATGGAACGCACCCCGTTGTGTCCGCCGCTTCCGCCGTGAGGGCGGATGCGCAGCGCGCCGACGGGCAGGTCGAGGTCATCGAAGACCGCGAGGATCTGCTCGGGCGGCACACCGAGCGTGCGGGCGAGCGGGGCGACTGCGGTACCGGAGAGGTTCATGAACGTCATCGGCTTGACGAGCAGCGCGTCGCGACGGGTGTCGCGGGCGAGCAGGCAAGGGATGCCGGCCATGGCGGCTCCGAGCACCGCGGGAGCTTCAAAGATCAGCTTGGAGCGTCGCGCCAGCTCGTCGAGCGCGTGGAAGCCGACGTTGTGCGGCGTCCACTCGTATTGCGGTCCGGGGTTGCCGAGGCCGACGACGAGACGGGTCACGAGGTGCTCCAGCCCTCCCCTCGTCCGGCGGGTGCCGTGCGAGGAGCGGGCGGAAGATTGTAGGGAGCGCCGCGCGACGCGCAAGCGCCGGGCCCGAGCGCGAGGAGCCGGTCCCGCGCGAGCTGCCCCACAACGGACGATGCCGCCCGCGGGAACCCCACGGACGGCATCCGGAACAGGGGCGCAGGGGACCGCGCGGTCCCGAGCACCACGGAAGAGTCCTTACTTGGCCGGCTTCTTGGCGTCGCCAGCCTTGGCGGCCGGGGCGGCACCAGCGGCCGGAGCGGCGCCCTTGGCACCAGCGGCCGGGGCAGCGCCGGCGGTCGCACCCTCGGCGCCAGCGGTGGCACCCTCGGCGGCGGCCGGGGCAGCGGCGACCTCGACCTTGATCTCGCTGATGCGCGCGACGGTCGCGGCCGGGTTGGTCACGAGGTCGACGTTGGCGGGCAGCTTGATCTGGGCCGCGGTCACGCTCGTGCCCGGCTCGAGATCGGCCACCGAGACTTCGAGCTCGTCGGGGATCTCGGTCGGGAGCGCCATGACCTTGACGTGCGCCATGAGCTGGTTGAGCACGCCCTTGGGGTGGCCGACGAAGTGCAGGTCGACCTCGACCTCGGTCTTCTTCTTCAGGTCGACGCGACGGAACTCGACGTGGATGATCGAGTCACCGAAGGTGTCCCAGTCGAGGTGACGCACGATCGCGGCTTCCTTCTTGCCCGCAAAATCCAGCTCGAACACGTGCTGGTGGCGGCGCCGCGCCGTCATGAACTCGTCGGCGTCGATGGAGAAGTCGACGTGCGGCGCCTCCTTCGTCAGCTCGAGCGATGCGGGGATGCGGCCCATGGAGCGCAGGGCAGCGGCGGTGCGCGAACCGAGCTTCTTGCGCGGCTCGGACTGGAGGAGGGCGGTCGGGGCGTTCTTGGTCTGCTTCATTGGATTTCCTCGAAGAGCGAGCTTACAGATTCGCTGCGATGAATGTTGCGGATGGCGCGGGCAAGGAGGCCCGCGACGCTGACGACTTCGAGCGCCTTGGGGCTGTCCCCCCGGCGCGGGATGGTGTCCGTGACCAGGATCTTGTCGGCCGGGCAGGCGTCGAGGCGCTGGACGGCCGGTCCACAGAACACGGCGTGGGAGGCGGCGAGGACGATCTTCTTGGCCCCGTGGCGGCGGGTGATGGCGGCCGCCTCCGAGATCGAGCCGCCGGTCGAGATCATGTCGTCGACGATGATCACGTTGCGCCCCTCGACGTTGCCGATCACGTGCTCGACCGCGATCTCGGAGCCCGAGATGCGGCGCTTGTCGACGATGGCGAGGTCCGCGCCGATGGCCTTGGCCCACGCGCGCGCCATCTTCACCCCACCCACGTCCGGCGTGACGATCACCGGGTTCTCGATGCCGAGGCGCTTGACCGCCGCCATCAGCACCGGCTTGGCGTAGAGGTGGTCGACGGGGATGTCGAAGAAGCCCTGAATCTGGGCCGCGTGCATGTCCATCGTCAGCATGCGGTCGGCTCCCACGCTGGCGAGCGTGTTGGCGACGACCTTGGCGCTGATCGGGACGCGGCCCTCGTCCTTGCGGTCCTTGCGAGCGTAGCCGTAGTACGGCATCACCACCGTCACGCGCCCGGCGCTCGCGCGGCGCAGGGTGTCGATGATGAGCAGGAGCTCGATCCAGTTCTCGTTGACCGGCGGACAGGTCGGCTGGATGACGAACACGTCGCCGCCGCGGATGTCGTCGTAGACCTTGATGTCGATCTCGCCGTCGGGGAAGCGCCCGATGTGCGCGTTCGCCACGGGAATGCCGAGCTCGGCGCTGATCGACTGCGCGAGCTCCTTGTGCGCGGTGCCGGACATCAGCACGAGACGGTCGGTCGTGTAGCCCATGTCGTGCTCCTCAGGCGCTCCCGCTCTTGCGGCGCGCCTTGGCCTTGGCCGGCACGCCCACCCACAGCTCGCCCGCACCGACGTGCGAGCCATGCGTCACCACCGCGTTGGCGCCAGTCGTCGCGCCCTCGCCCGTCGAGCACGGCGCCACGAGCACCGTCCCGCAGCCAAGGAAGCTCCGGTCGGCGACGGTCGTCTTGTGCTTCTTCGCGCCGTCGTAGTTCGCGAACACCGTGCCGGCGCCGACGTTGACGCGCTCGCCGATCACCGCGTCGCCGATGTAGGCGAGGTGCTTGGCCTTGGACTTCTTGCCCAGCCGCGAGCGCTTGGTCTCGGTGAAGTTGCCGATCTCCGCTCCGTCGTCGAGGGTCGTGTCCTCGCCGATGTGGGCGAAGGGCCCGATGTGGCAGCCGGCGCCGATCGAGCAGCCCTTCTCGATCACGCTGCAGGGCGCGATGTGCGTACCGGCGCCGATCGTGACTCCGTGGGCGATGTAGGTCGTCGCCGGATCCTCGACGAACACGCCGGCGAGCATGTGAGTCTCGACGATGCGCTGCTGCAGGGCCGCGCGCGCCTCGGCGAGGTGCACCAGCGTGTTGACGCCGATCGCCTCGCGCTCGTCGGTGATCTCGACCGGCAGCACGCGCCGCCCGGCCTGGGAGAACATGCCGACCACGTCCGTGACGTAGTACTCGCGCTGGGCGTTGCGGTCGGAGAGCTTCGGCAGGCTCTCGACGAGGAAGCGCCCGTCGAAGCAGTACACCCCGAGGTTGACCTCGCGCAGGGTGCGCTCGCCGGTGGTCGCGTCCTTTTCCTCGACGATGCGCGCCACGGAGTCATCCGCGCCGCGCACGATGCGTCCGAAGCCGCGCGGATTCGCCGGCTGCGCCGTGAGCAGCGCCATGCCGTCCTTGGTCGCCGCCTGCTCGGTGCACAGGAGCTCGAGGCTCTCCGCCGTGAGCAGCGGCATGTCGCCGTAGAGCAGCACGACCCGGCCCGGGTCAGGGCCGAGCTCCGGCAGGCAGCACTGCACCGCATGGCCGGTGCCCTTCTGCTCGGCCTGCACCACGGTGCGGATGCGCTGCTTCGAATCGAGCCCCGCCAGCGCGGCCGTGACTTCGTCGGCCTTGTAGCCCACCACGACCAGCACGCGCTTGGGGTCGAGCGCGAGCGCGAGCTCGACCACCCACGCGATCATCGGTCGACCGCAGAGCGGCGCCATCACCTTGGCCCACCCAGTCTTCATCCGAGTCCCCTGGCCTGCTGCCAGGATGATCACGGTGTCGGGCCGGGACATGGGGCTCTCGCGATGGAAACGAAGGGGGCCTGTGAGGACGACGAAAGGGCCGAACATGGTACGGGCAGGGCCCGGGAAGTCAACGCGACCGCCCCGGCCCGCCCGACCGATCGGCGCCCCGGGGCCCGTCGGCTCCGTCCCAGACGGATGGCCCAGAGTTGGCCCTCAGATGGCTCGAGGAGGGACCCTCGGCGCCCCACGCCTGGCCCCGGGCCGCTACCATGCTGCCCCCCACCTCCGCCCCTGGAGGTTTCCGTCCCGTGAAGATCGCGCTGACCGGCGGGCCGCACAGCGGCAAGTCCACCCTGCTCGCGGAGCTCGCCGCGCGCGGGTTCAGCACGGTTCCCGAGGCCGCCATCGGCGTGATCGAGGAGCTCGTGGCCGAGCTCGGTCGCGACGAGGCCCGCGCCTGGCGCCTGACCCACGTGCCGCAGTTCCAAGAGCGCATCGCCCAGCGCCAGCTGCAGCTCGAGTACGCCGCCCGGCAGGAGAGCGCCGCCGCCGTCTTCTGCGACCGCGGCCTCGTCGACGGCCTCGCCTACATGCGCCTCGTCGGCGCGCCCCCGACGCCCTTCGTGAAGGCCGCCGTCCAGAGCTCGCGCTACGACGTGATCGTGCTGTGCGAGATCTGCCTGCCCTTCAAGCCGCGCGTCGACACCGGCCGCACCTCCGACCTCCAGCGCGCCCGCGAGATCGAAGCCTCCCTCATCGCCACCTACCGCGAACTCGGCTACCAGCTCCTGCGCCTGCCCGCCGAGAGCCCCGTCGCCGCCCGCGCCGACCTGCTCCTCGACGAGCTCTCCCACCTCGGCCTCGTCGCCCGCACCCGCTGACCGCGCCGGCGCGTCGGCCGCCTTCCCACGATGCTGCTCGCCACTCCGTTTCGGCGTTTTGTCGCGGCGCTGGTGCTGGGGGCGGCCGTCTCGGCCGCGGCGGTGGCGTTGGCGCTGGGGCAGCGGTCGCTGGGGCTCGCGCTCGGGGTCGAGGGCGCGGCGGAGCAGCGGGTCGTGGTGCTCGGGGGCGACGCGCAGGGTGCCGCGAGCGAGGTTCCGGTCGGGAGCACGGTGCGCGGCCTGTCGGTCGCGGACGGGCGTCGCAGCGAGCTCGAGCCCGTCGACCTGATCGAGGAATCGGACTTCCTGCCGAGCTACGCGGAGATCGAGCGCTTCTTCGAGCGTCAGCAGGCGCTCTCGGAGCTGCTGGCGGAGCCCGAGGTCCGGGTCGAGTTCACCGAGCCCGCGGGAGCGACGCGCAGCGTGACGATCGCGACCCGCAAGCGCGCGCTCGCGGACCTGCCCGGCGCATTCTGGATGCAGCTCGGGATCGGCGCGGCGGCTTTCCTCGTCAGCGCGTGGGTGTGGGCCCTGCGGCGCGGCGAGGCGTCGGCGCGCTGGCTCGCGCTGGTCGGCACGTCGATCCTCGTCTTCGCGCAGGCCGCCGCGGTCTACAGCACGCGCGCGCTCGCCCTGCCGACCGCGACGCACCGTGCGCTCTCAGCTCTCAACCACGCCGGCGCGCTGACCTTCGGCGCGGCCATGATCGCGCTGTTCCTCGTCTATCCGCGGCCGCTCGTGCGAGCGCGCTGGCTGGCGTTGCTGTTCACCGTGGTCGCGCTGTGGCTGCTCGCCGACGTCGCGCGGCTCGTGCGGGATCCCGCGACGGGCAACCAGCTCCCCACGCTGCTCGAGATGCTCGGCATCCTCGCCGCCATCGGCGTGCAGGCCTTCGCCACGCGCCGTGACCCGCGTGGCCGTGCCGCCCTGCGCTGGCTCGGGCTCTCCGTGGCGCTCGGCGCTGGCGGCTTCGTCGCGCTCGTGATCGCGCCGATCCTGATCGGCGACCTGCCGCCCGTGTCGCAGGGCGCCGCCTTCCTGCTGTTCCTGCTGATCCACGTCGGCGTGGCGCTCGGCGTGGCGCGCTACCGCCTGTTCGAGCTCGACGAGTGGGCCTTCCGGCTCCTGTTCTACGTGGGAGCGCTGCTCGCGCTGCTCGGGCTCGACGCGCTGCTCGTGTTCGCGCTGCAGCTCGCGCCCGGCCCGTCACTCGGCCTCGCCGTGCTGGCCCTCGGACTGCTCTGGATACCGCTGCGCGACTGGCTCTGGCGCCGCTTCGTCGCGCGCCGGCGCATGGACGAGAACGAGCTCTTCCGCTCGGTCGTCGACGTCGCCTTCGCCGCGAGCGCCGTGGAGCGCGAGAGCCGCTGGCGAGCGTTGCTCGCGCGCCTCTTCGATCCGCTCGAGCTCGTCGCCGCCGAGGGCGAGGTCGCGGAGCCCGCGCTGCGCGACGACGGCCTCGCGCTCGCGCTGCCCGCGCGCGCCGGCGCGCCGGCGCTCGTCGTCCGCAACCCATGGGGCGGCCGCGGCCTGTTCGGCCCGACGCACCTCGCGCTCGCTCGACAGCTGTGCGCGCTCGCACAGTGGATCGAGGAGAGCCGCAACGCCTACGACCGCGGCGCCGCCGAGGAACGCCGCCGCATCTCGGCGGACCTGCACGACGACGTCGGCGCGCGCCTGCTCTCGGGTCTGCACCGCGAGAACCTCGAGGCGACCCGCGAGAGCGTGCGCGAGGCGCTCGCGGACGTGCGCACGATCGCTTCGGGGCTCGTGGGCGAGCGGCGCGTGCTCGAAGCGGTCGCCGCTGCGCTGCGCCACGAGAGCGGCCAGCGCCTCGACGGCGCGGGGCTCGAGTTCCGCTGGAGCTCGAGCGGCATCGACGCGCGCCAGCTCTCGTACTTCACCTACCGCAACCTCGTGGCCTGCCACCGCGAGCTCCTGAGCAACGCGATCCGGCACTCGGGCGCGCGCGACGTCGCCGTGCGACTCGCGCTCGAAGGCGACACGCTCGTGCTCGAGGTGCAGGACAACGGCCGCGGCATCGACCCCGCGCGCCCGCGCGGCAACGGCCTCTCGAACCTCGAGCGTCGTGCGCGGGCCATGGGCGGCACGATGCGCTTCGAGCCCGCGGAGAGCGGCGGCCTGCGCGCCACCCTGCGCGTGCCCCTCGGCGACTGAGCCCGATCCGACGCCGCGGCGACTGGTACATTCGCGACCATGGACGTGCGGACGGTGCTCGTGCTCGAGGACGTGCAGGAAATGCGCGCGTGGCTCGCCGCGCAGGCGGAGCGACTCGTGCCCGGTGCGCGCGTCGTGACGTGCGGAACCCTCGGCGAAGCGCTCGCGTTCGTGCGCACGCTGGCGCCGAGCACCGCGAGCGTGCCGCTCGCGCTCGTGGACCTCGGCCTGCCCGACGGCTCGGGCATCGACTGCGTGCGCGAGCTCTCCGCGCGCCAGCCCGAGGCCATGATCGTCGTCGCGACGCTCTTCGACGACGACACGCACCTGTTCGATGCCCTCGCCGCCGGTGCGCAGGGCTACGTGCTGAAGAGCGAGCCGCAAGCCGCCGTCGAGCGCGCGCTCGGGCGCATCCTGCAGGGCGAGCTGCCGCTCTCGCCTTCGATCGCGCGCCGCGTGCTCGCGCACTTCCGCCGCCCCGCCCCCGCGGCCCCGGCCGCGAGCGAGGTCGCGCTCAGCCCGCGCGAGACCGAGGTGCTCGCGGCCCTCGGCCGCGGCCTGCGCGTCCGAGACGTCGCCTACGAGCTCGACCTGAGCGACCACACGGTCGGCGACTACGTGAAGGCGATCTACCGCAAGCTCAACATCTCCACGCGCGCCGAAGCCGCCCTCGAGGCCGCGCGCCGCGGGCTCGTGCCGCCGAAGGGCTGAGCACGCGGACTCGCGCAGGATTTGGCCGACTGGCGCTGCTTCTGGGCCCCCAAGCCCCGATGCGGCGGTCCGAGCGGGCGCCCCCCCAGGTTCCGGGGGATGGCGGGCCCCGACGATGTGGTTTCTATTGGTTGAGTCCGCGCGAGACAGCCCGTCGCCCGCGGCCGATCCTAGCCATCGACCGAATCCCCCCATGTCGCTCCGCACCCAGCTCGCCACCCTCGCCACGCTCCTGCTCGCGTCCCTCGCCAGCGCACAGGTTCCCAACCTCGTCCAGATCCATCAGGGCCAGACCGACCCGGTGACCGAGGGCTTCACGCTGAACGCCGGTCCGGGAGTGTTCGGGCCCGCGCAGCACCAGGGCGGGATTGGGCCGGTGACCACCAACGGCACGACCGCGTGGCGCATCTACGACGTCGTGGCGGCACCGAGCTACGTCACGAACTCGAGCACGTACGACTGGAACGTCGGCCCCTACACCGGCCCCAACGCCACGCAGACGAATGCCAAG
>CAITGX010000330.1 GCA_903892045.1 uncultured Planctomycetota bacterium | reverse complement strand
GAACTCGCCCGCGCCGCGCGCGAGGGCCGTCCGGCCGAGGCGCGCGATGCGCTCGCGGTCCACGCCGTGGCGCAGGAAGCCGCGGAAGTCGCCGTCGACGGCGGCGCAGGCCGTGCCCTCGCGCAGCCAGCGCGCGCGGCGCTTGTGGACGTACTCGACGCGCTCCGTGCGCGCGCGCTCCTCGAGCGTCGCGGCGAGCCGCGCGAGCGAGCCCGTGGGGCGCAGGGCCGGCGGCAGGGCGGCGCGCCACGCGAGCAGGAAGCGTGCGCGTTCGCGCGGCGTCGTCACTTCGCGCGCTCCGGCGCAGAGCTTGGCGAGATCGCGCAGCAGCGTGCGCTCGCGCAGGGACTTCACGCGCCGTGCCTTGTGGAAGTCGATCGCGAAGGCGCGCCCGTGCGCGTCGAGCAGGGCATTTCCGTTGTGCAGGTCCGCGTGGTCGACCCCGGCGGAGTGCAGCGCCCCAAGCAGCTTCGCGAAGGCGTGCAGGCCAGCCCTGCGGCCCGACGGCCATGTGGCGGAACCCGCCAGCAGCTCGGCGGCGCTCGCGCTCTCGCCCAGCCACTCCATGCGCACTTCCCAGCCCCCGTCGACGCGCTCGCAGGCGAGTGGCCGCGGCACGGCGAGCTCGCGCTCGTGCAGCTCGGCCAGCATGCGGTGCTCGCGCGCGGCACGGGCTCGGTCGAGCGACGCGGCCGCGAAGCCGCGCGAGGCGAAGCGCTTGACGACCGTGCGCGCCCCGTCCGCGGAGCGCTCGAGGCGCACGCTGCGGCGCAGGCCATGCTTGAGGACGCGCTCGAGCTGTCCGGTGCTCACGGGGAGCGATGCTAGCGAGCGGCGGCTTCCGTTCCACTCGCTCCTCGGCGCGGTCGTAGCGCGACCTTCGGATCGCTAGCATCGCGGGCCGTGAAGCTCGAGTTGTACGTGCTGCGCCGCCTGCTCGCGGGGCTCGTGTTCGCCTGCGGCGGCATGGCGCTCGTCGCGGTGCCGTGCGTGCTCGTCCATGCGGTCGCCAAGGTGGCCGGGATCGGCATCGGCGCTGTCCTCGGCTACGTGCCGATCCTGCTGCTCGAGCTCGCGCCGTACCTCGTTCCGATCGGCTTCCTCCTGTCCGTGGTGTCGACCTACGGTCGCATGGCCGCCGACAACGAGTGGACCGCGATCTCGATGGCGGGCGTCCATCCGCTGCGCATGCTGCGGCCCGGCATCGTGCTCGCGCTGGCGCTGTCGGCCGGCCTGTACTTCGTCGAGGCCGAGCTCTCGCCGTCGCTCAACTACCAGAAGCGCACCTACGGCAAGAACTCCGCCATGCAGCTGCTGAAGTCGCTCAATCCCGGGCGGACGGAGCTGCGCTTCGGCGAGTTCTACCTGTCCGCCGCCGAGCGCGACACGGTCGATCGCAACCTGTTCCGGCAGGTGTTCCTGCACCTGCCCGCGACGGAAGGGAAGCCGGCCCAGACGATCTTCGCGCAGGAGGTCCAGATCTCGGTCGAGGGCTCGACCCTGCTCGTCGACCTGCGCGTCCCGCGCTGGGCGGACGAGCGCCATGACCTGCGCGTCGGGCGGCTCGTGGTGCGCATGGACCTCGACAAGGTGTTCGGCACCAACGACAAGGAACGCCTGCACTGGCGCTATCAGGACTCGGGCGAGCTCTCCGCGCGCATCGAGCGCACCGAGGGTTTGCTCGCGCAGCGCGGGCCGGGCGCGCTCGAGGGCCTGTCCCACGAGCACGGCATCATCCCGCCGGCCAACCTGCGCAACGCGAGCTACTCCCTGCACACCCGTCAGGCCCTCGCGCTGATCTGCCCGATGTTCCTGCTGCTCGGCATGCCGACGGGCCTGTTCCTGCGCAAGGGCTCGCAGCTCGCGTCGCTGGCGGTGGCGATCGGCTACGCGCTGGTCTACTACATCGTGTCGATGCGCATCGGCAAGCTGCTGTCCGTCAACGAGGTCGTGCCGACGTGGTTCGCGGCCTTCGGGGCCTCGCTGGTCGGGTCGGCGCTCGGGCTCATCCTCCTCGCGCGCGCGGCGAGGCAGTAGGAGTTCCACGACGATGCGCGCGGGTGGACTGGAGCTGGGGGGACGACTCGATCGCTACGTGGGCGCCCTGTTCGTCGGCGCCTACGCGACCTCGCTGCTGCTCGTGGTGGGTCTCGCCGTGATCATCGACATCGCCACCAACCTGCGCTACTTCGAGACGTGGGACGACGGCACGAGCGCGTCCTTTGGCACGATCCTGCGCTTCTACGCGCTCAACGTGCCCTTCCTCTACCTGCAGGTCGCGCCATTCGTCACCACGGCGGCGGCGCTGTTCACGCTGTCCAAGCTCCTGCGCTACAACGAGCTCGTCGCGGGTCTCGGCGCCGGCGTCAGCGCGCAGCGCCTGCTCCTGCCCGTGTATGCGGGTGCGCTGGCCGTGGCGCTCGGCATGTTCGCGCTGCGCGAGGGCGCGACTCGCACGCTCGGCGAGCAGCGGGACGCGCTCAAGGACTACCTCGACCGCCATCGGGTCGAGCGCGTGATCGAGGACGTCACCCTGCGCGACCTCGCCGGCAACATCGTGGTGATCGAGCGCTACGAGACCGCGACGGCTACGATCCGAGGCCTGCAGGTGGCGGGCCTCAAGGGCGCGAGCCTGTTCTTCGTGGTCGCCGACCGTGCGAGCTACGACCGCGCCGACGACGGCAGCATCCGCTGGAAGCTCGAGGGCGGGCACCTGCGCGTCACCACTGGCGACACGGCCGTGTCGCGTCCCGTCGAGTGGCTGGACGTGGTGGACTTCGCCCCGCGCGACGTGCTGCTCGCCAAGAAGGGGGACGTGGCGCCCATGGAACTCTCCTTCGGCGAGCTCTCGCGCCTCTCCGCGCGCGACCCGAGCAACCTCGAGTACCAGACGCTGTTCCACTACCACCTGACGTTCCCGCTCGGGAACCTCGTGCTGGTGTTCCTGACGCTGCCTTTCCTGCTCGGTCGCGAGCGCGGCAAGGCCACCGAGGGGCTGATCGGCGCCTCGCTGGCGTGCATCGTCTACTTCGCGGTCGACTTCGTGTGCCGCTCGCTGGGCATGGAGGGCGCGCTCTCGCCCCTGTGGTCGGCCTGGCTGCCGGTGCTCGTGTTCGGCAGCCTCGGGGTGGCGCTGAGCGAAGGGGCTCGGACGTAAGTCAATATATGGAAGATATTTACGGAACCGATTCCGACCCGTACCGCAGCCTGCTGGGCGGGAAGGAATGGCGGCGCGCGTCGTCGAAACCCATGCTCGCTCTCGCAAGGACCCAGCCGCGATGACCTGCCCCGACCGCCGTCCCGTCTCCTCCCTGACCCTCGCCCTCGCGCTCCTGTGCGGCTGTGCCGCCACGGACCCCTACGGTCCGCGCAGCGAGGTCGATCGGCTCGTGCGCCGCGGCGAGTACGTGCGCGCCGTCGAGCTGGCCAAGGCCGAGGTCGACAAGCGACCGAACGATGCCACGGCCCGCGAGAACTGGCGGCTCGCCAGTGTGGCGCTCTTGCTCGAGGAAGGTCGCACGCTCTCGTTCGCGCGTCAGGACACCGAGGCGCTGGAGAAGTTCCGCGCAGCGTGCGAGATCGGTCCCGAAGTGCCGCAGGCGATCGAGTGGCGCGAGTCGCAGCTCGACAAGCTCGCGGACCAGTGGGTGCGCACGGCGATGGACTGGCACGCCAAGGACGAGCTCGGCAAGGCCTCGGAGTGCTACGAGAAGGCGCTCGAGTACCGTCCCGACGACTCGCGCGCGAAGAATGGCCTCGGGCGCGTGCTCGTGCAGCTCAACTACCGCCGCGGCATGGGCGAGAAGTACTACCAGAGCGGGCTCGAGGCGCTCTCGGACTACTGGCTCGACCAGGCCGCGCATCACTTCTCCGCCACGGGCAAGTACGACAACGACAACGAGCGCGCCGAGCGCCGCCGCATGCAGGCCGACACCCTGCGCGCCGACGATCGCGCGCTGCAGGCCGCCGAGTTCGAGGCCGCGGGCCAGTACGCGGCGGCTCGCATCGAGTACCGCCTCGCCACGCTGTTCGATCCCGAGCACAAGTTGGGCCTCGAGGGCCTCGCGCGCACGCGCAAGGAGACTCAGGCGGCCGAGTTCCTCGCCGAGTCCGAGCGTCGCATCGTGCGCCGTCAGTTCGACCTCGCGATCAAGGCGCTCGAGCAGGGCGAGACCCTCACGGTGAGCCAGAAGGACGCCTTCGTCGCCGCCCGCGAGCGACTGCACGAGGCACGCCTGCAGGTCGACTACGAGGCCGCGCGGGCGATGGAGGTCGATCACCAGTACGAGGCAGCGATCGCCGCCTACAGTGCGGTGATCGAGGCGGCGCCCCAAGGCTTCTTCCTCGACGCGATCGCTCGGCGCGACACGCTCAACGACCTCGTGGCCAAGGCGATCCTCGCCTACGACCGCGCGCAGCTCGAAGCCGATCCGGTCGCGAAGGCGCAGCTGCTCGAGCAGGTGCTGCTCGTCTACCCGGAGTTCCGCGACGCCGCAGCCCAGCTCGAGGCGCTCAAGGCGCCGATGGGCGAGGGTGAGTCCGGCAAGCCGCGCGACGCCTAGGGCCGCGGGCCTGCTCAGGCCGTGCTGGCGCGGCGACGCAGGGCCAGCAGAGTGACGACGAATCCGAGGGCGGAGAGCTCGACCCACGGATGCACGCTCATGCGCGTGAAGTCCCCGCGCCACACGACGAGCGACCAGTAGAGGTAGGGCAACCACGGCGCGATGAGCAGCGTGAGCCCGTTCTTGAGCGACAGGATCGGGGCCGGCGGCGGCTCCGGCGGCGGCGGAACACCGGCGGCCTCCTGCGCTCGATCGAACTGGTCGAGCTCGGCCGCGGCGCGGTCCACGAGGCGCTGGTTCTCCTTGAGCGCGCGCAGCTCCTCCTGCAGGGCCCACAGGTTGAGCAGCACGGTGCCGATGCCGACGAGCCAGTGCCAGACCGGCGAGATGCCGAAGCCGCGCGAGCTGTAGCCGAGCACGCCGGCGGCGACGATCGAGGACGCGCCGAGGCCCGCGAGCGGATAGGCGCGCTTGCGCCCGAAGAAGGCGTTGAGCTCGGCGAGAAAGCCGTCGGAGAGACGGCGCGCGCGAATCGCTTCCTTCAGCACGCGTCCCGTGACGAGCATGAACAGGATCACGAGCGTGTGCACGCCGACTCCGAGCGTCGCCGTGAAGAGCCCGGCCCAGAGGTGCTTTTTCGAGCCGTCGAACGCGAGGCCGAGCACGGCCGTCACGAGCAGCGCGGGCGCGAGCAGCAGCGCGCCAGCGAGGAAGTAGTGCCACATCCGCATGGGGGGCAGAGATTATGCGGAGCGGATGCTGCCGAGCGCCATGCGAACCTCGTCGGCGGCGAGTTCGCGCATGCACACCGGGCCCTGCGCGTGGCTGCAGGAGCGAGCGAGGCACGGGGCGCAGGAAGGCTGCACCGCGGCGCGCACGGCGCGGTGCGGGCCATGTCCGGCGACCGGCCAGGGCCCGGTGCGCAGGTGGCTGTGGGGTCCGCACAGCACCGTCACAGGGAGGCCGCAGGCCGCGGCGAGGTGCGTGGGGCCCGTGTCCCCGCCGACATAGCGAGCGCCGGATTCCGCCGAAACGGCGAAGAAGCCCGCGAGCTCGCGCAGGCCGCGCTGCCCGACCCAGTGCTGCACGTGCGCGAGGCCGGACGCACGCTCGCGCAACCGCTCGCCTTCCGCCTGCTCCGCCGGTCCGGACAGCGCCACGCAACGCCGGCCGTCGCGACCGAGCTGCGCGAACAACTCGAGGTTGCGCGCGAGCGGCCAGCTGCGGACGTCGCGTTCGGGCGAGAGCTGCAGGATCACGTCGTCTCGGCGCAGGCCGAACGCTTCGAGGCGCTCGCGCCCGGCGCGCAGCTCCGCCGCGGAGAGCGCCGGATCTCGTCGCGGCTCCTCCTCGACGCCGAAGTGGCGGCACAGCGCGAGCGTGCGCTCGAAGGCGTGCTCGCCGCGCGCCGCGTCCGCGGACTCCGTCAGCGCGAAGCGACCGAGGGGCTCGCGCCAGTCCGCGCGCGCCATCCCGACGCGCGTGGCCGCGCCGCTGCAGGCCAGCGCGAAGCCGCTCTTCAGGTTGCCCTGCGCGTCGATCGCCAAGTCGGGCGAGAACTCTGCGAGCTCGCGGCGCAGCTCGAGCCAGCCGCGCAGGCCGCCGCGACGATCGAAGCGGATGGTGCGCGCGAGGCCCGGCAGGGGCTCCACGAGCGGCGCAAACTCGCGCTGCACGACCCACGCCAGCTCGGCCGCGGGGAAGCGCGCGCGGAGCGCGTGGAACAGCGGCAGCGCGAGCACGACGTCCCCGAGGTGCGAGAGGCGCACGAGCGCGATGCGGCGCGGCGCGGGGGCGGAGGAGGTGGCCAAGGCCGAGGAGGTTGCGGGCGGGGGCGGGGAGTGGGATGCTCGCGCGCGATGATACGCCGCGCGAGCTCGCGCCGCGCACCGCCGTGATCCGCCGCATCTCGACCAAGTTCCTGCTCGCCGTGCTGGCCGCGGTCGTGCTGCCGTTCCTCGCGCTGGCGATCTTCGTCGAGACGCAGATGGCGGGGCGGCTCTCGAAGGACGTGGTGCTCTATTCGCTGAAGAGCCTCGCCGCGGACCTCGCGGTGCGCGTCGACCGCGACATCGAGGAGTTCAACACGAACACCGCGCTGCTGGCGGCCGATCCCGGCAGCTACCTCGCGATCGACGAGGACCTGCGCGACCGCGCCGGCGAGCTGGAGGGCGATCCGGCGAGCGTGCGGCGGCTGATGCGCGACACGCAGGTGCAGCAGTTCGACAACTGGGTGCTCTCGAAGCGCGACTACGACCTCCTGATGCTCGTGTCCGCGGATGGGCGCTACGTCGTGTCGAACACGGTCGGACGCTCCGGGCTCGGCCTCTCGGAGGAGGTGCTCGCGGGACTCGAGGCGCGCGACTGCTCGAACGAGGTCTGGTTCGAGGCCGCGCGCAATGGCCAGCCCTTCCGCGTCGACCAGCACCGCTCGGACCTGCTCCCGCCGCGCCATCCCGACTCGGCGCATCCGGAGAACTTCCACATCGCGTTCTCGGCGCCGGTCTACTGGCCCGAGGACGAGGACCAGCCCGGGCGTTCGGGTCAGTTCCTCGGCGCGCTCTACGTGCTCGTCAACTGGGCGCGCATCCAGGAGGAAGTCGAGAGCCCGGTGCTCAAGAGCTACTTCCAGGGCCTCGTCGGTCCCGACGAGTTTCCCTCGGCCTACGGCTGGATCTGGGCCTCCGACGCGGACACGATCCTCGCGCACCGCGACCCGACGCTGTACGGCGAGAGCATCTCCGAGAGCCCGCGCATTCGCCTGCCGCAGATGAGCGCGGCCGCGCGCGAGTCCGACTGGGGTCTGTATCCCGAGTACGAGTTCGCGGGACGGCGCAAGAACGCCGCCTTCAAGCACACGCACGGCGTCGCGGAGAGCGGCTTCGGCTGGATCGTCGGCGTGGGCATCGACAACGACGACATCTTCGAGGGCGTGCGCGAGCTGCGCGCGCAGCTCTTCCAGGTGACCGCGCTCGTGCTGCTCGTGAGCGTGCTGTGGACGATGCTCGTCGCGCGGCGCACCACGGCGCCGGTGGTCGAGCTGCGCGAGCAGGTCCTCAAGGTCGCGGGCGGCGATCTCACGGCGCACAACGAGGTCCGCAGTCGCGACGAGCTCGGCGAGCTCGGTCGCGAGCTCAACCGCATGACGGACGAGATCCGCGAGAGCCGCGAGAAGCTCGTGCGCGCAGAGAAGGAGGCTGCGTGGCGCGAGATGGCGCGGCAGGTCGCGCACGACATCAAGAACCCGCTCACGCCGATCCAGGTCTCCGCCGAGCTCTGCAAGCGCGCGCACGACGAGCAGAGCCCCGAGTTCGAGCGCATCTTCGAGCGCACGATCGAGATCACGCTGCGACAGGTGGCGCACCTGCGCGAGGTCGCGGGCGATTTCCACGCGCTCACGGGCGTGCGGAAGGGCTCGCTCGCGCGCGTCGATGTCGGGGCGATGCTCGGAGAAGTGCTCGAGCTCTACCGCGCGCTCGCGGGAGAGCGGCGGATCGAGATCGAGTCCGAACTCGGGAGCGCCCTCGTGCTCGCGGATCGCTCGGCACTGCGACGCGTGCTGCAGAACCTCGTCTCGAACGCGTTCGAGGCGATGCCGACGGGTGGCCGGCTCGTGGCGAGCGTCGCGTGCGAGGGGGGCGAGGCGCGCATCGTGCTGAAGGACAGCGGCGAGGGACTCTCGGCCGAGGCGCAGGCGCGCCTGTTCGAGCCCTACTTCACGACACGCAGCAAGGGCACGGGGCTCGGTCTGGCGATCGCCAAGCGCGTGCTCGAGGATCTCGGCGGATCGATCGAGCTCGGCAACAACGAGCCGGGTCCCGGCGTCGTCGTTCGCCTGCGGCTGCCGCTCGCGGAGGACGCGTGAAGCCGGCGGTGCTGGTGACGGGAGCGACGGGCTTCGTCGGCGCGGAGCTCGTGCGACAGCTCGTCGAGCGCGGCCACCCAGTCGACGTTCTCGCCCGGCCCAGCTCGGATCGCTCGCTGCTCGCCGGCCTCTCCGTGCGCTGGCATCAAGGCGACCTCGACTCGCCCGCGGCGATCGAGGCCGCGCTCGCGTCGCTCGTCGCGCGCGGCGGGGAGAGCTGGGTGGTGCACTCCGCGGCCGTGATCAGCTACGCGACGCGCGATGTGCAGCTGCAGCGCCGAGTCAACGTCGAGGGCACTCGCCACGTGCTCGCGGCATGCAAGCGGCATCGCGTGACGCGCGTCCTGCACGTGAGTTCGGTCGTCGCCGTCGGTAACGCGCGACCGGACGAGCTGCTCGACGAGGAGGCTCCCTACAACAACGCGGCGTTGCGTTGCGCGTACGCGGATACCAAGCGTGCCGCGGAGGAGCTGGCTCTCGAGGCGGCGAGCGAGCTCGACGTCGTGGTCGTCAATCCCGGCGCGATCTTCGGCACGTCCTCGCGCGCACCCAACACGATCAAGTTCCTGCACAAGCTCGCGCACGGTCCGTGGATCCCGTTCACGCCACCGGGATCGCTGTCCGTCGTGGGAGTGCGCGACGTCGCGCAGGGCTGCGTGCTGGCGCTCGAGCG
>CAITGX010000329.1 GCA_903892045.1 uncultured Planctomycetota bacterium | reverse complement strand
GAACCGCCTGACGAGCGCGATCTCCTCGATCCTCAACACGCGCGAGAACCTCTCGGCCGCCGAGAGCCGCATCCGCGACGTCGACGTGGCGATCGAGACCGCGGACCTCACGCGCAACTCGATCCTGCAGCAGGCCGCGGTGAGCGTCCTCTCGCAGGCCAACGTGCAGCCGCAGCTCGCGCTGTCGCTGCTCGGCTAGTCCCTGACCAGCTGAAGCAGGACGGGTCCCCGCGCTTCTCGCGCTCTCCCCCCCGGCGGGGGCCCGCCCAGCCAGAAACCTTGGCTATTCGTAGCTGAGGGGGCCAGGGTGGACGGCTCGAAGGGCACCGCACCGCGCACGCGCGGCGCGGTGCCCACGCCTTTTTTTCAGGCCTGCGGCCGAGCGCGCTCCGGGAAATGGGATTTCCTGTCGAGTGCCTCGCGCACCTTCCGAAGGAACGCCTGCCGCAAGGCATGCCGCAGCGCGCGCGAGAGCGCGAGTGCGCGGGATGACGAGCGGCACCGCGTCACGGTTTCGCGCTTCGCCCCAAAGGGTGGGGAGGGGGTCGAAGCTGCGGCGGGGTCCACGACGCCCATCGAGCCTCCTGAGGCCAGACCGTCCCGCGATTCCTCGCCGTGCCAGCGAGGACTCGTGACTCCCGCGGACGGGATCGGTCTCCGGTCGGAGCGACGAGGCGCCTCCTCATCACCACGGACCGCCAACCCCAAGGGAAACCAGTCACATGGGTCTTCGAGTCAACACCAACGTCGCCGCGCTCACCAGCCAGCGCAACCTCGGCGCCGTCACCAGCCGCCTGCAGGGCAACTTCGCCCGCCTCTCGTCGGGTCTGCGCATCGCCACGGCCGCCGACGACGCCGCCGGCCTCGGCATCTCCGAGCGCATGCGCGGCCAGATCCGCAGCCTCACGGTCGCCAGCCGCAACGCGCAGGACGGCGTCTCGATGGCGCAGACCGCCGAGGGTGCGCTGCAGGAAGTCAGCAACAACCTGACCCGCATGCGCGAGCTCGCGGTGCAGGCCTCCAACGGCACGCTGACCACCGCCGACCGCGCCACGCTCGACACCGAGTTCCAGGCGCTCGTCACGGAGATCGACCGCGTCGCCGGCCAGACGACCTTCAACGGCGTCAACCTGCTCGACGGCTCGACCACCAGCATGAACATCCAGGTCGGCATCGACGCGGGCCAGACGATCGCCCTGTCGCTCTCCGACACCACCGCGACCGGCCTCTCGCTCGGCTCGCTGTCGGTGACGAGCGCCGCCAACGCCTCGACCGCCCTGGCGGCGATCGACACGGCAGTCGACTCGGTCACCACGACGCGCGGCACGCTCGGCGCGCAGATGAACCGCATGACGAGCGCCATCTCGTCGATCCTGAACACGCGCGACAACCTCTCGGCCGCCGAGAGCCGCATCCGCGACGTCGACGTCGCCACGGAAACGAGCGACCTGACGCGCAACTCGATCCTGCAGCAGGCTGCCATCAGCGTGCTGTCGCAGGCCAACGTCCAGCCGCAGCTCGCGCTGCGCCTGCTGGCCTAGGGCCTGACACTAGAATCGTCCTGTGGACGAAGAGGGCGGCGCGGCTCCCCGGCACGGGGAGTCGCGCCGGTTCGTTTCCGTCGGGTGGAAATTCCTTCCAGCGCGAAGGAGGTTCAAGGATCGGGCTAACCCGGGCCGCGGGTCGCGCCGATAACCCCACGGGTCCCGTGCGGGGCCCACGGAGCAAGCGCATGGCATCCCCGATCAGCTTTGGCGGCCTCGGCAGCGGTCTCGACACGCGCGCGATCATCGACGCGCTCGTGGCGGTCGAGCGCGTGCCCATCCAGCAGCTCGAGTCGAAGAAGAAGGGCGATCAGGACAAGATCAACCTGCTCAACACCTTCCGCGGCAAGGTCGATGCGCTGCGCACCAAGGCCAACGCGCTTGGCACGCTCTCGGGATTCCTCGCCTTCAAGGTGAGCCAAAGCGAGGAGGGCCTCGCCACGATCTCCGCCGGCGGTGCGGCCGCGGCGGGCTCGCACTCGCTCGTCGTCAACCAGGTGGCGACCACCGATCGCTGGGCCTTCAACGGCGTGGCCGATCCCGACGCGGACCTCGGCACGGTCGACGGGCAGACGGTCTCGTTCACCTACGACGGCCAGACCTACACGGCGACGATGGACGCGGCGACCTCGTCGCTCAACGACATCGCGTCGAAGATCAACACGGTGGCCAAGGACAAGGTTGCCGCGACGGTCGTGAACTCCGGCACGACTGCGGCGCCGAGCTGGCAGCTGGTGCTGACGGCGAAGCAGACCGGCAAGGACCATCGCATCGGCACGATCGCCACGACCGTCACGAACCTCTCGATCAACGCCGCGCCGCCCAACGCGCAGGGCGTGGCGCAGAGCACGAACAACATCAGCGTCGGGAGCAACGCCATCGCCGTGATCGACGGACTCACGGTCGAGCGCACCGACAACGACTTCGACGACGTAGTCGCGGGTGTCTCGATCTCGCTGCTCGACGCCGATCCGGCCAAGACCGTGCAGTTCACCGTCGAGGCCGACAAGACGGCGGTGAAGGGCAAGGTCAAGGAGTTCGTCGACGCCTACAACGAGGTCGTCAAGTTCGTGCGCGACCAGAACAAGTACGACCCGGAGAAGGGCCCGGGCGGCGCTCTGTTCGGCGAGACGACGCTCAAGACGATCCAGCGCACGCTGTCCGGCGCGCTGTTCGGCCAGTCGGCGGCCCAGGCGGCCGCGGACACCTCGGGCTACGGCACGCTGCGCCTCGTGGGCGTCGAGTCGCAGTCCGACGGCTCGCTCAAGATCAACGACAAGGTCATGGACGCGAAGATGGACGCGAACCTCGCCAAGTTCGCCGACCTGTTCGCGGACACCGACGGCTTCGACAACGCCGGCGCGGCGGTCGGCACCGCGCGCTACTACTTCGACACGACCGCCGACACGGGCCTCGGCGACGACCTCGCGCGCGAGATCGACAAGGTCGTGAAGAGCTACGGCGACCAGTCGGGCAACTTCTTCAAGGGCGTGTTCGACGCGCGCGTCGAGACGCTCAACGCCAACATCAAGGGCATCAACGAGCGCATCGAGCAGCGCGAGCTGCGCATCGACCGCATGCAGGAGCAGCTCACGCGCCGCTTCGCCTCGCTCGAGAGCCTGATGGCCCAGCTCCAGAGCCAGTCCGCCTACCTCAACCGCTGATTCCCACGAGACCCCGCACCATGGATCCCCGCTCCGCCGCCGGCGCCTACCGCGAGGCCGCCTTCGAGAACGCCCCGCCGATCAAGATCGTGCGCCTGCTGTACGCGGGCGCGCTGCGCTTCCTCGACCTCTCGGCGCAGGAGACGCCGGGCGGTCCCGGCTCGCGCTGGGCCGGACTGCTCGCGCGCACGGACGCCATCGTGGCCGAGCTGCGCTGCGCGCTGCAGAAGGACGCCGCGCCCGGCGTGGCCGACAACCTCGAGCAGCTCTACCTGTTCGTGGAAGACCGGCTGCGCGAGGCGCAGCGCACGGAGTCGGCCGAGCCCGTCGCCGAGGCGCGCAAGGTGCTCGCGCGGCTGCAGGAAGCTTGGCAGTCGGTCGAGGCTCCGCGTCTCGGGGCGTGAACGTGCCGCATCCGGATCCGCAGGTCGAGCTCGAGCTCGCACTGGCGCTCGCGCTCGAGCGCGCGGCCGATCCGTGTGCCGGAGCCGAGGCCATCGACGCGGCCGCGCGTCGCGCGCTGCAGGCGTTCGAGCGCTGGAGCGCACTCCCGCTCGCGAAGGACCTCGCCCCGCGCGGACGCGTGCTGGAACGGCTGGCGCTGCTGCGGCGCACGGTGGAGGCCGAGTTGAACGCCACGGCGCGTCGCGTCGAGCTCGCCGAACTGGCGCGTCGCGCGCTCGCGCTGCAGACCGAGCCGGCGCGCTCCGTCGCTGGCTGCGATCACTCGGGTTGAGCGGATTCTGCCGCGTGCTCGCGGTGCTCAGGCCGCGCGCAGCACGCGATTGCGACCGGCGTGCTTGGCCTCGTAGAGGGCGGCGTCTGCGCGCCCGATCAGCGCGGCGACGCTCTCGCCCTTGCGCCACTGGGCCGCGCCCATCGAGATCGAGACCTGCAGGCCGCGATAGCGCTCGAGGCGCGTCGTGCCGTGCTCGTGCACGAGCGTGCGCAGCGACTCGCCGAGCTCGAGCGAGCGCTCGATCGCGCAGTTGGGCAGCAGCACCACGAACTCCTCGCCGCCGTAGCGCGCGACGAGGTCGCCCTTGCGCACGTTCGACTGAAGGATGCGCACGAGGTCCTGCAACAGCTCGTCGCCGGTCTGGTGGCCCATCGTGTCGTTGAAGCGCTTGAAGTGGTCGAGGTCCATGATCAGCAGCGAGAACGGCAGGCCCGTGCGCTCGCTCTGGCTGGCGAGGAACTCGAGACGCTCCATCAGGCGGCGACGCGTGGCAGCGCCCGTCAGCGGGTCCTGGGTCGCGCGCGCCTCGTTCTCGCGCTCCATGCGCTCGAACTTCAGGAGCAGACTGGCCTGGTCGGCGATGCTTCCGAGAGCTTCCTCCTCGCGCGGGACCGGTGCGCGTCCTGCGCGACCCCGATCGGCGACGAGCAGGAGCCGACGCTGGGGATCGAGCTCCCGCAGCGGCGCGATCACGGCCGAGTGCACGTCGCACAGCTCGAGCGCGAGCTGGTGCAGCGGCTCGTCCGACTCGCGGTCGATGCGTGCGGCGTGCTCGAGCGCGCCGCGATCCACGCTGCACGGCGCCCAGCGACCTTCCTGCGTGCGCGTCTCGCCGGCGACGGCGTAGGACGAGCGCACGGTCAGTCGGCCCTCGCGCTCGTCGAGCTCGAGGCACGTGATGCGCCGGAAGTCCATGCGCTCCATCGCGCGCAGCATCACGCCCGGCAACGGATCGCCGTCGCCGAGGCGCTCGAAGCTGTACTGCAGGACGTTGAAGACCGAGTCCCCGGCGCGCAGCAGGTGCTCCTTCTCCAGCAGTCGCTGCTGGAGTTCCTCGCGCGCCGCCATCACGATCGGAAAGGCCTCGGCGTGCGTGCGCGCTCGCGGTCGCGCGATCTCCGCGGCGCGGCTGACGGCCTCGCGCACGCGCTCGAGCACGCTCGGAAGGTCGACCGAGTCGAACAGCCGCGCGACATCCGCGGGCGGGGCGCCGGCGTCGAGCCCGGCGTGGAGCGGGAAGCCGGCCTCGTGGGCCGCGTGGAAGCCCGCGCGCGCGAGCGAGGCGAGGTGCACGTCGACGCCCTCGAGCCCGAGGCGCTCGAGGTCCTCTGCGGGTCGGTGCAGCGCAGCCAGCGTGTCGTGCAGCTCGTAGGGCAGGTTCCAGGCGTCGGCGAGCGTGATGCCGAGCAGCTCGTGATCGAAGCCGAACACCTCGCGCTCCTCGCGCAGCAGTCCTTCGACGGGCTGCCCGCTCGCGCGCGCGAGCAGCTCGCGCATCTCGCGCTCGCCGAGCTGCCACAGTGCGAGCGAGCCGATGGAGGAGAGCAGTCCGGCCGTGTAGGCGGTCTCGGGCTCGGCGTAGTGGGACTCGCGCGCGAAGGCCGCGGCGGCCGTGGCGCAGGCGACCGCGTGCTTGCGCGCGAAGAGCGAGCAGGCCTGTCCTTCGGCTGCGTCGAGCAGCTCGAAGCGGCCTCGGATCGGCAGCCGCAGGGCGAGCTCGCGCAGGCCCGCGGCATCGAGCCCCGAGAGCGCGTCGTTGAGGTGCAGGGCGAAGCGTCGCTTGCGCTCGCCGGGCTGCCGTCGACGGAGCACCTCCAGAGCGAGCCCCGGATCCGTGCGCACGAGGCTCGCGATCTCCCGCGGCGACGCCGAGGGATCGAGCACCAGCTCGAGCATCCGCACCACGGTGGTGGCCGGGGATGCCAGAACTGGGACTTGCTGGAGGGCGGTCTGGGCGCGGTGGAGCCGTTGCACGACGGACGGAAGCGGGCCGGAGCCCGCCGGTGGAGGTGGGGGGAGGGCGCGGCGAGGCCCGCGCAGGCCCCTCCATCGGCCCTTTGCGGGGCTGCCATTGAGCCCCACCGGCATTGTCCAGAATGCGGACGGTCCCAATCTGTGGGTGTCGCAAAACGCGACACAAGCTCCGGGGTGGAAATTCCGACACACGGGAGCCGGAAGGAATTGCGCAACCCCTCCCGGCACCCCGCGATGCTCCAACCTCACCTGCTCGTCGTCGCCGACACCACGCTCGGCGGCACCCAAGGGCCCGACCTGACCCGCTACCTCGTGGTGTGCGGCGGCCTGTTGCTGCTCGTCGGCCTGCTCGGCTTTGCGTTCCGCAAGCTCGTGACGCGCACGCTCGCGGCGCGCGCGGCCCAGCGGCAGATGCAGGTCATGGACGTCCTGCCGCTCGGCGGCAAGCACAAGCTGTGCGTCGTCCGCTGCTACGACCGCACGTTCCTGATCGGGGTGGGGGAGAAGGAACTCTCGCAGATCGCCGAGCTCGACCCCGTGATCGCGCCGGCGCGCGAGACGCCGCCGGGCAAGACCGAGCTGCACGCCTTCTCCAAGGTGCTCGAGCGCCTGCGCGGTCCGTCGGCCGCGCCCGCAGCCGCCTCCACCACGAACCTGTCCCGGGAGGGACTGCTCGGATGACGAACCGCACTCCCACCCTCGTGCGCTGGCTGATCGCGCTCGTCGTCCTCGTGCTGCTCGCCGGCGCCGTGAGCGCGCAGTCGGCGGAGCCGGCCGTGTTCGGGCCCGTGACGGCCGCCGTCGAGGCTGGCTTCGACGTCCAGCGCGACCTCACTGGCGGACTTGTCTCCGGCGCACCCCAGACCACCGAGGGCCGCCTCTCCACGGCGGTCGAGATCGCGGTGCTGCTCACCGTGCTCTCGCTCCTGCCCGCGATCCTGATCACCGTCACGAGCTTCACGCGCATCGTGATCGTGATGAGCTTCGTGCGCCGCGCGCTCTCCACGAACGAGCTGCCGCCGAACCCCGTGATCATCGGGCTCAGCCTGTTCCTCACGACCTTCGTGATGGCGCCGGTCGCCGAGCGCGTCTACGAGAAGGCGTGGGTGCCCTACCGCGCGGGCCAACTGGCGATCGACGCCGCCGGCCAGAACGCGTGGGGCGAGCTGCGCACGTTCCTCGTCGCCAACACGCGCGAGAGCGAGCTCGAGCTGTTCGCCGACCTCGCCAAGCTCGACGACGCCGCGCGCACGAAGGAAGAACTGCCGCTGCGCGTCGTGGTGCCGGCCTTCATCACCAGCGAGCTCAAGACTTCGTTCCAGATGGGGTTCCTGCTGTTCCTGCCGTTCCTGGTGATCGACCTCGTCGTGGCCAGCGTCCTGCTCTCGATGGGCATGTTCATGCTGCCGCCGGTGATGGTCTCCACGCCGTTCAAGATCCTGCTCTTCGTCCTCGTCGACGGCTGGCACCTCCTGTGCGAGTCGCTCGTCACCTCCTTCGTGACCACCTGAAGCCATGAACGACCTCGACCTGCGCGTCGCGGAGCTCGCGCGCGAGATGCTGGTGACGGTGGCGATGCTCGCCGGGCCGATGCTCATCGTCGGCCTCGTCGTGGGCGTCGCCATCAGCGTGTTCCAGGCCCTGACCTCGGTGCAGGAACAGACGCTGTCCCTGATCCCCAAGATGATCGCGGTGCTCGGCGTGGCGCTGCTGCTGCTCGTCCCCGCGCTCGGGATCCTGCGCGACTACACGCTGCGCATCTTCGAGCAGCTGCACTCCTTCGGGCTCTCCTGAACCAACCCATGCTGGCCGACGGGACTCTCGCCGCCTTCGGGCTCTTCCTCGTGCGCACGAGCGCGTTCGTGCTGGGCACGCCGTTCTTCGGCTCCCAGTCGACGTTCGGCGGCGTGAAGATCGGCCTGATCGCGAGCCTGGCGCTCGTGCTGTTCTCCGTGCATGGCGTGCCGCTGCCCTTCGCCGAGGCGCCGCTCGAGTTCGGCGTGCTCGCGATGCGCGAGATCCTCGTCGGGCTCGCACTGGCGTTCGTGCTGCAGGCCGTGATGCTCGCGGTGCGCGTCGGCGGCGAGATGATCGGCAGCGAGATGGCCTTCAACATGGCCAGCGTGGTCGATCCGGCCTCGGGCATCAGCACGCCGCTGGTCACGCAGTTCTACGAGGCGCTGTTCCTGCTCGGCCTGCTCGCGGTCGATGGCCACCACCTGCTGCTGCGCGCGCTCGCGGGCTCCTTCGAGCGCGTGCCGGTCGGCGTGGCCTCGCTGCCCGAGGGCTTCGGCGCGCTCGCGCTCCAGCTCGTCGGCGACATGATCGCCGCGGGCATCACCTTCGTCGGGCCGATCCTGCTGCTCCTGTTCGTGGCCTCGATCGTGATCGCGCTGATCTCGCGCGCGGTGCCGCACGTCAACGTGCTCGAGATGGGCTTCACCCTGCGCATCCTCGTCGGCCTCGGCGCGATGCTCCTGTTCGCGCCGCTCGTGGCGCCGGGGCTGCAGCACCTGTACGGACTGCTCGGCGACGGGCTCGAGGCGGCGCTCGTCGCGCTGGAGGGCTGAGCGATGGGACTCTTCGACGATCAGGACGACGACCAGAAAACCGAGGACGCGACCCCCCGGCGCCGCGAGGAAGCGCGCGACAAGGGGCAAGTCCCGCTCTCGACCGAGCTCGTCGCCGCGCTGGCGCTGCTCGGCTGGCTCATGACGCTCGCCTTCGCCGGCGGATCGCTCGCGGGCGAGCTCGGCGGTCTCGTGGTGACGTTCGTCGAGCGCGTCGGGACCATGGCGCACGAGGATCTCACTCCGGAGTCCGTCGCAGGACTGTTCGGCGCGATGCTCGATCGCATCGGCTGGGCCACGGTCGCGCTCGTCTTCCCGATGTTCCTGCTCACGGCGCTCGTGGCCTATGCGCAGATCGGGCTCGGCATCGCCACGAAGGCGATGGAGCTCAAGCCCGAGAAGCTCAACCCGGTCTCGGGGCTCTCGAAGTTCTTCAGCATGCGCAGCGTGACGCGCACTGCGATGAGCTTCGCGAAGCTCGTGGCGATCCTCGTGACCGTCGCGATCGTGGCGTGGTCGCAGGTCGAGCGCGTCATCGCGCTGCAGTCGCAGGAGCTCGGTCCGGCGCTCGCGGTGATCGGCACGGTCGCCCTGCGCTGCACGGCCGCGGGCCTCGCCGCGATCCTCGCGCTCGGCATCCTCGATGTCTTCCTGCAGCGCCGCCAGCACGAGAACGAGCTGCGCATGACCAAGCAGGAAGTGAAGGAAGAGCTGCGCTCCTCCGAAGGCGATCCGCAGGTCAAGGCGCGCATCCGCCGCGTGCAGCGCGAGATGGCGGCCCGCCGCATGATGAGCGACGTGCCGAAGGCGACGGTGGTGATCACCAACCCCACGCACTACGCCGTCGCGCTCGCGTACGACCGCGACGCCTCCCCGGAGAAGCGTGGCGCGCCGAAGGTCGTCGCCAAGGGCGTCGATCAGGTCGCCCAGCGCATCAAGGAAGTGGCCCGCGAGGCGGGCGTCACGATTTACGAGGACGTGCCCCTCGCCCGCGCCCTGCACGCGCGCTGCGAGATCGGCGATGAGGTACCGCTCGAGCTGTACCAGGCCGTCGCCGAGGTCCTCGCCTACGTCTACGGATTCAAGGGCGGTCGCCCGGTCGTGACCGCGGGAGCTAGCTGATGGCAACGAACGCGATCGAACAGGCGCGCGGCACGGCCGCGTTCCTCAAGCGCTACGCAGACTGGATCATGGGCCTCGGTGTGCTCGGCGTCGTCCTGACGCTGGTCTCGCCGATCCCCCCCGCAATGCTCGACATCCTGCTCGCGATCAACATCGCGACCAGCGTGCTGCTGCTGCTGCTCACGATGAACACGCGCGCGGCCGCCGACCTGTCGGTGTTCCCGACGCTGCTCCTGTTCGCGACGCTCTTCCGCCTCGGACTGAACGTCGCGAGCACGCGCCTGATTCTCTCCGGCGGCGACGCGGGCGCGATCATCAAGGCCTTCGGCGACTACGTCTGCGGCGACAACCTGACCGTCGGCATCGTCGTGTTCCTGATCCTCGTGATCATCCAGTTCGTGGTGATCACCAAGGGCTCCGGCCGCATCAGTGAAGTGAGCGCGCGCTTCGTGCTCGACGCGATGCCCGGCAAGCAGATGGCGATCGACGCCGACCTGAACAGCGGACTCATCGACGCCGAAACGGCGCGCAAGCGCCGCGAGAAGGTCGCCATGGAGGCCGAGTTCTACGGGGCCATGGACGGTGCCTCGAAGTTCGTGCGCGGCGACGCGATCGCCGGCCTGATCATCACGGCACTCAACCTCGTCGGCGGCATCACGCTCGGCGCCATGAGCGGCATGGCGATCGCCGACGCGGGCGAGCGCTACTCGCTGCTCACGATCGGCGACGGCCTCGTCAGCCAGATTCCCGCGCTGCTGATCTCGACCGCCTCGGGCGTGCTTGTCACGAAGGCCTCCGATGACTCGAGCCTTGGCTCGCAGGTGCTCAGCCAGGGCCTCGGCCGCCCGCGCGCGACGCTGATCGCCGCCGGCATGATCTTCGCGATCGGACTGCTGCCGGGCATGCCCAAGCTGCCGTTCTTCATCCTCGCCTCGGTGCTGCTCGTGATCTGGCGCGCGACGCGCGGCCAGGAAGCCGCCGAAGCCGCCGCCGAAGCCGCGGCGAGCGCTGCGAGCGCCCCCAAGGCCGCGCCCGAAGCCACGCCCGCCGAGAAGGAGAACGAGGTCGCGCTCGAGCTGCTGAAGGTCGACCGTGTGGCACTCGAGATCGGCTACCGCCTGATCCCGCTGGTGCAGGACCCGCGCGGTCAGGGCATTCTCGACCACATCTCGCAGCTGCGCCGCCGCTTCGCCTCGCGCGAGGGCGTCGTGCTCCCGCCGGTGCGCATCAAGGACAACATCAAGCTGGCGCCGAACGCCTACCGCATCCTCGTCGGCGGCCAGGAAGTGGCGCGCGGCGAGATCGAGCCCGGCCAGCACATGGCGATGGACTCCGGCGCCGTCGCCGGCAAGATCGCGGGCACCCCGACCAAGGACCCGGCCTTCGGCCTGCCGGCACTGTGGATCGCCGACGCCGCGAAGGACGAGGCCGAGCTGCTCGGCTACACGGTCATCGATCCGGTCAGCGTGCTCGTCACGCACCTCTCGGAGGTGCTGCGCACGTCGCTCGGCGACATCCTGACGCGCGACGACGTCAAGGAGCTCGTCGAGAACGCCAAGAAGGTCACGCCGGCCGTGGTCGAGGAGCTCATCCCCGCCAAGATCGGCTACGGCGAGGTCCAGGCGGTGCTGCGCAACCTGCTGCGCGAGTCGGTGTCGGTGCGCAACGTTCCGCTGATCCTCGAGGTGATCGCCGACAACGTCAGCCGCACCAAGGATCCCGACACGCTCGCCGAGCTCGCGCGCCAGCGCCTCGGCCGCGCGCTGTGCGAGGCCCACGCCGATCGCGCCGGCACCGTGCATGCCGTCACGCTCGATCCGCGCATCGAGTCGCGCCTCGCCTCGGCCGTTGGCACGGGCGCGGCGGATCCCGAGTCGCCGGGCGTCAACCCCGCCTACCTGCAGCGCCTCGTCGAGAAGATCGGCGAGCAGGTGGCGAGCGCGACCCGCGGCGGCTCTGACGTCGTGCTGCTCGCGCGCTCGAACGTGCGCCGCTTCCTCGGGGAGCTCGTGCGCGCCTCGCTGCCCAAAGTGTCGGTGCTGAGCTACCAGGAAGTCGTCCCCGCCCGCAGCGTGCAGACCGTCGCGGTCGTGCGCCTCGAGGAATGAGCCATGCAGATCCACCGAGTCCGTGGCCGTGACCTGAAAGACGCGCTCGAGCGCGCGCAGCGCCAGTACGGCGCCGACGCGCTGGTGCTCTCGCGCGAGACCATGCCCGATGGCGGCGTGACCGTCGCCGTGGCCGATCCGACGCGCGCCCTCGCGGCCGCGAAGCTCGCGTCGTCCGTCCCGCCGGTCGCTCCCGCGCGCGAGCGCGGCCTCGACGACGTCGAGCGCGTGCTGCGCCGCAGTGGCGCGTCCGATGGTCTCGTGGCGCGCACGCTCGATGCGGTGTCGCGCTCGGGTGCTCGCGGGCCGTTCGCGCTCGACGCCGCCGCGGAGTCGCTCGCTCGCACCGTCGAGATGGCCCCGAGCCCGCGCATCCAGCGCCGCGCGCCGGGCGTGCAGGTGCAGCCTTGCGTGATCGCCTTCGTTGGTCCGACGGGCGTCGGAAAGACCACCACGCTCGCCAAGCTCGCCGCGCGCCTCGTGCGCTCGGGCCGCCGCGTCGGGATCGTGTCGATGGACACGCATCGCCCGGGCGCCGTCGAGCAGCTGCGCGCGCTCGCGTCCGCGATCGGCAGCGACGTCGCGGTCGCGCGCGATGGCGAGGAACTGCAGCGTGCCGTCGCGAGCTTTGGCGCCCCGGAATGCGTGCTGGTCGACACCGCCGGTGTCTCGCCGCGCGACACGGCCGCGCTTGCGGCGCTCGGAGAGAGCCTCGCCTCCGTCGGCGGCTCGCTCGAGACCTACCTCGTGCTGCAGGCCACCTCGAGCCGCGAGGCGATCGAGGCTGCGCGCACGTCGTTCGCTGCCGCGAATCCGAGCGCGTGGGTGCTGACCAAGCTCGACGAGACGCGTGCTCCGGCGCCCGCCCTCGAGTCCGCCATGGCCTCGGGAGCGCGTCTCGCGTTCCTGTGCGATGGGCAGGAAGTCGCCGCGCACTTCCACCGCGCCGAGCAGACGCATGTCGCGGACCTGTTCCTGCGCGGGAGGATCGCGTGAGCGCGGGATGCAGCTTCCACGCGCCGTTCGTGCTCGTCACCGGCGGCAAGGGCGGCGTCGGCAAGACCACGCTGGCTGCGAGCCTCGCCGTGCAGCTGCGCGCGCAGGGCCTGAGCACGCTCCTGTGCGATCTCGACCTCGGGCTGGCCGACCTGCACGTGCTGCTCGGGCTCGAGCCGCGCCACACGATCGAGCAGGCGCTCGCGGGCGAGTGCGCGCTCGCCGACTGCGTCATCGCCGGGCCGGGCGGCATCGATGTGCTCGTCGGCAGCAACGGCAGCAGTGCGATGGCGAACCTCGCTCCCGAGGCGCGCACGCGACTTCTGGCCGCGCTCGCTGAGCTCTCCACCGGCTACGACATCGTCGTGGGGGACAGCGCCGCCGGCATCGGCCCCGACGTGCTCGCGCTCGGTGTGCTCGCGCGCATGGTGCTCGTGGTCACGACTCCCGATCCCAGCGCGGCGGCCGACGCCTATGGGCTCGTGAAGGCGCTGGTCGCGGAGAGCGCCGCGCGAGGCCTCGACCTGCCCACGCCTGAGCTCGTTCTCAATCAGGTCTCCGGCGCGCGCGAGGCCGAGCTCGCGGCCGCCAGGCTCGCCGCTGTCTGCCGCCAGTTCCTGTCGCGCTCGCCGCGTCTCGCGGGCTGGGTTCCGCGCGCCCCGCGCATCGCCGAGGCGGCGCGCCGTCGCGTGCCGTTCGCCCTCTCGGGCGGCCCTGCCGGAGCTGGCAGCGGCGAGCGCGAGTGCCTCGAGCGACTCGCCCGGCGCGTCGTTCTTGGCCTTGGGATGGAAAGCGCTTCCACGGGGCGCGGCGGAAATCCGGCTCAAGACTGGAGCTGTTCATGACCGAAAAGCCCATCACGGCGCACCCTCTCCCCGCCGCGTGGATCGCCCTCGGGCGACGCCTCGCGGTCGCCGGAGCGGCCCTCGCCGCCCTGCTCTCGCTCTTCACCGACACGCCCGTGTGGGTCGCCTCCCTGCGAGGCGCGCTCGCATGGCTCGCGATCACTGCACTCGTGCGCCTGTGCGCCCACCTGCAGCTCGCGTCGATCGGCACCGAGCCCGAGCGGACCGCACGCAAGTCCTGACCATGAACCGAGCGCCTGAGGAAGCCCTGCGATGAGCGACACCGCGACGAATCCGTATGCGGCGGTCGCGTTCGATCGCGACAAGCTGATCCTCGATCACGTGCCGCTCGTCAAGCACATCGCGGGGCGCATGGCGCTCGAGCTGCCCGGTGGCATCGAGCGCGACGACCTCTATGGCTGGGGCATGATCGGCCTCGTTCACGCCGCCGACTCGTTCGAGCCTGGCCGCGGCCTGAAGTTCTCCACCTACGCGTACACCAAGGTCCGCGGCGCGATTCTCGACGAGCTGCGCCGCAGCGACTTCCTGCCGCGCGGCCGTCGCGAGAAGGTGCGCGAGCTCGACCGCGCGGTGAGCGCGCTGGCCCATCGCACCGGCGTCGCCCCGACGCCTGAGGAGATCGCGCGCGAGCTCGGCGTCACGCTCGAGGAAGTCGACGAGATCCTGCTCGCCGCCAAGTCGGCCGGGCACGCGTCGCTCGACGCCGACGTCTCCGATGCGCTCTTCGCGCGCCTCTCCGATCCCGACAGCGAGGATCCGCAGGGCAGCGTCGAGTGGGAAGAGACGAAGGCGCTGCTCGTACGCGCCATCGGCGAGCTCTCCGAGCAGGAGCGCACCGTCATCACGCTGTACTACGCCGAAGAGCTGCGCCTGCGCGAGATCGCGGACGTGCTCGGCGTGACCGAGTCGCGCGTCAGCCAGATCCACACGCGCGCCCTCTATCGCCTCAACCGCGAGCTCGCGCCGCGACTGGGCCTCGAGGAACAGGACTAGAGGAGTCACGCATGCACTCGATCATCAAGAAGCACTTCGTGGAGCTCGATGGCGCGGCCGCGCCGCTCGCCGCGGGCCCCATGGCGGCCCCTGCTCCGACCGCTCCGCCGAGCGCGCTTCCGAGCGCGTCGTCCCGTCCGTCCGCCGCCGGTCGTCGCTGCGAGAAGAGCGCGCGACCGATCACGATCGAGGGCGCGATCCGCGCCATCGAGGTGACCTGCTCCTGCGGCGAGACCACCGTCATCGAACTCGAGTATCCCCATGCGTGAAGCCATGAACCTCCGCAACGCGATCCTCTCCCTCGCCCTGCTTGCCACGGCCTGCGCCAGCTCGGGCACGACCCAGCTTCCGCCGCCGGGCACGCCCGACGCCGGCGCGGCTCCGTCCGCCGAGACGCCGACCTGGCAGGGCTCGAACCAGCTCTACGCGCGCGACGGCAGCGTGATCGGCGCGGAAGCCAGCGCTGCGCAGGAGACTCCTGCCGCGCCCCAGAGCGGCGTCGCCGATCGCCAGCTCGGCCCGAGCGAGGGCGGACGCATGTACATCCTCGAGCTGTACCAGAAGGCCATCGACGAGCGCGACGCGCTCGAACTCGAAGTGCGCTCGGTCCAGTCGGAGCTCGAGCGCGCGCGCACTGCGGCGACCAAGGCCGAGAGCGAGCAGTCCGGCAGCGCTGGCCGCATCGCCGCGCTCGAGGAAGAGAACCGCCGGCTGCTCGCGGAGAACGTCGAGCTCGCCGCGCGCCTCGCGACCGCCCAGATCCGTCGGCTGCAGGCCGAGAAGCTCCTGCTCGAGGCCCGCATCGCCGAGCTCAGCGTAGGCTCGACGACCAACGAGGCGCCCGCCGCGACCGTCGCGACCCAAGGCAAGCCGTGAAGCTCGCGCTCATGCTCTCGCTCGCTGCACTCGCCGCGAGCTGCCAGTCGACGGGTTCGACGCCGAAGCTCCTGCCGCCGCTTGCTCGTTCGCGCGCTTCCGAGGACCTTGGGAGCTACTCGCTGCGCCGCGTGGGCCTCCTGCCGCCCATGGGCGCGCAGGGCGAGGAAGCCGCGGCCCTCCATGCCGCGCTCGGGTTCGAGCTCACGCGCCACGCTCCCTTCGAAGTGGTGACGCTCGACGCCGCCGACCTCGCCGAGGTCCAGCTCGACCAGCCGCATGCGCGCGGCCGCTACAAGCCGCAGTCGATCCTCGCGATCGCGCACCGCTTCCGGCTCGACGGCCTGTTCGTCGGCACGGTCACGCACCTCGAGCCCTACGCGCCGCAGTCGCTCGGCCTCGGCCTCGAGCTCGTCGCGGTCGACACGGGCCTCGTGGTCTGGTCCTCGACGATCGACGTCGACACGTCGGAGCTGCGCGTGCGCGACTCGCTCGAGGCCTACCAGGCCAAT
>CAITGX010000328.1 GCA_903892045.1 uncultured Planctomycetota bacterium | reverse complement strand
GCGCGACGAGCTGCGCGCGCTCTCGAAGACCGACAAGGTGAAGGCCGAGGCGCTCGAGAAGCAGCACCCGGTGATCGCGTTCTGGCCGCGCTTCGAGGAGCTCAGCGCGAGCGATGGCCGCGCGTTGCTGTGGATGCTCGAAGAAGGCGACAAGCTGCCCGGCGCGAAGTCCGAGACCGTCGCGACGAAGTCGCGCCTCGTGGCGGAGCTCCTCGAGAAGCACGCCAGCCAGCCGTGGGCCGGCACGGACTTGCCGCGCGCGCTCGCGCGGCAGCGCATCTGGTTCGACGAGGAGTGGGTGCGCGCGCAGCTCGAGGCGCTCGCGACCGCGTCGAAGTCGAAGGAAGTCTCGGCCAGTGCGCTCGCTGCGCTCGTCGGACGCCTGACGGGCAAGAACGCGACGCCCGAGGAGCTCGCGCGCGCGAAGGCGCTCGAGGCGCGCCTCGCGTCCGAGTTCGCGGGCACCGCGGCCGCCACGGCGCTGGCGGATAAGAGCGCGGGCGCGAAGTACGAGCAGGGCGGCGTGCCCGATGACTTCGAGGCCACCGACACGGACGGCGTGAAGTTCAAGCTCTCCGACTACCGCGGCAAGGTGGTGATGCTCGACTTCTGGGGCTTCTGGTGACCGCCCTGCCGGGAGATGATCCCGCACGAGCGGTCGCTCGTGGAGAAGTACAAGGACCGCCCCTTCGCGATCGTGGGCGTGAACACGGACTCGAGCAAGGATGAGTACGCCAAGAAGGCCGCGGAGCAGAAGGTCACGTGGCGCAGCGCGTGGACCGGCTCGACCGACAACGCGATCTCACGCCAGTTCAAGGTGCGCGGCTATCCCACCGTGCTGCTGATCGACGGCACGGGCAGGATCCGCGAGAAGTGGCTGGGCGCGCCGCCACCGAAGGCGCTCGAGAAGGCCATCGACGAGCTGCTCGCGGAGCTCGAGAAGCCCGCCAAGTAGCCCGCAGGGCCACTGGAACGTGCCGCGCCGCGCTCCCGTTGAGGGATTCGCGGTGCGGCACTACACTTTTAGCCCTTCGAAACCGGCCGGGCCCCCTCCCTGCCCGCACCCTGACCGCCTGACCCGAGCCGCACGAGACCCTGCCATGGCCAGCCAGAAGCCCGCGATCAAGAACATCGCCATCATCGCGCACGTCGACCACGGCAAGACGACCCTCGTCGACGCCATGTTCCAGTTCGCCGGAACCTTCCGCTCCAACCAGAAGGTCGAGACCTGCGTGATGGACTCCGACGCGCAGGAACGCGAGCGCGGCATCACGATCCTCGCCAAGAACACCTCGCTCAACTACCTCGGCACGCGCATCAACGTGGTCGACACCCCGGGCCACGCCGACTTCGGCGGCCAGGTCGAGCGCACGCTCAACATGGCCGACGCGGCGCTCCTGCTCGTCGACGCCCACGAGGGCCCGATGCCCCAGACGCGCTTCGTGCTCAAGAAGGCCTTCGAGCGCGGCCTCAAGGTGCTGGTGATGGTCAACAAGATCGACCGCCCGGACCAGCGCGCGCACGAGGTGCTCAACGAGGTGTTCGACCTGTTCATCGAGCTCGGCGCCCACGACGACCAGCTCGAGTTCCCGGTCGTGTACGGCTCGGGCCGCTCGGGCTTCGCGGTCAAGAACTTCGACGACGCCTTCACGGAAGGCGCGAAGGACATGAAGCCCTTGTTCGACATGATCCTCGAGCACGTGCCCGCGCCGCCGCAGGAAGACGACGCGCCGCTGCAGTTTCAGTGCGCGACGATCGAGCACGACGACTTCCTTGGCCGCATCGGCATCGGCCGCGTGTTCCGCGGCACGATCAAGCCGGGCATGCGCGTCGCGATCTGCCACCCCGACCGCGAGAGCGCGGTGCTGACGTCGATCAAGCAGGTGATGCGCTTCGAAGGTCTCTCGCGCCAGGCGGCCAGCGAGGTCTGCGCCGGCGACATCGCGCTCGTCGGCGGTGGCGTCGACGAGCTCAAGATCGGCGACACGCTCTGCCCGACCGACGTGCAGGACCCGCTGCCCTCGATCAAGCTCGAGGAGCCGACGATCGCGATGACCTTCGGCGTCAACAACTCGCCGTTCGCGGGCAAGGAAGGCAAGTTCGTCACGAGCCGCCAGATCGCCGCGCGCCTCGAACTCGCGCAGATGCGCGACGTGGCGCTGATCGTCTCCCCCACCGCCGCCGCCGACACGTACGAGGTCAAGGGCCGCGGCGTGATGCACCTCGGCGTGCTCGCGGAGAACATGCGCCGCGAAGGCTTCGAGTTCGCTGTCGGCAAGCCGCGCGTCATCCTCAAGCAGGTCGACGGTGAGCTGTGCGAGCCGATGGAGCGCGCGGTGATCGAAGTGCCGAGCGAACACGCCGGCAAGATCATCGAGTTCCTCGGTCGCCGCCGCGGCGAAATGCTCCACATGGAGCCCTTCGGCGCCACCAGCGTGCGCCTCGAGTTCCTCGTGCCTTCGCGCGGCCTGATCGGCGCGCGCACGGCGATGATGACCATGTCGAAGGGCGAAGCGATCCTGAGCCACGTGTTCGACTCGTGGCGCCCCGATCAGGGCCCTGTGGTCGGCCGCACCAACGGCGTGCTGGTCGCCGACCGCTCGGGCGACTCGGTGCCGTACGGCATGTTCAACCTGCTCGACCGCGGCGAGTTCTTCATCGAGTCGGGCACGCCCGTCTACGAAGGCATGATCGTCGGCGAGAACAACAAGGACGCGGACCTCGACCTCAACGTGTGCCGCGAGAAGAAGCTCACGAACATCCGCTCGGCCGGCGCCGATGAGAACGTCAGCCTGCCGCCGCCGCGCCAGATGTCGCTCGAGGAGTCGCTCGAGTACATCGACGACGACGAGCTCGTCGAGATCACCCCGAAGAACCTGCGCCTGCGCAAGCGCATCCTGACCGCGGTCGAGCGCACCAAGGCCGCGCGCAAGGCGGCCAAGGCCGGCGTCTAGCCGACCGACGCGTCCAGGTCGTCCCGAGCGGGCTCGCGCGTGCCGAGATGGCGCGCGCGAGCCCGCAGCATTTGGCCCATGGGCGCTGTGCAGAGGCTGCGCTACTTTGTGCAGGTCATGAAGCGCATCTCGCTCGCTCTCGGGTTGCTCGGACTCGCCATCTCCTGCGCCGTCGCGACCGACGCAACCACCGCGCCGACCGCGAGCGACGCAAGTGGCGCGGCATCGCGCGGCGACGCCTCGGTCGCGCTGCGGGTCGAGGCCGGCAAGAGCGCGTTCCTCGACGCGCAGCGTTGCGCGCTGTGCCACAGCCACTCGCCGCGCGCGCGCGCGATGACGACGCTGGGCGGCGATGACGTCTCGCCCCACGGCACGTGGAGCGCGACGATGATGGCCAACTCATTTCGCGATCCCTACTGGCGCGCGCAGATGGCGCACGAGGTCGAGGTCGAGCCGCACAAGAAGGCCGAGATCGAGGGCCTGTGCCTGCGCTGCCACGCGCCGACGGAGAGCCACCAGGCGCGGCTCGATCGCCGCCCGCCGCCGACGATCGAGGACGCCCTGCTCTCGCCGCTCGCGCAGGACGGTGTCTCGTGCACGGTGTGCCATCAAGCCCAGCCGACGAACCTCGGCACTCCCGCGAGCTTCTCCGGCCAGCTCGACATCCGCGACGAGCAGCGCATCTTCGGACCCTACGCGAACCCTTCGACTGGCCCAATGCGCATGCACACGGGCTACACACCTGAGCAGGGCGCGCACATCTCGTCCTCCGCGCTGTGCGCCACGTGCCATACGCTGTACAAGCCGGTCGAAGGCAAGGAACGTCCGTTCCTTGAGCAGGCCCCGTACCTCGAGTGGCGCAACAGCGTGTTCAGCGACGAGGGAGCTCGCACGGACGAGTCTCGCGGCTGCGTGGAGTGCCACATGCCCGACGAGGGCTCGATGCGCATCGCGCGCAACCCCGGCGGCCGCGACTTCAACATCGCGATCCGCGACAACGTGCGCAGCCACGCGATGATCGGCGGCAACGCGTTCATGACCGACCTGCTGCGCAAGCACCGCGACGAGCTGCAGGTGACGGCGAGCGACGCCGCGCTCGAGCGGGTCGCTTCCGCCACGCGCGCGCAGCTCGCGCACTCCACGGCGCGCATCGACGTGCGCAACGTGCAGCGCGAGAACGGAAGGCTGCAGTTCGAGCTCGCGGTCGAGAATCTCACGGGGCACAAGCTGCCGAGTGGCTACCCGTCACGCCGCGCGTGGCTCTCCGTCGAGGTGCGCGCCGGCGGAACGACGCTGTTCGAGTCGGGCGTGGTCGACACCGAGGGGCGCATCTCGGGCGTCGCCGACGAGCTCGCGCTCCCGCACTTCGACGTGGTGACTTCGCCCGAGCAGGTGATCGTGTACGAGATGGTCGCGGTCGATCGCCACGGCGAACCCACGGTCTCGCTCGCGGAGATGGTGGAGCACCGCAAGGACACGCGCCTCCTGCCGCGCGGCTGGCGCTCCGACGGCCCGCACGCCGACGAGACCGCTCCAGTCGGGACGCAGGGTGACGACGACTTCTCCGGTGGTGGCGACGTGGTGACCTACGCTCTCGCGCTGCCCGAGGGGACGAGCGGCGAGCTGCTGATCATCGCGCGCATGCTCTACCAGACGATCCCGCCCGCGTGGGCCGACGGGCTGCGCGACTCACGCACGCAAGAAGCGCAGGACTTCCTGCGGATGTACGACGGCATGGAGAAGCTGCCCGAGACGCTCGCCACGGCCGCGATGGTCGTCCCGGCGCAGTGAAGCTCGCCCGCGCTCAGTAGCCGAGCATCTCGAGCATCTTCTTGTGCTCCGTATCGCGATCGGCGCCCTCGGCGGGCGCTCCGATCGGCCGTACGGAACGCAGGAGGCGCCCGAGACCCTCGCGCAGCCGCTGCGCGACTTCGGGGTTCTGCGCGGACACGTCGACGAGCTCGCCCGGATCCTGCTCGAGGTCGTAGAGCGCGGCCGGACCGCCGAGCTGCTGCACGAGCTTCCAGCGCCCCGCCTCCGTGCACGACATGAGTCCGCTCTCGAACCTCGCGACGTCGTGCTGCGGGTACTCCTTGCGCACCGCGGCGAGCGGCTTCGAGAACGGCCGCTGGTAGTCCGAGATGCGCACGCGGCTCGCCTTAGGTGCCAGCAGGCTCTGCGCGTGGCGCACGCCGAGCTCCGGCACGGGCACACCGGCGAGCTCGAGCAGCGTCGGGAAGAGGTCCATCGACATCACCGGGCTGCGATCGCGGCCGGGAGCGAAGCGTGCGGGGTAGCGCACGACGAGCGGCACGCGCACGAGCGCCTGGTTGAGCGCGTACTGGTGGTCGAGCAGGTGCTGGTCGCCGAGGTTCTCGCCGTGGTCGGCGGTGACGATGATCACCGTGTCGTCCGCGATGCCGCGCGCCTCGAGTTCCGCGACGAGTCCCGCGAACAGGCCGTCGAGCTCGAGCAGCGCCGCGTCGTACACGTCGCGCAGCACCTCGAGCTGCTCGGGCGGGTACTCGTACAGCCCGAAACAGTACGCCCACGTGTCCTTCCAGCTGAACTCGGTCGCGTAGGTCGCCTCGACCTCGGCCGGCGTCAGCAGCCGCTCGCGCACCTCGCGCGGCGGGATCAGCGGCCGGTGCGACTCCATGTAGTTGAAGAACGCGAGGAACGGCTGGTCCTTCTGCGGGCGCCCATCGAGCCAGCGCGCGAAGCCTTCGCGCCCGAGCTCACCGGCGGCCTTGATGACCCACGGGTTGGTGCCGCGATCCTCGGCGCGCTGCGCGAGCTCGCGCGTCGACACGCTCGCCGGCACCTTGCGCTGGAAGATCTCGATCGCGCGCTCGCGCACCGACTCGTCGAACGGGTGCTCCTCGACCTCGAAGCCCTGCAGGAAGTTCTCCGTGCGCGAGATGTGCGGATTCGCGGCCCACGCGTAGGTCGAGTAGCCCGCGCCGCGCAGGTGCTCGGCGACGGTGACGAGCTTGTCGTCGAGGTACTCCGCGCCATGCATCGCGCCGTGCTCCGCCGGCAGCAGGCCCGTGAACATCGACGCGTGCGATGGTACCGTCCAGCACGAGGAGGACTGGCAGTCCTCGAACACGCGCGCCTGCTTGGCGAACTCCTCGAGGTACGGCGTCGTCTTGCGCTCGTACCCGTAGAGGCTCAGGTGGTCCGCGCGCGTCGTGTCCCACACGACCCACAGCACGTTGGGGCGCTGCGGCTCAGGCGAGCAGCCGAGCAGCGCGAGCGCGCTGCCGAGGGCGAGCAAGCTACGACGCATGGCTGGTCCGTCGCTGGAAGCGCTCCCACACGGCCACGGCCCCGGCCCCCGCGCACAGCATGAAGAGCGGCATGATCGGCAGCCGGAAGCGCGTGAGGCCGAAGGTCACCATGTGGATCGCCGAATAGTAGTAGATGAGGAGCAGCGTGAGCGCCACGAGCGGCGTGCGGGCGCGCGCATACATCCACGGCAGCGCGAGCAGGAGCACCAGCACGTAGGCGAGCACGCAGGCCCACGTGAGCGCGAGCTCGAGCCCGCGGGGGATCTCGCCGTAGCCGCGCTTGAACAGGTGGCGCATCACGAACGAGGTCGGATTCCAGAGATCGACGAGCTTGTACCACCCGCGCTCCGCGGTCCAGTTCAGGTCGTCGAGCGCGAACTCGACCGCGGCCGCCTGGCTGCCCTGCATCATCTGCAGGTCCGTCGGCTTCTCGACGCCAAGTCGATCGCGCACCACGCGCACGATCTGGCTGCCGCCGACCTCCGCGACCGGTGCGTTGGTCCACGCGCTGAAGGGCGCGGGAAAGCGCACGTTCCAGTCGGAGCCGAAGCGTCGCCGCGCGTAGGCGGCCGGCTGGTTGCCGCGCCACAGGTTGTAGGGCCCGCTCGAGTCCATCAGCACGAACCCGCCATGCACGCGCGTGTTGCGAATCGCCCACGGCGCGACGCACGCACCCCACGCCAGCGAAGCGAGCAGCACGAACGAGAGCGCGCGCCGCCACTGCTCGCGATTCCACAGCACGTACCACGTCGCGAGCAGCGGCAGCAGGTAGAGCGCCGAGGACTTCACGTACGACGCCGCCGCGAAGATCGCCCCCGCCGCGAGCGCCGAGCCCCAACGCCAGCCGTCGCGCGAGCTCACGACGATGCACAGCCCCGCGAGCAGCAGGAAGATGAACAGCGTCTCGTTGAAGAGGTAGTGCGTGAAGGAGACGAGCGTCGGATCGAGCGCGAAGAACCACGCTCCGACGAGCGCCGCGCGGTGCCCGACGAAGCCGCGGCCAAGGCGATAGACGAGCCACGCCGACGCGGCGCCGAGCAACACCTGCACGAGCTTGACCCACTGGTCATCGCGCCCGAGGAGCCCCATCACGAGCGCCATGAACGCCGAGTAGCCCGGCGCCTGATACGCGCCGGGATAGCGCTCGAGTGTGTGCAGCTGGCGCTCGCCGGGGTTCTGCACCCACGACTGGTACGAGCCCGTGTAGCCCTTGCCGTCGAGCAGGTCCTCGGCGCGCTGCACGTACGTGATCTGGTCGTTCCACGGCTCCGCATCGCGCGCGAGCCACAGCACCGCGAGCCGCACGCACAGCGCCACGAGCACGACGAGCAGCACGCCCCGTCGCTCGCGCCGCGCCGCCGCGACCGCATCTCCCGCCGGGCTCTCCACGGCGCTCCCGTCAGGGCCGCTTGCCCTGCTCCTTGGGCTGTTCCGGCTCGACTTCGAGCTCGCCCTCGGGCTCCGGCTCCTCCGCCGGCCGCTCCGGCACCGCCGGCTCGCCGTTGCGCCCGTCCTCGCCACCGAGATAGCCGAGCGCCTGCATCTGCTTGAGCAGCTCCGGGTCCGCCTCGCCCGCCTGCGCCGGCCCGAGCTCGGCTCCGCGCCGCTTCTGCAGCTCCATCATCAGCTGCATCTCGCGCTTGCTGGCCTTGGCCTGCGCCGCGTCCTTCGCTGCGAGGTCCGCGAGCTCATGCGGATCGCCCTTGCGATCGAAGAGCTGGTCGCCGACCTCGGGCTCGTGGATGAACTTCCAGCGCGGCGTCGTGATCGCGTACATCTCGCCCGGATCCTCGGCGAGCTCGCGCCCCGTGCGCTGCGCGAACACGGGACGTTCCTCGAAGTCGCTCGCGAGCGCGTCGACGCCGGTCGCCAGCCGGAAGAACTCGTTCCACTTCGGCGTCTTGAACGGCTGCACGCGCCCGAGCACCGTCGGCATCATGTCGATCAGGCTGACGAGCTGACCCGCGCGCCCCGGCGCGACGCCCGCGGCCTTGGGGAAGCGCATCACCAGCGGCACGCGCAGCTGCTCGTCCCACACCAGCCCGTGCGCTGTCCACTCGTGTTGGTTCAGGCCCTCGCCGTGGTCCGCGGTCAGCACGACGATGCTCGAGTCGAGCACGCCCTTGCGCTTGAGCGCCTCGAGCAGCACTCCGAACTGCTCGTCCGCGTAGCGCACCTCGCCGCAGTAGTTGTCGAGCGCCGGCCGCGTCTCCGTGCGCTTGCGCGCGTTGCTGCGCACCGCCGCCTCGGGCAGCTTGCGCTCGGCGATCCACGCTTCCTTCGCCTCCGCGTCGGTGCCGCGGAACAGCGTGTCGTAGGGCGCCGGTGCGCGGTGCGGCCAGTGCGGGTCGTAGAAGTGCACCCACAGGAAGAACGGTTGGCTCGCCTGCTGCTCGAGCCACGGCAGCGTCTTCGAGAGCGTCTCGCCGGCCTTGCGCTCGACGGCCTTGCCCTCGGGCTCGCTCCAGACCTCGAAGCCAGCCGCGATGCCGGACGGGGCCTTGAGCGGCGCGGCGCTGACGAAGCCCGCAGTCGTGTACCCCGCCTCCTTCGCCACCTGCGCGAACGACACCATCCCGCTCGCCCATCCGAACGGCTTGCCGCCGTGCATCAGGTTGGCGGTGATGCCGTGCTCGAGCGGATAGCGCGCGGTGAGCATCGACGCGTGGCTCGGCAGCGTCGTCGCCATGGCCGCGTAAGCCTGGTCAAACACCAGCGACTCCTTGGCGAAGGCGTCGATGTTGGGGCTCGTGTCGCGGAAGTATCCGTAGCAGCCGAGATGGTCCGCGCGCAGCGTGTCGATCGTGACGAGCACGATGTTGGGCCGCTCGAGCCGCGGCTGCGAGTCGCCACAGCCGGCGAGAGCGAGCGCCACGGCGAGCAACGCCAGCGTGCGCGGGGTCCGGTTCTTGGGAGTGAGCATGCGACGAGTTCCTCCCCCCATCGAGCGGGGCCTGTGGGGAAGTATAGACCGCGCGCCGCCCGCGTCGCGCTCGCCGCGCCCTCGGTCCAGAGGGCGCAGTGCGTACGCACCGGGTGGCAAGAAGTTCCGGGTGCGTCTGCCGTGCTCGGCGCATTCAGACCGCCCTGTCTCGGCACGAGACTGCGCCGGTGTCTCGAAGTCCGCCTTCCCCCCGAGGCGGCCATCGCGGGGGGGGAGCTGGAGTTCGCCTCCCGGGGTGCCCCCGATTGTCCATTCCCGGAGTCCCCATGAAGCTCTCTCGCACTCTCGCGCTGCTCGCATCGGCGAACGCGCTCGCACTCGGCGCTCTCGCCGCCAATGGCCAGCCCCAAGGCAACTGCAACACGACCTACACGGTCGATGCCGACTTCGACCTCGGCATCCTCTTCAACGTCAACCACGACGTACCCAACAG
>CAITGX010000327.1 GCA_903892045.1 uncultured Planctomycetota bacterium | reverse complement strand
GTTCTCGGAGCTCGGTCTCGAGCGGGAGCTGCCGACGCCGCGCGAGTGGCTCTCGATGGTGGGCCTCCCGCTCGCGCAGGGTTTTGCCGCAGTCTTTCCCGACCTCGCTCCGGAGCTGCGCGCGCGCGTGATGGAGAGATGCGTCGAGGAGTCGCATGTGGCGCTGCGCACGGGCGGGGCCGTCGAGATGACCGGTGCCCGGGAGCTGCTCGCCGAGCTCGCTGCGCGCGGTGTCGCGCTCGGCATCGCTTCCAACTGCGCGCAGGCCTACCTCGACGTGATGCTGCGCGAGCTGCGGCTCGGCGAGTTCGTGCGCGAGGCGCGCTGCCTGCAGTCGCCGGGCATCGGCACCAAGGCCGACATGATCGCGGACCTGCTTGCGACCTTCGGGACACGCGCCGCCGTGATGGTGGGGGACCGCGCCACCGACGCGCTCGCGGCCCACGCCAACGGTCTTCCGCACATCCATCTCGCCTGCGGGCTCGCGCCCGCGAACGAGCACGTCGACGCCGAGGCTCGCATCGGCGCCCTGTCGGAGCTCGTCGCCTGCCTCGAGCGGCGTGAGCGCTGGATCGCGCGCTCCCTTGCGCCGTGGCTCGGTCGCGAGGGCGCGACGCTCGGCATCAGCGGGCACTCCGGCACCGGCAAGTCCCTCTTCGCCCGCGACGCCGCGCGCGTGTGGGCCGCCCGGGGCCAGAGCGCCGCGGTGCTGGCTCTCGATGGCTTCCTGCGCCCCGAGGCCGAGCGCGACGCCACGCCCCACGCGCGCGCCGATCACCTCGCCCACGCCTTCGACCTCGGACGGCTCGAGAGCGCGGTGCTCGGCCCGCGGCGCCGCGGCGAGCCCACGCTGGCCGGCCCGTGGGGGCCGTCCGTGCCCGCTGGGTCCACGCTGTTCCTCGAGGGCCTGTTCCTCGCTGACCCGCGGCTGCGCGACGCCCTCGGTGCGCTGGTCGTGCTCGAGGCGCCGGAGCCGCTGCTGCGGGCCCGCCTGAGTGCCCGGGAGCCCGTCCTGGCGCTGCGGGAGCGCTTCCTCGAGCGCTACCTGCCCGCCCAGATGGCCTTCGACGCGCGCCACCCGGCGCGGCCGGAGGACCTGCGGCTCGACGCCAGCAATCCGCTCGGCCCAGCGGCCTGAGCCCCGTCGGGCCCCTCGGGGTGGGGGCAGCCCCCCCGGTCAGGGTTGATGCCCCGGGCTCCGCTCGCTATCCTTCTCCCCCCTTCACGGGCACCGGGACCCCTCGACGCGCGCACGTTCGCCGCTCGATGCCGGCCCCACGTACCTCGCGAGCTCCGCACGATGGATCTGACTCTCCCCCAGCGCCTTCAGAAGTCCGTCTCCGGCTCCTTCCACAAGACCGCGCTGCTGCAAAAGCGCGTGCGCGAGCTGATCCGCGGCGCCTCGCCCCTGTTCGAGACCCGCGAGAAGCACCCGATCAAGATCGCCTTCCAGGAGATGGAGCGCGGCCTGATCGAGCTGATCCCCGAGGAAGAGACGCCGCCGCCGACGCTCTGAGCGAGCGTCGCATTCCGGCCGTTGTTCCACGGTCGGCAGCCATGGCCGCCCCGGTCTCGGAGCGCGAGCGAATTGAGGCGCGGCTCGAGCGCGGCGGCTTCGTCGTCGAGTTGCTGCGAGCCCCGGAGCTCCTGTTTCGCGCCGCGTCGGCGCTGCGTCGAGCGGGCTACGACCGTGGCCTCGTGCCGTGCGCGCGCCTCGACGCGCCGGTCGTGTCGGTCGGCAACCTGAGCGCCGGCGGGACGGGCAAGACGCCGATGGTGGCGTGGGTCGCGCGCGAGCTCGCGCAGCGCGGACGGCGCGTGGGGCTGCTCTCGCGCGGCTACGGCGCACGCGCGGGCACCGGCAACGATGAAGCTGCGCTGCTGCGCGAGATCTTGCCGGACGTGCCGCACGTGCAGGGCGCGAACCGCGTCGCGGGCGGGCACGAGCTCGTCGCGCGCCACGGCTGCGACGTGGTGGTGCTCGACGACGGCTTCCAGCATCGCAAGCTCGCGCGTGCGCTCGATTTCGTGCTGCTCGACGCCACGCGACCGTGGGGACTCGCCGGGCGCAGTGACCGCGATGCGCCGCTCTTGCCGCGTGGCCTGCTGCGCGAGCCACCCTGCGCGCTCGCCCGTGCCGACGCGATCGTCGTGACCCGCGCGGATCAGGCGACGAGCGCGCACTTGCTCGAGCTGCGCCGCGCGATCGAGCGCCACGCGCCCGGTCGACCGCTCGCCCTCGCGACACACGCTCCCGCGGCCTTGCGCGCGCTCGATGGCTCGCGGACGGAGCTCGCGGAGCTGCGCGGGCGGGAGATCGACGTCGCGAGCGGCATCGGGAATCCGGCGGCCTTCGAGCGCACGCTCGAGTCGCTCGGCGCGCGTCTCCTCGAGCGTCGACGCTTTCCCGACCACCACGCCTTCACTGCTGCGGACCTCGCGGGGCTCGGCACGCGCTGGCTGGTCGTCACGGCCAAGGATGCGGTCAAGCTGCGCGGGCTTGCTTCCCCGGCGCTCGCGCAGGTGCGCGTACTCGACGTGGAACTCGCGCTCCTCGAGGGGCGCGCCGCCCTCGAGGCCCTGCTGGACTCGCTGCCCGCGGCGCGCGGCCAGCGCGAGCGCGCGGCCTTGCACGAGGGACTCCATGGCTGAGCGCGCCTGGCCGTTGCCGTGGCTCGAGGTCGCCGGAGACCGCAGCGGCGCCCTGCAATACGTCCAATACCTGCTGTACCGCGGCGCCGTGGGCATGGGCTCGCGCCTGCCGCTCGCGGGCCGCCGCGCGATGTCGTGGAGCCTCGGGTCGCTGATGCGCACGCTCGATCGCAACCGGGCTCGCGCCGCGCACGAGTTCATCGCGCAGGCGTATCCAGAGCTGGGCGAGCGCGAGCGACACGCGCTCCTGCTCTCGGCCTGGCGCCACCTGATCGAGCTGGTGCTCGAGGATGCGCGCTTCAACGACCGCGTGCTCGGGCCGCGCATCGCGGAGCACTTCGAGGTCGAGGTCACGTCCGCGGCGCGCGCGGCCGCGGAGAGCGGTCGCGGCGGCCTGATCGTCGTGCCGCACGTCGGCATGTGGGAGGCGTTGCCCGCGATCGCGCCCGTCCTCGGCTTCGCGCCGACGTACGCCATCTCGCGGCCGCCGAAGAACTGCTACCTCGCGCGCCACGCGCAGGCGGTGCGCGAGGCGCGCGGCTACCGGCTGATCCCGCGCCACGGCGCGATCGAGCACCTGCTGGGCGCCGTCGAGGGCGGCGCGTGGGTCGGTCTGATGCTCGACCAGCGCGCGCGCGGCAAGACGGTCCTCGCGCCGTTCTTCGGCCGCCCCGCGCAGTGCGAGCGCTCGATCGCGGTGCTCGTGCGACGCCTGCGGCGACCGGTGCTGTTCGCGGCCTGCTACGGCACCGGCGAGCCCTTCCGCTACAAGGCCGTGTTCGAGGCCCCGCTGGCGCTGGAAGAGCTTTCCACCCTCGATGCGGAAGGGATTGCCGCCGCGCTCAACCGCGAGATGGAGCGCCTCATCCGGCGCGCCCCGGAGCAGTACTTCTGGCTCCACGACCGCTTCCGCAACGCACCCGCGGCGGGGGACGCCTGAGGCCCCCCGCGCCGTCTACACTCCCGGCCGTCCCCACGTCGAAAGCACCCGTCCCATGTACATCGTCACCGGAGGCGCCGGATTCATCGGCTCGAATCTCGTGCGCGGCCTGAACCGGCGCGGGATCGAGGACATCCTCGTCGTCGATGACCTCGAGCGCGGCGACAAGCACCTCAACCTCAACGGCCTGCGCTTCGCGGACTTCGTCGACTACCGCGACTTCGAGCGCGACCTCGAGCGCTTCGCGGCGCCCAAGGCGGTGCTGCACCAAGGCGCCTGCTCGGACACGACCGAGCGCAACGGCCGCTACATGCTGGCCGTCAACTTCGAGTACTCGAAGAAGCTGTTCCTCTGGAGCGAGCGCCATGGCGCGCCGTTCCTGTACGCGTCCTCGGCGGCCACCTATGGCGACGGGCAGAATGGCTTCCGCGAGGAGCCCGCGTGCGAGTGGCCGCTCAACGTCTACGGCTTCTCCAAGCTGCTCTTCGACCGCTGGATGCGGCCGCGCCTCGCTGCGGCGCGCTGCCAGGTGGTCGGCCTGCGCTACTTCAACGTCTACGGGCCGCAGGAGAATCACAAGGACCGCATGGCGTCGGTGATCTTCAAGCTGCACGGGCAGGCGCTGCGCGGCGAGCCGCTCAAGGTGTTCGAGGGCAGCGACCGTTTCGTGCGCGACTTCGTGCACGTCGACGACTGCGTCGCCGTGAACCTGCACTTCCTCGACCAGCCCGCGCGCCGCGGCATCTTCAACTGCGGCTCGGGCCGCGCGGAGAGCTTCGAGAAGCTCGCGCGCTGCACCGCGAGCCACTACGAGGGCGCGCGCGTCGAGTACATGCCGTTCCCGGCCGACCTCGCGGGCAAGTATCAGGCCTTCACGCAGGCCGACCTCGCGCGCCTGCGCCGCGACGGCGGCTACAGCGCGGAGTTCAAGACGCTCGAGCAGGGCATCGCGGCCTACGTGAAGATCCTCAAGGCGACCGGCGGCTACCATCGCGACCAGGAAGCGAACTGAATGAAGGCTGCAGAGCTCCAGGCTGTGCTCGAGCGCCTCGCGCGCCCGCGCGTGCTCGTGATCGGCGATCTGATCCTCGACCGCTACGTGTCGGGCGATGTCGAGCGCATCTCGCCCGAGGCGCCGATCCCGGTGCTCAACGCGCGCACGACGGCCGAGAAGCTCGGCGGAGCTGGCAACGTCGCGGCGAACCTGCGCTCGATGGAAGCCGACGTCGAGATCGTGGGCGTCGTCGGCCAGGACGGCCGCGGCCGCATGCTCTCGGAGATGCTGGCGCAGTTCGGCGTCGTCACGAGCGGCGTGCTCGCCGACCCCTCGCGGCCGACGACCGAGAAGACGCGCATGATCAGCGGCGTGCAGCAGGTGCTGCGCGTCGACTTCGAGGTCTCGCGCCCGATCTCCGACGAGCTCGCGACGCGCATCCTCGCCGAGCTGTCCGCGCGCATCGCGCAGGCCGGCGCGGTGATCCTCTCCGACTACGGCAAGGGCGTGCTGACGCCGAAGGTGCTCGCGGGCGCGATCGAGCTCGCGCGGCGCCACGGCGTGCCGGTGCTCGTCGACCCCAAGGGCAGCGACTACACGCGCTACCGCGGTGCGACGCTCATCACGCCCAACCGCAAGGAAGCCGAGGAAGCGCTCGGCCGCAAGCTCTCCGACCGCGCCGAGTGGCCGCGCGCGGCGCAGGACCTGATCTCGATCGCCGACCTGCAGGCCGCGGTCGTGACGCTCGGTGCGCAGGGCATGTTCCTGATGAACCGCGCCGGCGAGTCCGTGCACGTGCCGACCTTCGCGCGCGAGGTGTTCGACGTGACGGGCGCGGGCGACACGGTGATCAGCCATCTCGCGCTCTACATCGCCGCGGGGCTCGACCTCGCGACGGCGGTGCACCTCGCGAACCACGCGGCGGGCATCGTCGTCGCCAAGCCGGGTGCGGCCAGCGTGACGCGCGGCGAGCTCTTCGAGCGCCTCGACCAGCACGAGCGCGGCTGGCGCTCGAACGCGAAGGTCGTGCACGGCGAGCGCCTCGACGCCCAGCTCAAGCTGTGGCGCAGCCAGAACAAGCGCATCGTCTTCACCAACGGTTGCTTCGACATCCTGCACGTCGGCCACGTCGACTACCTGCGCTTCGCGCGCATGCAGGGCGACGTGCTGATCGTCGGCGTCAACGACGACGCCAGCGTGCGGCGCCTCAAGGGCCCGACGCGGCCGGTCAACACGCTCGAGGACCGCATGGCGGTGCTCGCGGCGCTCGAGATGGTCGACGGCGTGACGAGCTTCGCCGAGGACACGCCCGCGAACATCGTCGAGCGCGTTTCGCCTTCCGTGCTCGTCAAGGGCGAGGACTGGAGGGACAAGGGCGTCGTCGGCCGCGAGTGGGTCGAGGCCCACGGCGGCAAGGTCGTGCTCGCGCCGCTCGTGCCGGGGCGCTCGACGACGAGCACCATCGAGCGCATCGAGCGCGGTCCGAAGGGCGGCTAGACGCGCTCGGGCACGGCTTCGACCGGGCCCGAGTGCGCAGCCACAGCCCGGGTTCGCGCGCAGGCGCTGGATTCTCCGGAGAAATGCGGGCTAGGATCCTCGCACGCGTCCCCTGTGTCCCGAGGAGCTCCCATGAACCGCTACGAACACCTCGCTCGCCTGCTCTCCTTCGACGACTGGGCGAATCGCGAGCTTCTCACGGCGCTGCAGGCTCGCCCGGATCCGGCCGCGGTGCGCGCGTTCGCGCACCTCGTGTCGACGCAGTTCCTGTGGCAGGACCGCGTCGCGCATCG
>CAITGX010000326.1 GCA_903892045.1 uncultured Planctomycetota bacterium | reverse complement strand
GCGCGGCAGGGGCGTCCCGCTTCCGCCCCAGACTTCGCGCTCGAGCTCGGCGATCACCGCGTCGAGTTCCGAGGCCGCGCCGCCGAGCTGGACACCCACCCAAGCCTCGGCGGGCCGGCTCGTGCGCGCCGCTACGAAGCGGTGCACGAGCTCGAGCTGTGCGCGGGCCACGTTGGCTCGCAGCAGGCCCGACGCAAGCTCGCGGCGAGCGCGACGCCGAGCGCGGGCCGCAGGAGCGGCCGGATCCCCGTGGCGTCGCACCGCGGTGCGCAGTGCGAGCCAGCTCGACGGAACCAGCGCGAGCATGCCCACGAGCAGGCCCGTGCCCAGCGGCTCGTCGGGCGCCTTGGCGCCGTAGCCCGGCTCGACGTCGAGGATGTCGGAGCGGAAGCGCTCCTCCTCGCTCGTGGCGAGTCCGCTCGCGCCCTCGAGCGCGCGCACGCGCACGGGCAGCGGCTCGGTCGAGACGATGCCGTAGCGGCCCGAGACAGGATCGAAGACGGACAGGGGCAGCGCGGGGATCTCCTTCACGCTGCTCGAGACCGGTGAGATGTCGTAGGTGACGACGCGCCGATCGAGGGAGCGCTCCTCGCTCTTGCCATACACGCGGAAGTCGCGGAAGGCGTCGAGGCGCGCAGGGTCGGGTGCGGCGAAGAACTCGAGATTGCCCGCGCCCGTCCACTCGACCTTGAACTTGATGGAGTCGCCCGCGTCGACATCGCGCGGGCTGGCGTCGGCGCGCGCGGCGATCTGGCCGATGGCGCCGGAGAAATCGAGCGGGCGCCCCTGCTCGGGCAGCGGAATCACGTCGAGCGCCACCTCCGCGGCACGCACGAAATAGGTCTCGCCCTTCTCGCGCCGGGTGCGAAAGAAGTCCTGGCTCTGCACGGTGCGGCCGAACTCGAAGTGCGAGGTCGGGAGCTCGATGCGGCCCTCGCGGGTCGGCGTGAACGAGCGCACGAGCCGCAGCTGGAGGAACTCGCGTCCGCGCAGGGCACGGTTGGGGAGCTGCTCCACCTCGACCATCTCGCGGTCGTTGACCACCACTTGCACGCGCGCGCGCGAAGGATCGGGCGGTGGCGCGGCGTTCTCGAGCAAGCCGGGCAGGCTCTCCCACCAGGCAAGCGAGAGGTTCGCGTAGTCGGTGGTGCCCGTGATGGCCAGATCGAAGCCGAACACGACCTCGATCGTGAACGGCTGTCCGACCACGACCTTGGGTGTGCTCGTACGGACTTCGAGAAAGCCGAGTTCCTCGCCCTTGAGGTCGCGCACGACGTTGAGCGCGAGCTCGCTGGTCCGCCGCGCCACTCCGTCGATCAGCACATCGAACGCCGGGATCGCATACAGCCCCACTTCCGCCGGGCGCAGCGGGATCGTCCACGTACGGGTGACGCTCTCCTGGCGGCGCGCGCCGAGGAACACGATCGAGCGCTGTTCGGCAGGCGGCGGCACCGGACCGATGCCGAGCCCCTTCACCGAAGGCAACGTGCCCAGCTCGCTCGAGCGAGCGTTCTCCACGGTCACGACGAGCGCGACGCGGTCGCCGAGGCGCACCACGCCGCTCGTGAGATAGGCGCGCAGGTTCGCACCGCCACCGTTCCCGCTCTGGGCGGGAGCCGGCACGGCGAGCGCGAGCAGGGCGCACAGCGCGAACAGCGCGACCAGCGCGCGACGACACGACGCGTTCATTTCACCAGTCCCTCTTCACCGGCTGCCGACGACGCTCGCGGAGCATCGCCTCGACCGCCTTGGCCTTCTCGTCGATCTGCTGGAGCTGCTGCAACAAGCGCTGCATTTCCTCGGGCGAGAGCGGACGCTCCTCTTGCGCGGCGTCCGGCTGCGCCTCCTTCGCCGGCTCGTCCTTCTGCTCTTCTTGCTCCCCGGGCTCCTGCTTCGGCTCCTGCGGGGGCTGATCCTGCTGCTGGCCGGGATCCTCTTGCTGCGGGTCCTTCTGCTCCTCGGAATCGTCCTTGGGCTGCGAGTCCTGCGACGGATCCTGCTGCTGGTTCTCGCCCTTCTGCGGGTCCTGCTGGTCCTGTTGCTGCTGCTCCTGCTGCTCGTCCTCGCGCTGCTGCTCGATCGAGTCGAGCTCGCGCAGCCGCCGGACACACAGCTCGAGATTCGCCCGCACGTCCTCCGCGAGACGCTCGGCGCGCAGCGCGGTCGCGAGTTCCTTGCGCGCGTAGAGGTACGCCTCGCGCGCGAGCGTCAACGGATCGGGCGCCTGTTCCCCTGCCCCGCCCGGCGCGGCAGCAGACGGATCGGGCTCGAGCGGCGGAAGACCAAGCTTCTCGCGAATCTCCGGAATCTGCGCCCGCAGGCTCTCCGCCCCCTGCAACAGGAAGGTCGCAGCGTTGAAGGCCGCCGCGCGACCGAGCTCCCCCGACCCGGCGAGACCGGTGGCGCGATGGAAGTGCTCGACGGCCTCGGGAATCTCGCGCGCGCGACCGTACACAAGGCCGATCGCGTACAAGGCCTCCGCGCGCTCGAGCTCGGGCTGCGCCTCGAAGTCCGGCTTGGCCAGCAGCGCGGCCGCGAGATCGCGTGCCGCAGCGTGCTCGCCGCGCTTGGAGAGCTGCGCGAGTTCGAGCCGGCCGGCTCGCAGCGTGCCGGCATAGGCCGTCACCTTCGGAGCCTCCACCTGCGCGGCCTGCGGCACGGGAAGGGCGCCCTGCGGCGGCGGCGAAACCGGCGCGACTTGCGCCAGCGCGAGCAGCAAGAGGGCCCTCACGCGCGACCTCCGCTGCGAGGCTTGCGCCGCTCGCGCAACGCACCCTCGATCACCATGCAGGCCAGCGCCAGCGCGCCGAACCACTGGTAGCGGTCGTGGGGAACGTATTCGAGGCCGCCATCTAGCTCGCGGCCTTCGAGACGATTGATGCGCTGCTCGTAGAGTTCCTCGAGCGGCACGGCGGACTGCCCGGCGGCGATGTACTCGCCACCCGCGGCGCGCGCGATCTCGCGCAGGCTCGCGTCGCGCAGGCTGGAGACCACCTCGCGCCCATCCTCGTCGGTCACGAAGCTCTCGCGACCGTTGGCGTCCACTTGCGGGATCTTGCCGCCGGATTCGGTGCCCATGCCGACCACGTAGACGCGAATGCCGCGCTCGGCAGCCACCTTCGCGGCCTCGAGCCCCTGCTCCTCGAGGTCCTCGCCGTCGGTGAGCAGCACGATCGCCTCGTGCGAGCCGCTGCGGCCGTCGAACAGCGCGAGGGCGTGATTCAGCGCCGCACCGAGGTCCGTTCCGCCCTTGGTGTTCTCGCTCGTGTCGACGCGCTCGAGCAACGCACGCAGCGTCGTGCGGTCGTGGGTCAGCGGGGACACGTCACGCGACTCGCCTGCGAACGCGACGAGGGCGACACGGTCGCCATGCATGCGCTCGACCAGACCCGCCACCTCGCGCTTGGCGCGAGTGAGCCGATCGGGACGGAGGTCGCGCACGAGCATGCTGCGCGAGGTGTCGACGCACACCACGAGGTCGAGTCCGCGCCGCGCCACGGACTTCTCCGTGTAGCCGCGCACCGGTCCGGCCACGGCGAGCGCGAGAAACAGCGCGGCCAGTGCCGCGAGCGTCACCCGGAGAGCCGCGATCGACTTGGAGAAGCCGGGCAGGAAGCGCTGCTTGTGACGGGCCGCGACGAGCGTCTCACGTTCGAGCCGACGACGCCGCAGCGCACGCCAGCCCACCAGCGCGAGCGCCAACGCCGCTGCGAGCCACGCAAGCTGCCCTGGCCGCAGCAGGTCGAAGCCGAGGAATCCGAGCGCCACGCTCACGGCAGCCTCCTCGCCCACGTCGCCGCGCTGGCCCAGGCGGCGAGGTACGCGCACAGGCCCGCGAGCAGGAACTCGAAGTACAGGTCGAACGTCTCCGTGTAGCGCTCCTCCCGGCGCTCCGTGCGCTCGAGGCGCTCGATCTCGGCGTAGGTCCGATCGAGCGAGTCGCGGTCCTTGGCACGGAAGAACCGACCGCCGGTGAGCTCGGCGATCTGCTCGAGCTCGGTCGCGTCGAGCTCGCGCTCGGTGCGATAGACACGCCCGAAGACGTCCTCCTGGAACGCGTAGCGACCGGCGAGCACCGTGTAGACCTTGACGCCCTTCTCGCGCGCGAGCTCGGCGGCCTTGAGCGGCAGGATGTCCGGCACGTTGTTCTCGCCGTCGGTGAGCAGCACCACGACCTTCGACTTCGCGTCGGTCTCGGCGAGAATCGACACCGCCTTGGCGAGACCGCGACCGATCGCCGTGCCGTCCTCCATCTCGTTGCGCACGTACTGGACCGTGTCGAGGAAGCCCTCGAACGCGCCGTAGTCGAGCGTGAACGGGCACAGGAGCATCGGGTACTGCGCGAACGTCAGCAGCGCGCAGCTGTCGGAAGCTCCGACGCGATCGGTCATGCGCCGCTGGGCGAAGGCGCCGACGACCTCCTTCGCGACGTCGAGCCGCGTCTTGCCCGGCTCGAGGTCGTCGTACTTCATCGAGCCCGAGCGGTCGACGACGAGCGCGATGTCGATGCCCTCCGAGATCGTCTGGCGCACCGAGTTGCCGCGCACCGGTCGCGCGAGCGCGATGCAGACGAGCACGATCGCGGCGGCTTGCAGCAGCGGCGGGACCCAGGCGAGACGCTGGCTCCACGTGCGCGGCAGCGGTGCGACCGGCAGCACCGGCACGCGCCCGGGCTCGATCCCGCGTCGCGAGCGTCCCCACGCGAGCAGCAGGAGCGCCGGAGGCACGAGCGCGAGAAACCACGGATCGGCGAGGTAGAGCTCGCCCCATAGGTGGTAGCGCGCCTCGGCGGCGCTCTTCACACCTTCGATCACCGGCGCGGCCTGCACAAGCGCGAGCAACGGCGTCATGCGGCGCTCCTGGCTCCGCTCGCGGCGCCCTCGAGCACTCGAGCCGCGCGCGAGAGATCCTCGCGCACCGCCCACTCGGTGGGACGCGCGGCCGCGTACTTCGCACCACGACAGGAGACGAGCAGTTCCTCGAGCGCCGTCGCAACCTCGGGAGCGAGCGCGATCCGCGCGCTCGCGAGCCACTCTTCGTCGGTGCGTGCGTCCCGACGCTCGCCCGCGCGCGCGTCGAGCTCCCGGCGCACGAGCCGCGAGAGGTCGTAGTAGAGCTCCCGCACGACGGCCGGATCGTCGAGCTTGCGCGTGCCGAGCTCCGCGAGACGCGCGGCCGCGCTCGGCGGAGGCTCGACGGGCTTGCGACGCGAGCGCAGGAGCCAGCCACACGCCGCGCCCGCAAGCGCCAGTGCCAGCCCACCGGCCGCGTACCACGTCCAGCTCGCCGCGGTCTCCTCCGGCTCCGCCGGCCGGAAGTCGCGCGGCTCGCGCGGAGCGTCCTCGCCGTCGAACAGGGCCGGCTGGAAGCGCAGGGAGCGCACTTCGTACTCCAGCGTCGCCTTCGTGCCGCCCGGCAGTTCGACCTCGATCGCCGGCTGGGGCAGCTCGCGCTCACCTGCCTCGAGCGAGGCGAGCTCGACACGCCAGCGCGTCGCGCTCGCGCTCGAGCCGACGTCGAGGCGCGCAGGCGAAAGCTCCAGCCAGGAGTAGTCGCGGTCAGCCCAGTCGGTCGAGAGCCGAGCGCGCGCGCCCGCCGCATGCTCGACGACGAGCAGCGCCTCCACGCCCTCACCGACGCCCGCGCTCGCGGCAGCGAGCTCCCAGCGGACGCGAGCGGGCACGGGCGCAGCCTCCTGCGCGATCCACGCGAGGACAAGCGTCGCGATCACGCCGGCCTCGCTTGCCTGCGACGGCGCATGGAGAAGTAGCGTGCGAGCGGATCCGCGAGCGCGACGCTCAGGTTGCCATCGGTCGTGAGCTCGAGCAGGTCGACTCCGCAGCGCGTGAGCTCGCTCGCGAGCGCCGCCGTGCGCAGCTCGTGCTCGCGCTTCCAGGCCGCGCGGACCTCGCCCGAGCGCGTGTCGACCTCGACCAGCCGCCCGCCCTCGACCTCGCGCAGCCAAATGCGCCCCGCAGCCGGAATCTCGCGCTCGAGCGGATCGACGACGCGCGCGGCGATCACATCGTGACGGCGCGCGAGCCGTCCGAGCTTCTCCGCGGCCTCCGCATCGAAGCCCTCGAAGTCGCTCACCACCATCAGCATCGCGCGCCGGCGCAGCAGGCGCTCCTGGTGCTCGAGCGCGGCCGCGAAGTTCGTGCCGCCCTCGGTCGGCTCCGCCGCGATGACCTCTCGAATCACGCGCGCGACTGCACCGGCGCCCTTGCGCGGCGGCAGGTGCATCCCGGGCTGCGCGCCGAACAGCGTCAGGCTGACGCGATCCTGCGCACGCTGGGCCACGAACGACAGGAGCGCGCACAGGGCGGCCGCGACCTCGCGCTTGGTCCAGCTGCGCGAGCCGAAGTCCATCGACAGGCTGGTGTCGACGAGGAATCCGAGCGTCAGCTCGCGCTCCTCGACGTAGTTCTTCACGAACGGCTCGCCGGACTTCGCCGTGCGCAGCCAGTCGATCGTGCGCACGTCGTCGCCGGGCTGGTAGGGCCGGACTTCCTCGAACTCGACGCCGGAGCCGCGGAACGTGCTGCGGTACGCGCCCGACAGGACGTCGTTCACCATGCGGTGCGTGCGAACCTGGATCTGGCTCACCCGCGCCATCAGCTCGGGCGCCAGCAGGTCCGCCGACGTGGCACGTTCTCCGACCACGGGGGCGCTCCTCAGGGCACCGCGACCGTCTCGAGCACGCGCGCGACGAGCTTGTCGCTCGTGAGACCCTCAGCCTCCGCCTCGTAGGTCGGCACGACGCGGTGGCGCAGGACATCGGGCGCGATGCGCTTGATGTCGGCGGGCGTCACGAAGTCGCGGCCGTCGAGGAAGGCGTTGGCGCGGCTGGTGAGCGCGAGCCAGATGGTCGCGCGCGGGCTCGCGCCGTAGCGGATGCGGCCGACGAGCTCCTTCAAGCCCACGGAGGCGGGCTCGCGCGTCGCGTGCACCAGCGAGACGATGTACTCGCGCAGGCGCGGGTCGAGCTTGACCGTGTCGATCGCCGCGCGCGCCGCGACGATCTGCTCGAGCGTCGCCACCGCGCGCACCTTGGGAGCGTTCTCGGTCTTCGCCATGCGCTCGAGCACGCGCAGCTCCTCTTCCTTCGAGGGATAGCGCACGACGAGCTTGAGCGCGAAGCGGTCGAGCTGGGCCTCGGGCAGCGGGTACGTGCCCTCCTGCTCGAGCGGGTTCTGGGTCGCGAGCACGAGGAACGGCGCGGGCAGCGCGAAGCTCTCGCCTCCGATCGAGACCTGGTGCTCCTGCATCGACTCGAGCAGCGCCGACTGCACCTTGGCGGGCGCTCGGTTGACCTCGTCGGCGAGCACGAAGTTCGCGAACAGCGGACCCTTGCGCACCGAGAACGTGCCCTCGCGCGCGTTGTAGATCTCGGTGCCGACGAGGTCGGAGGGCAGCAGGTCGGGCGTGAACTGGATGCGCCGGAAGCTGCCGTGCACGGCGCCGGCGAGGCTCGAGACCGCCAGCGACTTGGCCAGGCCGGGCACGCCCTCGAGCAGCACGTGGCCACCCGTCAGCAGGCCGATCAGGAGCCCGTGGACGAGCTCGTCCTGTCCGATGATCACCTCGTGGAGGGCGCGCGTCAGGTCACCGAGGAAGGCGCCTTCGCGGGCGGCGGCGGCGTTGGCGTAGGACTGGGATTCCATGCTGGTCATCGCGCGGGGCTGGGCGGTCTCGCGGGGGCGAACCGAGGGGGATCTTGGACGGCGGCTACGGACAGGCCGCCTCCCGTGTTGGCGAGCGGCGGGGCAAGGCGGGCGGGGCTACTGCTCTTCCTCGGTGAAGCGCGCGTGAGCCGGATCCTCGAGCCCGCGCAGGGCCTCGAAGGCCGCGAGGGCCTCCTCCTGCTTGCCGTCGAGCACGGCCTTCTCGACCGCGAGCGCGTGCTCGAGCATGCGGATCATCTCACGCCGGTAGTCGGCCACGAACTTGGGCCGCTCCGCCTCGGGCACCTTGGGCGCCATGCGCGGCGTCTCGGACTTGGCCGCGATGATGTCGGCCTCGAGCTTCGCGAGGCTCGCGAGCGACTCCGCCTGACGCGCAGGCTCGCGCAGCGAGCGCCGCAGGGCGCGGATCGAGTCCTCCATGGCGTGCATGCGCTCCTCGAGCGGTCCGTGGTCCTCGCGCGCCTCCCCCTGTGCCCCACGGTCAGCGCCGTCCGCGGTGTCGGGGGCGAAGACTTCCGAGGGGGCGAGGAACGCCAGCGAGCTCGCGGCGAGCAACAGGGGCAGGAACAGCTTCATGGGGTGCACAGGCTAGCGCGGAATCGCGTCGGGGTCGCCGTCGACGAACTGGACCGGCTCCGGCTTGCCCT
>CAITGX010000325.1 GCA_903892045.1 uncultured Planctomycetota bacterium | reverse complement strand
CTCGTCGTCGCGGGCTCGTCGAACGCGGTCAACATCACCGACGGTCTCGACGGTCTCGCCGCGGGCTGCACGCTGATCAGCGGGCTCGCGCTGATGATCTTCTGCTACGTCACCGGTCGTCCCGACTGGACCGAGTACCTCGCGATCCCGCACGTGAAGGCCGCTTCCGAGATGGCCGTCGTCGGTGGAGCAATGTGCGGCGCCTGCCTCGGCTTCCTCTGGTACAACGCGTTCCCGGCGCGCGTGTTCATGGGCGACTCGGGCTCGCTGCCGCTCGGTGGCCTGCTCGGCTGGATGGCGGTCGTCGCCAAGCAGGAGCTGGTGCTGCCGCTGATCGCGCTCGTGTTCGTTGCAGAGCTCGGCTCGAGCTGGATTCAGAAGGTCTACTACAAGCGCACGGGCGGGAAGCGCGTCTTCACCGTCGCACCGCTTCACCACGGCCTGCAGCTCTACGGCGCGATCTTCGAGCTTCCGGCGGACGTGAAGGCGCAGCGCGCTGCGCATCGCTGGCACGAGGTCACCGTCACGACCCGCCTGTGGATCGTCTGTGCACTGTGCGCGACGGCCAGTCTCGCCCTGTTGAAGGTGCGCTGAGGAGAGAGCCATGGAAAGCACTCGTTCCCTCCTTGCGACCGCAACCGGTGGTGTAGGTGTCGCCCGCGAGCACCAGACCACGATCTTCGAGCGCCTGCGCGAGATCCACCAGAAGGTCGAGCGCCACGACCCGGTCGCGCCGTCCGTGGCCATTTTCTGCTGCGTTCTCGCGCTCTCCGCGCTCGGCATGCTCGTGCAGGCGAGCCACGCGGCCACCACGCTCGCTCCGGCCGAGTTCACCAGCGAGCTGCTCGAGCAGGTCCTGTTCCGCACCGGCGGCATCGCCGTGATGCTGCTCGCGGCACGCATCGGCACCGCTGGAGTGCGGCGCTACATCCCGGCCCTGATGATCGGGATGGCGATCCTGCTGTTGTTCGTGTTCGTGCCTGGCATCGGCTCGCAGATCAACGGCTCGCATCGCTGGATCGACCTCGTCGTGGTCAAGTTCCAGCCGTCCGAGCTCGCGCGCATCGTGCTGGTGGTGTGGGTCGCCGACCGCTGCACGAAGCTCGGTCCGCTGGTCACCGACTGGCGCAAGGGCGTGGTCCCCGTGCTCGCGATGATCTGCTTCTACGCCGGTCTGGTCGCGATCGAGACGGACTTCGGAGGAGCGAGCCTGCTGTTCCTGTGCGCCGCGGCCACGCTGTGGATCGGCGGGGCCCACACGCGTCACGTGTTCATGCCGCTCTCGGTGGCCGGCACGTCGCTGATGGTGATCGGCTTCACGCTGATTCCCTACATCCGCAAGCGCATCCTGATGTTCTTCGGCACCCACAACAACCAGCAGGTGACGGACGCGAAGTCCGCCATCGCGAGCGGCGACCTGTTCGGTGTCGGCTACGCGCACGGGCCGCTGCGCAACCACGGCGTGCCCTACCTCGAGTCCGACTTCGTGTTCGCCCAGGTGGGCGAGGAACTCGGATTCTTCGGGATGCTGCTCGTGATCGGGCTGTTCGTGGCGCTCCTGTGGTACGGCCTGCGCCTCGTGCTCTCGATCAAGGACCGCTTCGACGCGCTGGCGACGTTCGGGCTGATGATCTCGACCTGCCTGCAGGGAATGCTGCACGTCCAGATCGTCGCCGGGCTGGCGCCGCCCAAGGGCATGACGCTGCCGTTCCTCTCGCACGGCGGCACGTCCCTGATTGTCTCGTCTCTCGGTGTCGGCCTCGCCCTCGGCGCGGCCCGCCGCTGGTCTCTCGAACGCGAACAGGTCGTCACGCGCGCGTGACGACTGCCTCTCTCACTCACCCAAACGGAGTCCCATTCATGCAGAAGATCGAACGTTACGGCGTCATCGCCCTGGTCGTCCTCCTCGTCACCATCCTGGCCGTCTCCCTGTGGGGCGAAGGCTCGAGCTGGAAGTTCTGGGAGAAGAAGGATGCGGAGGCCACCACGGCCGACGCGTCCAAGCTGCGCCGCGGTCCCTACACGCCGCCGTCGGCCGACGGCAGCGTGACCCCGGCCGAGGTCGCGGGCGAGCTCGGCGGCCTGCCGATCTCGACCGGCACCGATCCGCTCGTCACCCCGATCGTCCTCGACGGCACCACTGCCGCGCCGATCGGCGGCGCTCCGCTCGCCGGTGGCGCTCCGGCTCCGATCCTGACCCCGATCCAGCCGCTCGGCGCTCAGCCCTCCAACACGTTCCCGGTGATCGGCGCCCAGCCCGCTCCGAGCGCGCCGGCTCCGGTCGTTCGCACGGGCGACATGGTCGCGACTCCGGTCACGGCCGGCGGCGCGCGCACCTACACGGTCAAGAGCGGCGACACTCTCGGCGGCATCGCCAGCCGCGAGCTCGGCTCGGCCTCGCGCTGGACCGAGATCCAGTCGCTCAACGCGAACATCAACCCGAACAACCTCAAGGTCGGCACGACCCTGAACCTGCCCGCCGGTGGCCGTGCGGTCGCCGCCAGCGCCCCGCGCAGCGAAGGCAAGAAGGACGCCCCGAAGAGCAAGCCGGCCACGGGCCGCACCTACGTCGTGAAGAGCGGCGACTCGCTCTCGCGCATCGCCAGCCGCGAGCTCGGCGACGCCGGCCGCTGGACCGAGATCCGCGACCTGAACCCCGGCCTCAACCCCGATCGCCTCAAGGTCGGCGCCGAGATCGCGCTGCCCAAGGGCACGACGGTCGCCAAGGCCGAGTCGCGCGAGACGACGACGGGCTGGAGCCCCCGCACCTCGGGCAAGTCGCTCGTCCAGTGAGCGAGCGCTTCAAGATCCTGTTCCTCACGGGCTGCATGTTCGTGGTGGGACTGCACCTCGAGGGGTCGATCCGACTCCTGCTCGAGGGCTGGTTGGGTCCGTACCGCGCCGAGCTGCGCGTGGCGGACGAGGGCCCGGCCGCCGGCACCGTCGCGGTGTCGGCCAGCCTGGCCGAGGCCGAATGGACGCCGGGCAACGCGCCCGGCCTGTAGTCGAAACCGGGGATCGCGAGGAGGGCAGGGGAGTGAGCACGGTGCTTGAAGTCGTCGACGCCAACCGAGACGCTGCGTCGTCGGATTCGATGGACCGTTCGCACCACCTGCCTTCCGCCGCGCGTCGCCCCGGCCTGCGCATCGCGCTCGCGGGTGGCGGCACCGGCGGCCACATCGTGCCGGGTCGCCACCTGCTCGCCCAGCATCCCGGCAACCTGGCCGACGTCCTGTGGTTCTGCACGGGACGGCCGGTCGAGCAGCGCGCCTTCGCGGGCCTCGCGGAGGAGCTCGGCTCGATCCCGCTCGAGCGCGTGGCCCTCGCTCTCGAGCCCGATGGTGGCGGTGCGCCGCGCATCAGCGGACTCGCCCTGCGCACGCTGCCCGCCGTGCGCGCCGCTCGCGCGGCCCTGCGCGCCCACGGCAGCGAAGTGCTCGTGGGCCTCGGCGGCTTCACTTGCCTGCCTGCGGTCGTCGCGGCTCGCACGTTGGGGATCCCTGTCGCGCTGCTCGAGATCAACGCCGTGCGCGGCAAGGCGACGCGCTGGCTGGCGCCGTTCGCGGCGCGCGTCTTCCATGCCTGGCGCGGCACGCTGCCGGGCGGTCGCACGAGCGCGAAGGACGTGCTGTGCGGACCGCCGCTCGCGCCGCAGTTCGCTGCCGGTGCCGTGAGCGCGGAACGCCAGCGCTCTGCGCGTGCGGCGCTGGGCTTCGTTCCCGAGCGACCGCTGCTCGTCGTGCTCGGCGGCAGTCAGGGCGCGGGCGCTCTCAACACGTTCGTCGCCACGCAGCTGGGCGAGTTCCTGCGCCAAGGCGTGCAGGTGCTTCACCAGACCGGACCGGGTCGCATCGGGCAGGGTGCCGAGGAGCGCGCGGGCTATCGCAAGCTCGAGTTCGTGCACGATGTCCACGGCGCGCTCGCGGCGGCCACGCTGGTGCTGTGCCGCGGCGGCGCCTCGACGCTGGCGGAAGTGGCGGCCCTGCGTCGCCCCGCGTGGGTCGTGCCGTACCCGCATCACGCGGACCGGCATCAGGAGCGCAACGCGCGCGAGCTCGGCGAAGGTGTCGAGCTCGTCGCCGAGTCGCGCCTCGATGCAAGCTTCGCGCGCGAGCTCGTGCAACGCACGCTCGCGAGCGGCGAACCCGAACTCGCCCGCCGCGCGGCGGTGCTCGAACGCGTGCTGCCGCTCGACGCGGCGGAGCGCATCTGGAAGGAACTGGCGCCGCTGGCGCGTTCGAGCCGCGAATTCGCGGCGAACGCTTGAGTCCGCGCCCCGCGAAGGAGATATCTGGCCCGATGCTCGAACAAGGCATGACTCGCCCCGATCCGTTCCTCGCGCGCCTCGCCGACTTCCGGCCGCGCGCTCCGCGCCATTGCCGTCCGATCTCGGTCTTGCCGCAGCGCATCCACCTGCTCGGCGCCGGTGGGGCGGGGGTCTCGGGAGCGGCGCGCGTGCTCGTCGCGCACGGGCACGTGCTCAGCGGCCACGACCGCTCCGAGAGCGAGCACGTGAAGCTCCTGCGTTCCCTCGGCGTTGAGGTCGAGGTGTCGCCCCAGGAGACTGCGCGCCTGCCGCGCGACGTCCAGCTGGTCGTGCGTTCGGCCGCGATCTCGCTGCAGAGTCCGGCGGTGCGCGAGGCCATGGAGCGCGGCATCCCGGTGCTCAAGTACAGCGAGGCCTTGGGGCGCATCACGCCGTTCGGCCGCACGCTCGGTGTCGCCGGCACGCACGGCAAGACCACCACGAGCTGGATGCTCTACCACGCCCTGCGCGGGCTCGCGCTCTCGGTGTCCGACGGCTCGCTCCCGCAGCCGGGCGCCATCGTCGGCGGCGTGTGCCGCAAGGTCGCCTCCAACGCGGCCATCCACGACGACGGTGGCTGGTTCGCGGTCGAGTCCTGCGAGTACGACCGCTCGTTCCTGAACCTCTCGCCGCACGGCTCGATCGTCACCAACGTCGAAGCGGATCACCTCGACTACTTCGGCGACTTCGAGCAGATCAAGAGCGCCTTCGCGCGCTTCGTCGAGCGCGCTCCGGTGAACGGCCTCCTCGTCCTCGGCGCCGACGTGCCCCGCTCGGTCGAGCAGGCTGCGCGCGCTCCGGTGTGGCGCATGAAGCGTGACTTCGACGTCGCGCTGCTGCGCGAGCGCAGCGGCTACTTCACCTTCGGCATGCGCGGCCCCGGCTTCGAGGTCGGCCCGGTCAACCTCGGCGTCCCTGGCAACTTCAACGCGCTCAACGCCGGTTGCGCGATCGCCCTCGCGGTCGGTCTGGTGGCGCGCGAGTGGAAGATGGATCCCAACGAGGCCGCGTTCTACGCCGCCCGCGGGATCGAGCAGTACTGCGGCAGCCAGCGGCGCTTCGAGTCGTGGGGCTCCCACGGTGGCGTCGAGGTCGTGCACGACTACGCGCACCACCCGACCGAGGTCAACGTCACGCTCGAGGCCGCGAGCCGCGTGTTCCCCGGCCGCAAGCTGCACGTGCTCTTCCAGCCGCACCAGCACAGCCGCACGGCGCGCTTCCTCGCGGAGTTCGCCGACTCGCTGCGCCGCGCGGACCGCGTGGTCGTCGCCGACGTCTACGGCGCGCGTGCGCACGTCGATGGCGAGAACGCCGCGGGCGCCTCGGACCTCGTCGATCGGCTGCGCGCAGCCAATGTCGACGCGCACTGTGGTGGCAGCGGCCGTTCCGCGGTCGAGGCGTTGTGCGAAGGCCTGCGTGGGGACTGCGCCGTGCTCGTGCTCGGCGCCGGCGACATCGTGGACGTCCGTGACGACCTCATCCTTGAACTGGCCCGTCGCCGCGCTGCGTGACGCGGAGCTCCGCGACCGCACCTACATGCGGGTCGGCGGGCGAGCGCGCTGGCTCCTCGAGCCGGCGACGCCGGAGGAGCTGCAGCTCGCCATCGTGACGGCGCGCGAGCGCGGCTTCGTGCCCCGCATCCTCGGCGGCGGCTGCAACATGATCATCGAGGATGGCCTGCACGACTGCGTGGTGATCACCACGGACCGCATGAAGCGCTGCTTCCGGCCTGTGCGCGGCTCGGCCAGCTTCGAAGAGGAGAGCCAGCGCAGCGAGCTCGTGCACGTGCCTCCGGCGGAGGACCCGCGGCTCGTGGTCTGGGCCGGCACGACCCTGCAGAAGCTCTGCAGCACGGCGACGGAGCTCGGGCTTTCGGGCATGGAGTGCCTCGCGGGCGTGCCGGGACAGCTCGGCGGCGGCGTGGCGATGAACGCCGGCGGACGCTACGGAGAGATGTGGGACTCCGTGGAAGTCGTGCGCGTGATCGAGCCGGACGGCCGCATGCTCGACCTCCCGCGCGCGGAGTGCACGCCGCGCTACCGCAATGGCGGGCTCGGCGAGCGCGTGGTCGCGGGCGCGATCCTGCGCCTCGTGCCGCAGACGCGCGCCGAGGTTCGCGAGCGCGCGAAGCAGTACCTGCTCGAGAAGAACGCGGTGCAGCCGGTGATGGAGTGGTCCGCGGGCTGCGTGTTCAAGAACCCCGACAAGCAGCGCTCCGGCGGCCTGTCCGCGGGCCAGCTCGTCGAGCGCTGTGGCCTCAAGGGCCGCGAGCGCGGCGACGCGTATGTGAGCCCGCAGCACGGCAACTTCGTGATCAACCGCGCCCACGCGAGCTCGGACGACATCCTCGGCCTGATCGAGGAAGTGCGCGCCGAGGTGGCGAGCCAGACCGGCGTCGAGCTCGAGCTCGAGGTCAAGGTCTGGCGGCGCGAGCCGCGCTAGGGGGACTCCGAGCCCGCGGCGGGCGGAGCCTTGTGCTGGCCCGGCGTGCCCCGGTTTTCGTGGCGTGGGAGGGTGTTTTTCAGTTCTGGGACACGTCCCACGGAGCGCCTCGGATTCCTACGGCTCAGGCCGGTTCCCGCCGAAAGGTAGGGCACGGCCGTCGCAGGCCTCCGAAACAACGCAACGACTCAGGGCTGTCTTCTCCCCACCCTCTTCTTCCGCCGATTCCCCATCGGTATCGCCCGGGTCGAAACGCTGGTTCGCGCATGCGACGGCCTCTACTCTTTTCCAGCGCTTCCCCCCGGAGGAGGCGCGCCGTCGCGAGGCCAGGTCGGCCCCGAGGACGTCCAAAGGTCCGGGAGAGGCCGTCGCAGGTTGCGACGGACACGCCCCCGGGAGGACCCGAGGGAAGGAGACAGCTTGCATGTGCTCTGAGCACGATCCGCGCGACAACGGGCCGTTCCCGCTTTCCACCCTGCGCCACTCGGTCTCGCACCTGATGGCGAGCGCCGTCCAGAAGCTCTACCCCGGCGCGAAGTTCGGCTTCGGCCCCGCGATCGAGCACGGGTTCTACTACGACATCGAGCTCCCCGAGCCGGTCGAGGACAAGGACCTGCGCAAGATCGAGAAGGAGATGGAGCGCATCGCCAAGCGCACGCCCGAGCTGGTGCGCGAGGAAGTCTCGCGCACCGACGCGAAGACGCGCCTTGGCGCGAAGGACCAGACCTACAAGGTCGAGGCCGTCGACCTGATCCCCGAAGGCGAGACGATCACCTTCTATAGCCACGGTGACTTCGAGGACCTGTGCGAGGGCCCGCACGTGGACCGCCTCGATCGCGGCTTCCACTTCAAGCTGCTCAACATCGCCGGCGCGTACTGGCGTGGCGACGAGAAGCGCCCGATGCTGCGCCGCATCTACGGCACCGCCTTCTGGAAGAAGGAGGACCTCGATGCGCACCTCGCGTGGCTCGAGGAGGTCAAGCAGCGCGACCACCGCAAGCTCGGCACCGAGCTCGATCTCTTCAGCACGCACGCCGAGGCCGGCTCGGGCTTCGTGTTCTGGCACCCGCACCTCGGTGCGGTCCGTCGCGCGATCGAGGAGTTCATGTTCCAGGAGCAGACGCGGCGCGGCTACGACTTCGTGTACACGCCGCACGTCATGCGCGAGGACCTGTTCAAGACCTCGGGCCACCTCGAGAACTACGGCGACATGATGTACGAGGGCTTTGGCATCGAGAACGCGCGCTACCGCGTGAAGCCGATGAACTGCCCCGGACACGTGATGATCTATGCCACGCGCGCCCACAGCTACCGCGACCTGCCGCTGCGCATGGCGGAGCTCGGCACCGTGTACCGCTTCGAGCGCTCCGGCGTGCTGCACGGGATGATGCGCGTCCGCGGCTTCACGCAGGACGACAGCCACATCTTCTGCACGCCCGACCAGCTCGAGGAGGAGATCGCCGGCGTCGTCGAGCTCATCGACATGGTGCTGCGCACCTTCGGCTACACCTACACGGCCTACCTCGCGACGCGGCCCGAGAAGGCGATCGGCGAGCCCGCGATCTGGGAGCGCGCGACGAGGGCGCTGCAGGGCGCGGCGGATCGCGTCAAGCTCAAGCTCGAGCTCGACGAGGGCGGTGGCGCGTTCTACGGGCCCAAGATCGACTTCAAGGTCAAGGACTCGCTCGGACGCGAGTGGCAGATGTCGACGGTGCAGTGCGACTTCAACCTGCCCGAGCGCTTCGACATCCACTTCACCGACTCCGACGGCCAGCAGAAGCGACCGATCATGGTGCACCGCGCCATCCTCGGCTCGCTCGAGCGCTTCGTCGGCGGCCTGATCGAGCACTTCGCGGGCAAGTTCCCCGTGTGGTGCGCGCCCAAGCAGGTGGCGGTGATCCCGATCCGCGAGGAGCACACGGCGTACTGCAAGAAGCTCGAGGCGGAGCTGCGCGGCGATCTCTACCGGGTCGAGTGCATGGACGCGCCGGGCCACATGAACAACAAGATCAAGGATGCGCAGCAGCAGCAGATCCCGTTCATGCTGATCGCCGGCGAGCGTGAGGCTGCGGAGGGCACGGTCGCCGTGCGCCGTCGCGGCACGCGCGAGCAGCAGGTGATGCCGTTCGCCGAGTTCAAGGCGCTGCTCGACCGCCTGCGCAGCACGCGCTCGCTCGGGCTCGAGTAGCGGCCGCGAGCAGCGACTCCAGATCTCGTGCGCGGCCCGTCCGGACTAGCTCCGGGCGGGCCGCGCTCGCTTCAGCGCAGCTCGACTTCGGAGAAGCCGCCCACGGGCTGCAGGCTGCCCTTGTCCCACGCGAGCACGCGGATGCGCAGGCTGCGGACCACGGCCGGCTTCGGCAACGCGAGCTCATGCTTCATGAGCGTGTCCTCGGGGAGCTCGAACTCGATCGGCGTGGTGTCCTTGTTGAGATACAGCGCGATGCGCCGGATGTTGCCGAGCTGGCCGAAGGTGGCGCGACTGGAGTCGTACTGGCTGAGCACCACGAGCTTCGTGCGCTGCGCCTTCTCGAGGTCGAGCGTGATCGAGGGATCGGAGTCGGTGGGTGCGAAGGCCCAGCCCGTGCCCTGGTAGCCGTCGCAGATCGCTCCGGCGTGGGTGAAGCTCGCGAGCTGCGAAGTGCAGCGCGCGCTCACTTCCGTCTGCTCGAGCTTGTTGGACGCGTAGGCGCGCGCGTACTCGAGCATCCACGGCTGGAAGACATCGCGCGCCACCACCTCGAGCGGCGCCGACTCGAGCACCTCGATCTTCTTGCCAGGAGTCGCGACGTCCGTGGGGAGCGCCACGTGCACGCGGGCCTGCATGGTGTGCGGACCGTCCGTCTCGAACGCGTGCTGCATCGAGAAGCGCTCGCCCTTCCACGGCACGAGCTCGTCGACGTCGCGCGTCTCCACCAGCGTGCCGTCGACGAGGAACTCGACCTTGTCGATGTGCAGCGCCGCGTTCGCGCCCTCGCCGTGCCCGTAGGCCTCGACGGTTCCGGGCGAGAAGCCGCTGATCCAGCAGCTGATGCGCGCGCGCCCGGCTGCGCGGAGCCAGACGGGCTCGGCGGGGGCCTCCGCGGCCCACGTGTCCTGCACCGTGCTGTCGCCACCGGAACTGGGCGCGGTCGCCTTGGTCAGGAACAGCAGAGCGAAGCACGTGTTCGAGAGCGGCAGGGGCTCCGCGGGCCAGTCAACCGGACCGCCGGTGCGCCACTCGCCGTCGTCACGCTGCTCGCGCACGAGCCGAGCCGCCCCGAGCCGGTACCAGTCGTGCTCGCCGATGCGGTCAACCTGCATCAGGGCGCCGACGCGCTCGAGACCGTACAGCCAGTAGAAGTGCCACGCGGGCGCGCCGTGCGGATTGCCCTCGACGGAGAACTCGCGCTCGAGCCACGCGAGCCCCATGCGTTGCGCACGCTCGAGCGAGCGACCGAGGGGCGGGGGCAGGTCCCGGCCTGCGCCTTCCTTGGCGATGCCGAGGATCGAGATTCCTGCGGCGGTCATCGAAGCGCTCGGCGTCTCGCGCTCGCCGGGCATGTAGCCAAAGCCGGCCACCTCGCGCTTGCCGCTCGAGCTCTTGCCCGCGGCCGCCGCAACCTCGATGTCCCGCGGAGTCTGCTGGTACTTGAGCGTGCCCTCGACGAGCTCGGTCCAGACATCCTTCGGAACCTTGAGGCCCGAGTGCGCGGCCGCGCGCAGCCCGAGCGCCGCGTACTGCGTGTTCGAGAGGTCGATGTACACGCTCGCGTGGTTGGGATAGCCCCACGTGCCCTCGCCCTTGATGCGCGTCGAGAGCAGGAAGTCGACGAGCTCCTTCATGCGGTCCTTCCAGCGCTCCGGAGGGCCGAGAGCGTCGAGCGCGAGCAGCTGCGTCGAGACCGAGTAGTTGTGGGTCGGAAAGCCGCCTTCGAGGAACGCGGCTGCGCGCTGCAGCGCGGGATGCTCGGCGCTCACGCGGCACTTGCGCAGCGTGTAGACCACGAGCCCTGTCTCGCCGTTGCGCCGGTCGAAGTGCGCCACGGGCTCGCGCAAGTCGCTGCCCCAGGAGCCGTCGCGGTTCTGCATCGCGAGCAGTCGCTCCACACCGCGATCGATGGCCGCGTTGACGCCGGCCTGCAGCTCGCCGAGATGGGCGGCTGGCCGCTCCTGTGCGGTTGCGCACGGCAGGAGCGCGAGCAGGGACCACGTCCAGAGGGCCATGGCGCCCGATGCTAGCTGCGTCCCGGGAGCCGGCAAGAGGCTCGCTCAGTCGCTGCCCCAGTGGAACGCGGCCCAGGCGAGCCCCGCGATCAGCGCGTACTTGCACGCGTAGTAGAGCTTGCGATTCATGCGCGACTTGACGCCGCGAAAGAAGGCCTTCAGGTGGAAGAAGACCGGCGTGATGTGGTTCAGCAGCCCGCGCTTCTCGTGCTTCTCGTTGTGGCTCGCCGTGATGCCGTAGCCGTAGCGCACGAGGAGCTGGTTCAGGGCGCGCACGAAAGGCGTGTGCAGCGGGCGCGTGAAATCCACGAACAGGATCAGGCGCGGCTCGTCGGTCGCGTTCTCGGCCCAGTGGATGTAGGTCTCGTCGAAGACGCAGTCCTCGCCGTCCTTCCACGTGTACTCGATCCCGTCGACCCAGATGCGGCACCCTTCCTTGCGCGGGCACAGGAGTCCGAGGTGATAGCGCAGGGAACTCGCGAACGGATCCCGATGGCGACCGAGCTTCGAGCCCGGAGGCAGAAGCGTGAACGCCGCAGCATTCAGGTCGGGAATCGAACGCAGCAGCTCGACGGTCTTGGGGCAGCTCTGCACAGCGGACGGCAGGAAGTCGCCATACCACTTCATGTGGAAGCGCTTCCAGCCGAGCTTCTTGAACGAAACAAAGGCGAGGTCCTGCTGCTCCGCGTTGTAGTCGATCCGGCCCTCGCTGTAGACCGCCACGGCCTCGTCGCGGATCGTCTTCCAGTTGTCGCGCAGCTTCGCCAGCTGCGGAAACCGGCTCGGCGGCAGGAACGGGTCCTTCGGAACCGCGGAGAACAGATAGAAGAGCGTGTTGAGCGGCGCGAACAGGCCGGAGTGCTCGGTCAACTGGCGCTCGAGCCGCATGCGCACGCGGCCACGGAAGTGCACGAAGAGCGCGCAGGCGAGCCACAGCCCGAAGACAAGCGTGGCAGGGTGAGTCAGGAACGTGCGCAGGCTTTCCAGATGACCTCCGACAGGGCTCCACGTTTCCAACTTCGGTCCTTCCGGGCAAGTGTCAGCCCGGATGGGCTGCCGGGGGAGCGGCCTTCAGCGCGGTGACCAGCCGGGCGGTTGCAGCCTCGAGGCTGAGCGGCTCATGGAAGCCGAAGTCGCGCCGCGCGGGTTCCATGGAGTAGGAGTGGGAGCGCGCGAGCTGCAGGGCGACGAAGCGCGTCATCGGCGGCTCGCCTCCGAGGCGCGTCAGCCACCACAAGGCCTCGCAGGCCGTGCCCCCGGCATAGGCGAGGAAGAACGGCACGCGTCGTCGCACGGGTGCGATGCCGAGCTCGCGCAAGAGCCCATCGATCCAGTCCCACAGGCGCACAGGGCGCTCCTGCCCGACGAAGTAGGCGCGGCCCGCGTGCGGCGCGTCCGGTCGCAGGCCGCGCGCGGCAGCCACGTGAGCGGCGACGGCAGTCTCGACCGCGCACAGCGTGACTTCATTTTCGCCGTCGCCTACGCGCGCGAGCTTGCCGGCGCGCGCACGCGCGAGCAGGCGCGGGACGAGGTGCGGGTCGCCCGGACCGAAGATGAGGTGCGGGCGCAGCGCGCACGTCGCAAGGCCCCAGCGGCCGTTCGCCGCGAGGACTTCTCGCTCCGCGATCGCCTTCGTGGCGGGGTAGGAGCAGAGATAGTCGTGCGGGTAGGGGAGGTCGTTCGAGGCGTCGACATGGTCGCGGCCATCGAACACGACGCTCGGCGAGCTCGTGTACACGAGGCGCTTCACGCGGCGCTGCTCGCAGGCCGCGAGCACGTTCTGCGTGCCCGTCACGTTGCTCTCGACGTACTCGCGCTCCGGTCCCCACACGCCGGTCTTCGCCGCGACGTGGAACACGATATCCGCGTCCTTGAACGCGTTGCGCAGGGCATCGCGATCGGAGAGGTCGAGCGGCGCATGGCGCGCGCCGAGTGCCACGAGCTCCGGCACGGGCTTGCGCGAGCCCGCGACGACCTGATGGCCCTCGCGCACGAGCTCCGCAGCGAGGCGACTGCCGAGGAAGCCGCTCGCTCCCGTGACGACCGCCTTCATCGCGGCTGCTCCGCGGCCCAGCGCGCGAGCTCTGGACGATCGATCTTGGCGTTGTGGCGCACGTCGACGGGGAACGACTCGTGGAACAGGACGCGCGTCACGAGCCGCGTCGCAGGATTGCGGTGACCATGCGCGAGGAGCTCGCGTGCGAGCGTGTCCGACGCGTGGGCAACGCTCTTGAGCTCGACGACGAGCACGGGCTCTTGCGATCCGCGTGCGCCGATCCCGACGAGCGCCGAGCGTCGCACGGACCGGTGAGTGTTGAAGATGTTCTCGATCGCGACAGGGTAGAGCGTGCCGCTTGCCGACTCCACTCGGTGCGACTTGCGACCCACGAACCACAGGCGTCCAGCGTCGTCCTCGCGGACGATGTCGCCCATGCGATGCCAGACGGCCTGTCCCTCGCGGATCTTGGCGGCGGCGGTATGCGCGGGCTCCTGCTCATACTCGCGCGTGACCTGTGCTCCCTTGACGACGAGCTCGCCCGGCTCGCCACGCTGCACGCACAGGGAATCGTTCCATTCCTCGATGGGCTCGTCGCTGATGCGAATCACGCGGGCCGCAATGCTGCTCGCCGGCCGCCCGACGCAGTTGCCCCAGCCGCTCTCCGTGCGCGCGCGATGCTCGGCGAGCACCGCGCGACCGTTCATGCTCGAGACGGGCAGGGACTCGGTCGCGCCGTAGGGCGTGTGGACGTCTCCATGGGCGCCGAGGATCGAGAGGCAGTCCTCGATCAGCGGCGGATGGACGGGCGCGCCCGCGATCATCAGGCGCTCGAGGTGCTCGAGCACGATCCCGCGTTCGCGGGCCCACGGCGCGACGCGGCGCCAGATGGCGGGCGAGCCGAAGCACTGCACGGCGCGCTGCTCGCGCAGCGCGCGCACCACGTTCTCTGGCTTGGCGCGCGCGGGATGTGAGAAGTCGATCTCGGGCAACACGGTCGAGAGCCCCAAGGCCGGACCGAAGAGCGCGAAGGGAGCGAAGCAGGCGACATCGACATCGCCTTCTCGCATCGCATACAGCTCCTGCAGCGCGGCGACCTGCGCGCGAAACATGCCGTGCGTGTAGGGAACTCCCTTCGCGGGTCCCGTGGAGCCCGAGGTGAACAGCACGGCCGCCGCGTCGTCCGCGCGCGTCGCGGCTGGCGCGGGCACCGCGCGACTTGCGCGGCGCAGGCTCGAGAGCGTGCTTCCACCGAGCGGCAGCGCGCCATGGACGATCGACACCTCGACGGAGCGGAAAGCCGCGGGAAACACGAGCTTCAGCGCGCAGGCGAGCGGGATGCCGACGAAGCCGCGCGGAGCCATGCGCTCGACACAGCGCAGCACGCCTGCACGGCCCATGGCCGGATCGATCAGCACCGGCTGGGCGCCGAGGCGAAACAGCGCGTAGATCAGGACCACCCAGTCGATGCTCGGGCGGACGAAGACGCTCACCTTGTCGCCGCCCCGCAGGCCCGCGTGGGCGAGCGCAGCATGCTCGCGCTCGATGCGCTGCTGCAGCTCGCGATAGGTCACGTGGCGCCAGCCTGCGCCGTGGGGCTCCGTGAGCGCGCGAGCATCGCCACGCCGCCGCGCGTTCTCCTCGACGAGCTGCGCGACGTTGAATGGCTCGCTCACGGTCGCGACGGGTGGCGGGAGAGGAACGCCGAGATCCACTCGAGCACCTGCGCGGGCGCGTCCTCGGTGACCCAGTGGCCAGCGTCGTCGACCTTGTGGGACTCGGCAGCGGGGAAGCGACGTTCCCACTCGCGGCGGAACTCGGGCGTGAAGCACCAGTCGCGCTCGCCCCAGATCAGGCACAGCGGCCGGTCTCGCAGGCGCTCGAGTCCGCGCTCGATCGCGACCAGCGTCGGGTGCGAGGGATGCTCCGGCGAGAGCGGGATGTCCTCGACGAAGCGCAGGGTCGCGATGCGATCCTGCCAGTTCGAGTAGGGAGCGAGCAGGCCCTTCTTCGCCAGCGGCGCGAGCCCGCGCTCCGTGGCCATGAACGTGGCGGCGCGCGCGAAGGCGTTCAGTCCACGCACGGCCACCGGCCCGAACAGCGGGATGCGGCAGGCGCGGATGCGCAGCGGAGCCTTGAGGCCCGTGAAGGCGGCAGTGTTCATCGCGACGGCGCGTGCGATGAGCTCCGGCCTCCGCTCGGCGAGGCCGAAGCCGATCGCGCCACCCCAGTCGTGGACAACGAGGGTGAGCCGCGCGAGCCCGAGGTGCGTCACGAGGCGCTCGACATTGGCGACGTGCTGCTCGAGCCGGTAGCCCCAGGCTTGCGGCTTGTCGGACAGGCCGCAGCCGACGTGGTCGGGCGCGATGCAGCGATAGCGCTTGGACAGCTCGCGCACGAGGTTGCGCCACAGGAAGGACCAGGTCGGGTTCCCGTGCAGGAACAGCAGCACATCGCCGTCGCGCGGACCTTCGTCGATGTAGTGCAGCGCTCCGCCGTCGACCGCGAGGAAGTGCGGCTCGAAGGGGTATTCGCTGGCGAACTCGCGCACGAGCTCGCGGGCGGCCTGCGTCCTGTCGATCGTCGCGGTCACGAGGCGACCTCGCGCCGCGACTCGAGCGGGCGTTCGTACACGACAAAGCTGGGCTGGACGCCTTCCGGCGTGCAGACCGAGACGACGTGATCGGCGAAGAGGCGCTGGTGCACGATGCGCGGCAAGTCATCGAAGCGCATTTCGAGCTCCTGTGCGGCCACGCGCACGATGCGACAACGCGACAGGGCCTGCAGGCCGACGCCGAATTCCTTGAGCAGCGCTTCCTTGCCCGTCCACGTGCGCAGGAAGCCGTCTTCGCCTCGTGCCGCGAACAGCGCGAGTTCCTCGGCGTCGAGAATGCGGTCCACGAGGTCGGGCCGAATGTCGCGACGCTCCTCCACGTCCACACCGATGCTGGAAGGCCAGACCGTTCCGGCGACGCGTGCCGGCGAGTGGCTCAGCGACCAGTGCCAGCCGCGGCTGGGTTGCGGAACGTCTTCCGAGTCCTTGCGGAGCTCCGCGATGGGGGAGCCCTGAGCGGCCGCACTCGCCCACACGGCGCGCCGCGCATGGTCGCGCTGCAGCTCGACTCGCTCGCGCCCGCGCGGCAGGACCTGCGGAAGCGGCGCGATGACCACCAGCGGGCCGTTCACGAACCCGTGCCTCCAGAGTTGAAGCGGCGCACGATCTCGCGATCGAAGAAGTTGAAGCCCATTCCGGCGTCGACGACGAGCCCCTGACCGTTGATGCCCGACGAGCGCGGGGAGAGCAGGAAGACCGCCGTGCTGGCGACTTCCTCGGTCTTCAGGGCTGAGTGGCGCAGGGTGGCAGCCTCGGCGTAGAGGTAGTTGTCGAGGTAGCCGGGGATCCCGGCGGAAGCGGAAGTCTTCAGCGGGCCGGCCTTCACGGCGTTGAAGCGCACGTTCGTCGTCGTGGAGAAGCTCTTGGCGAGGAACACCACGGTCGAGTCGAGCGCGGCCTTGATCGGTGCCATGTAGCCGTAGCTCTCCGAGGCCAGCGTCGTGCTCGAGATCGAGATCGTGACGACGGAGGCGTCCTTAGTGAGCTGTGGCTTGAGAGCGCGGGAGAGTGCCACGAGCGAGAAGCACGAGATGTCGACGGCTTGCAGGAAATCGGCGCGCGCCGTCGCGTCGAACGGTTGCATGCCCTGCGAGTAGTTCGCGAAGGCGATGGAGTGCACGAGCCCGTCGACAGGGCCGAGCGGCGCGAGCTTCGACGCGAGCGCGTCGATCTCCTCCTGGCGCTCGACGTCGCAGACGAAGATCGGGGACGGAGCCAGCAGGGACTCGAGCTGCGACTTTCGCGCGTCGGAGCGCACGACGTGAATCACCTCGGCGCCGCACTCGCGCAGCTGCTTGTGCACGTGCCACGCGACGCTCTTCTTGTTCGCGACGCCCGTGACGACGATGCGCTTGCCGGCGAGACCGAGGTAGTCCACTACAGGCCTCCGGCGGTGACGGCGACGACGAACTGCACGCGCAGCACCGCCTCGCCGTTGCTCGTGACCTTGGCCGTCATGTAGCGCGCGGGGCCGACGCGCTCGTCGAGCTTCACTTCGCAGCGCAGCGTCTCGCCCGGACCCACGCGACGGCGGAAGCGCGCATCGGCGATGCGCGTCAGCACCGGAACGGCGCCCTCGGGGATCGCGTCGCGCTCGTCACAGGCGCACAGGAGCGCGCCGGCCTGGAACGCGCTCTCGCAGATCAGCACGCCCGGAACGAGCGGCTGGCCCGGGTAGTGCCCGCGGAAGAAGTGCGCGTCGGCGCGCACGTCCCACTCGGTCACCATGCGGCCGGCCTCGCGCTCGAGCACGCGGTCGACGTACAGGAACGGCTCGCGGTGGGGGATGATCGCGTGGATGTCGATGTCGGCGGGGTTCTGCATCACGCGCGGCCTCCCGCCGCGGCCTGCGCGGCGGCGCGCAGGAACAGGTCGACCTTGTTGGAGGTGATCACGCCGTAGTTCGCGGCGCCGAGCCAGCCGGACATGATGATGCCGACGGAGCCGGAGTGGTACAGACCCTCGACGTGGCTCGAGAGCTCCATGCTCGGTCGCAGTCCTTCCCACTTCGTGCCGAAGGACGCGCCCTGCACGTGCTGCGTGTAGAACTCGAACGTGCGCGGGGTGGCGGCCTCGATGTGGTCCGTGATCGAGCGCACGTGCGGGACGTAGCGCTCGAGCTCGACGAGCGTGTCCTCGATGAGCCGCGCCTTCTCGCGCTCGTAGCTCGCCGCGTCCAGGCTCGCCCAGTCCTTCCAGTTCGCGTTCGTGGAGCTCACGATCGCGTAGCGGCCGGTCTCCGGGCGCACCTTGGGGTAGTAGAAGGAGAACGTGCGGCTCAGGCCATGGAAGTCGCACAGGGCGGGCGAGTCGAAGCGCTCGCGGCGCGAGGTGAACAGCAGGTCCGTGATCCATGGAACCTCGCAGCCCTCGCGGATGCCGAAGTAGACCTGCGTACTCGAGTTGTTGAGCCGCACGGCGTCGACTTCGCGCACGAACTCTGGCGTGAAGTGCTCGCGACCGACGAGATCGAGGATCGTGCGCCGGATGTTGGCGTTGGAGAGCACCGCACGGGAGCGCAGGTGTCGCCCGTGCGCGACGACGCCGGTGGCGCGTCCGTTCTCGACCGTGATCCGGTCGACCTGCACGTTGTTGAAGAGCTCCACGCCGTTCTTGCGCAGCTCGTCCTTCATCTTGCCGACCAGCCAGTCGGTGCCGCCGGTGAAGGTGTAGACGCCCTTCGACATGATGTTCGAGAACACGATGCCGTAGGCGATCGCGGG
>CAITGX010000324.1 GCA_903892045.1 uncultured Planctomycetota bacterium | reverse complement strand
GCTCGATTCGAGTCGGGCACCTGCGAGTACAGGCCCGGTTCCTCGTTCGAGTTGAAGTAGGAGAAGAGCGAGTAGTAGTCGGCCTGCGAGAGCGGGTCGAACTTGTGGTCATGGCAGCGGGCACAGCCCATGGTGAGCCCGAGGAAGACCGAGCCGGTGGTCGCCGTGCGATCCGCCGCGTACTCGACCTTGTATTCCTCGTCGATCGCGCCGCCCTCGTCGGTCGTCACGTGGTTGCGGTGGAAGCCGCTCGCGACCTGCTGGTCGAGCGTCGCGTTGGGCAGCAGGTCGCCGGCGAGCTGCTCGAGCACGAACTGGTCGAAGCGCATGTTGTCGCGGTACGCGCGCAGGACCCAGTCGCGCCAGGGCCAGATCTGGCGCCCCGCGTCCATGTGGATGCCGCTCGTGTCGGCGTAGCGCGCGGCGTCGAGCCACGGCGTCGCCATGCGCTCCGCGTAGCGCGAGCGCCACGGCTCCTCGGAGAAGATGCGGTCGATCCAGCGCTCGAGCTTGTCCGCGCGCGTGTCGGCGGCGAAGGCGTCGAGTTCCTCCGGAGTCGGCGGCAGTCCCGTGAGATCGAGGAACACGCGGCGCAGCAGCGTCGCATCCTCCACGCGCGGGCTCGGCTCGATTCCTTCTTCGAGGAGCCGCGCGCGCAGGAAGCGGTCGACCGCGCTGCGCGACCACGCCGTGTCCGCGACCTTCGGCACCGACGGGCGGCGCAGCGGCACGAAGGACCAGTGCGGCTCGTACTCCGCGCCGTCCTCGATCCAGCGCCGCACGAGCTCGAGCTCGGTCTCGTCGAGCGGCTTCTTCTTGCTCGACGGAGGCGGCATGCGCACGAGCTCGTCGTGGCTCGTGATGCGACGCCACAGCTCGCTCTCCTCGGCCTGCCCCGGCCGCAGCGCGACGCGTCCTTCGCGCTCGGCGCTCGCGCCCTCGAACGTGTCGAGGCGCAGGCCCGCCTGTCGCTTGCCTTCGTCCGGGCCGTGGCACGAGAAGCAGCGGTCCGTGAGGATCGGGCGCACGTCGCGGTCGTAGCTGACGCGCGCCGGGGCGCGCTCGCCCGCGCTGGCGAGGCTCGAGAGCGCGAGCGCGGCGAGCGCGACAGGGAGCAACGCGGGAGCGGCCGAGCGGGACTCGCGAGGGGCGTGCGGCATGTTCGAAACCTCCGGGCTCCGCATCCTATCCCCGGGCACGGGTCCGTGGTGCGCCGCTTGCAGGCGGGGGCTCGGCTACAGGTCGGCTTCCGTGAGCCAGCGCTCGCCCAGCTCTGGGTGCCAGCGCGACAGGCGCTCGAACAGTCGCGGCAGCGAGCGTTCCTCCAGCACGAGCCGACGATTCGCGGCCCCGATGAAGCCGCGCTCGGCGGCTCGGTCGAACATGGCCCCGAGCGGCTCCCAGTAGCCATCGACGTCGAACAGCGCGATCGGCTTGGCGTGAAAGCCGAGCTGCGCCCACGTCAGCACCTCGCACAGCTCGTCGAGCGTGCCGTAGCCGCCGGGCAGGGCCACGAAGGCATCCGACAGCTCGGCCATCAGCGCCTTGCGCTGGTGCATCGTGTCCACGACGTGCATTTCGTGCGCGCCCTTGTGCGCGAGTTCGCGCTCCACCAGCGCGCGCGGGATGACACCGGTCACGCGCCCGCCCGCGGCGAGCGCCCCGTCCGCCACCGCCCCCATCAGGCCGACATTGCCGCCGCCGTAGACGAGCCCGATCCCTCGCCGGGCGAGCTCGCCGCCGAGCTCGCGGGCGACCTCGACGTAGCGGGACGAGTTGCCCGGATTCGCGCCACAGAACACGCAGATGCGCTGCATGGCGCGTTCGTAGCAGCCGCCGCAGAGTTCGGGAAGCGCGAGAAGCGAGGATCCGCGCGGGCCTCGGGCGCGTACAACCTGCGCCGGCCCGTCATGCGCGTCTTCTACACGGATCACTTCACCGTCCCGCTGCCGCCCGGGCATCGCTTTCCGATGCACAAGTACGCGGCGCTGCGCGGACGCCTGCTCGCGGACGGCGTGCTCGAGCCCGGAGAGCTCTTCCCCGCCCGCCCCGCGCCGCTCGAGGCCGTGCTCGCGGTCCACGATCCCGACTACGTGCGCGGCTACCTCGACGGGACGCTCGACCCCAAGGCCCTCGCGCGCATCGGGTTCCCGTGGTCACCGGCCATGGTGGCGCGCACGCTGGCGAGCGCCGGCGGCACGCTGCTCGCGGCGCAGGCCGCGCTCGAGGACGGCTTCGCGGGCGTGCTCGCCGGCGGCACGCACCACGCCTACCGCAGCGAGGGCTCTGGCTTCTGCGTGTTCAATGACATCGCGATCGCCGCCGTCGACCTGATCGCGCGCGGCGCGGCCACGCGCGTGCTCGTCGTCGACCTCGACGTGCACCAAGGCGACGGCACGGCCTCGATCTTCGAGCGCGACAGCCGCGTGTTCACCTTCTCGATGCACGGCGAGCGCAACTTCCCGGCGCGCAAGCAGGTGAGCGACCTCGACGTGCCGCTGCGCGACCAGTGCGGCGACGACGAGTTCCTCGCCCTGCTCGACGAGCACATGGCGGCCGCCTACGAGCGCGCCCAGCCGGACTTCGTGATCTATCAGGGCGGAGTCGATCCGCTCGCGCAGGATCGCCTCGGACGGCTGGCCCTCACGCACGCGGGCTTGCTCGAGCGCGATCGGCGCGTCTTCCGCGAGGCACGCGAGCGCAAGCTGCCGCTCGTCGCGACGCTCGGCGGCGGCTACAGCGACCCGATCGATCCCACGCTCGAGGCGCACGTGAACACCTACCGCGCGGCGCGCGAGGTGTTCGGCGCAGCGCGCTAGCCGCCGTTGAGGTCGGGGTAGAGCACCTGCACGCAGGTCGGGCAGATGCTGTGCGTGAAGCGCGCCGCGCCGCGGGCGACGAGGTAGTGCTCCAGTGCTCGCCACGAGCCCTGGTCATCGCGGATCTGGCGGCAGCCGGAGCAGATCGGCAGCAGCCCTTCGAGCTGGCGCACGCGGTCGAGGGCAGCCTTGAGTTCCGCGACCGTGCGCTCGCGCGCCGCATCGGCCTCGTCGCGTGCCGCGAGGGCGACGCGCAGCTCCTCGAGCTTGCGGCGCAGCTCGAGCCGATCGACGACCATCGCCGCGAGCTTCTGGAGCATGCGCAGCGCGTCCGAGGACGGCGTGCGCGGGACCGTGTCGACCACGCACAGGGTGCCGAGGGCGCTGCCGTTGCCGACGATCAGCGGCGCGCCCGCGTAGAAGCGGATGTGCGGCGCACCGGTCACGAGCTCGTTGGCGGCGAAGCGGGGGTCGAGCCTGGCATCGGGCACGACCAGCGGCTGGCGCTCGACGATGGCGTGGGCACAGAACGCGACGTCGCGCGAGGTCTCGCAGGCTTCGATCCCCACCTTGGCCTTGAACCACTGGCGCTCGGCGTCGATGAGGCTCACGAAGGCCATCGGCGCGCCGAAGAGGTGGGCCGCGAGCTGGACCAAGTCGTCGAAACCCTGCTCCGGCTCCGTGTCGAGGATGGCGTAGCTGCGCAGGTGCGCGAGGCGCTGCGGCTCGTCCGAGGGCACGGGCGGTTTCATGGGAGGGCTCGGAGGCGTCACGGGCAGAACCCTACGAAGCTGGGAGCGCGTTTCAGTCCCGAAAAGTCGTTAAAGTCCGGTCATCTTCCGAACCGGCTTCCGCACCTCAGCTCGGACGCGGGCCTCCGCTCGGACGCTCCCAGCCCTCGGCCTCGGCCACCCGCGCCTTCACGAACGCTCGCAGCTCCGCCTCCCGGGCCTCGAAGGCTCGCTCCGCCCGGTCGAACTCCAGCCCGAGCTGAACCCGCGCGCGGCCGCGGGTGCGGTGGCGCAGGCAAGCGCGCAGCTCGAAGGGGGAGGCGATCCCGGGCAGGGAGAAGCGCAGCTCGACCATGGTGAGTTCCTCGATCCCGAGCAGCCCGTCCGCCGGCCCCGAGACCGCGACGCCGCCCTCGGAGACGTCGCACAAGAGGCCCTCGCAGCTACGCTCGCCCCAACGCAGGTGGACCACCGGACGGCGGTCGAGCGACGGCGGCACGCGCCGCTCGCGGCGGCGGTTGAAGTGCCGAAAATAGGCCGGATCGAGCCCGGAAAGCGCGCGCTCGGCGTCGAGGAACTCGACTCCATAGCGCACGTGCGTGGGGCCGTCCTTGCGCGAGCCCACCACGCGCGCGGCGAGCACGACTTCCGCGCGCATGCCGCTGCAGATCGCGAGCTCGACACGCTCCCCCACCTGCAGCACGCGGTCGAAGCGCGGCAGGCGAATTCCGGCGCCCTCGGCCGACAGGTCCGCGAGCTCGACCCGGAATGGGGCGAGGCCCGCGACCCGCAGGATCAAATCGAGCGGCTGGACCCCGCCGTTTCCGCGGCGGTACGTCGCGCGCTGGTCGCTCGGAGCGGTCGGCGGCGTGGGCGGAACGACAGGCTTGCGCCAGAAGAACATGCGGTCGGAACCTCCGCGGGGAGTTTCGGGCAGCGGAAGGCCCGCCCTTGACTGCGGGATGGCTTTCCGGCGGCGAGCGGCGGGCCGGGCAGGCCGACACGAAAGTTCCGCCGCGAGGCGAAGCGAGACTCGGATCGTGGCCAGAGAGGCAACGGAGAGGGCGGCGGAGGCGGCCCGGCCGCTGGGCACGGTCCGACGCGTGAGACGAAGCCACGGCGCACAGCGGGAAGCCGCGGCAGCGTGCTTGGGGGAAGGGCCTGCTAGGGTGGCCCCATGCGCCACGAAACCCGCACCTTCGTCGCCGGCCAGTGGGTCGAGAGCCGCGGCGAGGCCCTGCACCTCGTCACCAACCCCGCCACGGAAGAGCCGCTCGCCCGCGTGCGCTCGAGCTCGCGCGCCGACGTCGACGGGGCGGTCGCAGCCGCCCGCGATGCGTGGCCCAGCTGGTCGCGCACACCCCCGGCCGAGCGCGCGGCGCACCTCTCCGCACTCTCCAAGGCGCTGGCTGCACGCCGCGACGAGCTCGGATCCCTGATCACTTCGGAGCTCGGTGCGCCGCTCGAACTCTCCAAGCGCGTGCAGGCCGGCCTGCCCGTCGCCGTGCTCGGCTCCTACGCGGCGCTGCTCGCGGACTACCGCTTCGAGGAGCAGGTCGGCAACTCGCTCGTGCTGCGCGCGAGCGCCGGAGTCGTGGCGGCGATCACGCCGTGGAACTACCCGCTGCACCAAGTGGTCGCCAAGGTCGCGCCCGCGCTCGCGGCGGGCTGCACGGTCGTCGTGAAGCCGAGCGAGGTCTGCCCGCTGTCCGCGCTGCTCTTCGCCGAGGTCGTCGCGGCCTGCGGCCTCCCGCGCGGCGTGTTCAACTTGGTCCTGGGCTCGGGTCCCGAGGTCGGCGAGGCGCTCGCCACGCACGCCGGCATCGACAAGGTGTCGTTCACCGGCTCGACGCGTGCGGGACGGCGCGTGGCGGAGCTCGCGGCGCGCGACCTGCGCCGCTGCTCCCTCGAACTTGGCGGGAAGAGCGCCTGCCTCGTGCTCGACGACGCGGACCTCGCGCGCGCCATTGCGGCGGGTGTCGCAGGGGCATTCCAGAACTCCGGCCAGACCTGCAGCGCGCTCACGCGCCTGCTCGTGCCGCGCGAGCGACTCGACGAGGCCACGGAGCTCGCCGTGGCGGCCGCCGCGACGTTCCGCGTCGGCGATCCGCTCGCCCCGGCAACCCGCCTCGGCCCGCTGGTGAGCGCCAGCCAGCGCGAGCGCGTGCGGGGCTTCCTCGTCCGGGCGCAGGCGGCCGGTGCGCGCTTCGCCTGCGGCGGCCCCGAGACTCCCGCGGGCCTCGAGCGGGGCTTCTACGTCGCTCCCACGGTGGTCGTCGGGGCCGATCCGGCGGCGGAAATCGCCCGCGAAGAGGTCTTCGGGCCCGTCCTGTGCATACTGCCCCACGACGGCGACGAGCACGCCGTCGCCCTCGCCAACGACTCGGACTACGGCCTCGGTGGAGCGGTCTGGTCGGGGGATCCGGCCCGGGCCGAGCGCGTCGCGCGCACGCTCCGCACGGGGCAGGTCGACCTCAACGGGGGCAAGTGGAACGTGCAGGCGCCCTTCGGCGGATTCAAGCGCTCCGGCCTCGGCCGCGAGCTCGGCCGCCACGGTCTCGAGGAGTTCACCGAGCTCCAATCGCTCCAGCGCTGAGCGCCCGGTCGCCTCTGGAAGTCACGGCCCCCGCCCCGTAGCCTCCGCAGTTGCTCAGGCGGTCGCGCAAGTGTCCGCGGAGCCTTTTTGGCATCCCAACACAGTCTCTCTCCAATTACCAATCCATGAAGAAGAGCTTCATCGCCGCGTCGCTGGCCCTCGGCCTGTTCGGCGCGAGCTGCCTCGGCCCCAACAAGGCCTTCAACAGCGTCCACGACTGGAACATGAAGGTGTCCGAAAACCGCTGGGTCAACGAAGCGGTGTTCCTGGGCATGAACATCATCCCGGTCTACGGCGTGTGCCTGTTCGCCGACTACATCGTCCTCAACTCGATCGAGTGGTGGACGGGCGAGAACCCGGTCAAGTGAGCTGACGCTCCGGTCCGGTGACCCTCGCGGGTCGCCGGAGACCTCGCGGCGCGTGCCCTGCCTCGGCGGGGCGCGCGCCGCGGCACTTTCCCCCGCACCCGCGCAGTCCACCGCTAGGATTGGCCCGTGCTGAACCGGCTCAAGCTCGCGCCCGAGACGCAGTTCCTGATCATCGCGGCCGCCGTGGGTGCCGCGGGAGCGCTGCTCGACGCCTCGCTGCGCTGGTTGATCTCGCTCTCGCACAGCGTGTTCGTCTCCGGCACGAGCGGGCTCTTCACGCCGCTCGGACTGGGCTGGAAGCCACTGCTCTTCGTGCTCGCCCCGGCACTCGGCGGGCTTGCCGTCGGCCTGCTCGGGCACTTCACGCGCTCCGAGGTCGGCGGCTACGCGCTGCCCTCGTTCCTCGAGAAGGTGAACTTGAAGGTCGAGGAGCTGCGCCCGCGGCTGATCCTGCTGCGCTCGCTCGCCGCGGCCATCACCCTGGGCTCGGGTGGCTCCGCCGGGGTGGAGGGACCGATCGCGTCCTTGGGCGGCGGCATCGCGGCCTGGATCGGGCGCGTGCGGAAGCTCGCGGGCGAGCGCCTGCGGGTGATGGTCGCCTGCGGGGCGAGCGCGGCGGTCGCGGCGGCCTACGGGGCGCCCATCGCGGGCGTGTTCTTCACCCAGGAGATCGTGCTCGCGGGCAACTACGACCTGCAGAACTTCGTGCGCGTGGTCGTGGCGGCGGGCTCGGCCACCGTGGTCGCGCGCGCGATCCGCGGGGACGCGCCGCTGTACGACGTGACGCCGTTCGAGCTTCAGAGCGCCGGCGAGCTCGGCTTCTACCTCGCGCTCGGCCTCCTCTGCGGGCTCGTGGGCGCGCTGTTCTCGCGGCTGTTCTTCGCCACCAAGCGCCGCTTCGCGGCCACGACCCTGCCCGCCCCGTGGCGTCCGGCCCTCGGCGGCGCGCTCGTCGGCCTGATCGCGCTGCTCTCACCCGGTGTCCTCGGCACGGGCGAGGAGATCATCGAGGTCCTGCTCTCGATCGACCGCTCGACCACGGCCGCGATCCTGGTCGCGCTGGGCACGCTGGTGGTCGCGAAGGCCGTGGCGACGTCGCTCACGATCGGCTCCGGCGGCGCCGGCGGCATCTTCGGTCCGTCGCTGGTGCTCGGGGCAGCCCTCGGCGCAGCCGTCGGTGGCGTGGCGGATCGCCTGTGGCACGAGGGCACCTCGATCCCGGGCCACTACGCGATGATCGGCATGGGTGCGCTGCTCGCGGCGACCGTGCGCGCGCCCTTGACCTCGATCTTCCTCGTGTTCGAGCTGACGGGCTCGTCCTCGACCGCCGTGCTGCCCGCGATCCTCGCCGTCGCCGCAGCGCTGTACGTGGCGCGCAAGTTCGAGCGCCACTCGATCGATGATGCCGAGCTCGCCTCGCGCGGCGTGCGCCTGCGCGAGAGCCGCGACCTGACGGCCCTCGACAGCGTCAGCGCCGAGGAGGCCATGCACCCCGGCTTCGAGGGGGTGCCGGCCTCGACCGCCGCGCCTGCCCTGCAGGCACTCGTCTCGCGCTCGCGCGCCAACGCCTTCGTGGTCGTCGACGAGCGCGACGAGATGGTCGGACTGATCTCGCTGCAGGACCTGCGCCTGATGGACGAGTCCACGGCAGCCCAGCTCGGGCCGCTGACGATCGCGTCGGACCTGTGCGAGCGCCGCGTGGTGACGATCTTCGCCGACGAGTCGCTGTCCGTGGCCCTCGCGCGCCTCGACGAGCACGGTTTCCGCCAGCTGCCGGTCGTCGCGCGCGGGAACCCACGCCGGGTGGTCGGGATGCTCGAGCGCCAGCACATCCTAGCCGCCTACCGCCGCGCGCTCGCCCGCCGCGGCGAGGGAGCCGCCACGGACGGTTCGGGCGCCGCCTCCTGACCCCGCCCGGGACAGGTCGGGGGCGGGAACAGCCGAGGCTTGCCGCCGCTACAATCCGGCGTTCACGGGCTGAGCCTCTCCACCTGCGGTAGGGCGGCGAGGCAGCCTGCGCGAGAACCCCGAGGGCCGGGTGGCCCAGGAGTGCATGCCGTGGCGTCGATCCCCTCGTTCCTCTCCCCGACCGACACCTTCGTCCGCCGCCACATCGGCCCGAGCGACGCGGACGTCCAGGACATGCTGGCCTCGATCGGCTCCCAGAGCCTCGACGCCCTGATGGAAGAGACCGTGCCCGGCGCCATCCGCATGCGTCGCCCCTTCGCCCTCGGCGGCGAACGCGGCGAGCACGAGCTGCTCGCGGAGCTCAAGCAGATCGCGGGCGGCAATCAGGTCTTCAAGAACTTCATCGGGCTCGGCTACTACGGGACCATCACCCCGCCGGTGATCCTGCGCAACATCCTCGAGAACCCGGGCTGGTACACGCAGTACACCCCCTACCAGGCCGAGATCAGCCAGGGCCGCCTCGAGGCGCTGCTCAACTGGCAGACGATGGTGACCGACCTCACCGCGCTGCCGCTCTCGAACGCGTCACTGCTCGACGAGGGCACCGCGGCCGCCGAGGCGATGGCGATGTGCCACTCGGCGACCAAGGGCAAGCGCGCGACGTTCTTCGTCAGCGAGCGCTGCCTGCCGCAGACCATCGCCGTCGTGCAGACGCGCGCGGAGGCGCTCGGCTGGGACGTGATCGTCGGTGACCACGAGAGCTTCGACTTCGCCAAGCGCCCGGTGTTCGGCGCGCTCGTGCAGTACCCCACGGCCGACGGCGAAGTGCTCGACTACGCCCCGCTCGTGCAGAAGGCCCACGACTCGGGCGCGCTCGTCGTCGTGGCGACGGACCTGCTCGCGCTCACGGTGCTGCGCGCGCCGGGCGAGTTCGGTGCTGACATCGCGGTCGGCTCGGCCCAGCGCTTCGGCGTGCCGATGGGCTACGGCGGCCCGCACGCGGCGTTCCTCGCCACCAAGGACATGTTCAAGCGCGACATGCCCGGCCGCCTGATCGGCGTGAGCAAGGACTCGCGCGGCAAGCCGGCCCTGCGCATGGCGCTGCAGACGCGCGAGCAGCACATCCGCCGCGAGAAGGCGACCAGCAACATCTGCACCGCGCAGGTGCTGCTCGCCGTGATGGCGGGCATGTACGCCGTCTACCACGGACCCGACGGGCTGCGCGCGATCGCGGAGCGCGTCCACGGCTCGACCGCGCTGCTCGCGCGCGGGCTGGGCAAGCTCGGCTACAAGATCGCGCACTCGCGCTACTTCGACACGCTGCGCGTGCAGCTCGGCGAGAAGCGCGCGGAGACGATCGTCGCCACGGCGCGCGGCAAGCAGGTCAACCTGCGCTGGATCGACGAGCACTCGGTCGGCATCTCGCTCGACGAGACGGTCACGGCGAGCGACCTGCGCACGCTGTTCGAGATCTTCGGCGGCGAGGCGGGCGCCAAGCTCGACCTCGGCGAGCTCGGTACGGGCCTCGACACGTCGCTCCCGCTCGCGCGCACCTCGACCTACCTCACGCACCCCGTGTTCCACCGCTACCACGCGGAGCACGAGATGCTGCGCTACATCCGCAAGCTCGAGGGCCGCGACCTCTCGCTCACGGCCGCGATGATCCCGCTCGGCTCGTGCACGATGAAGCTCAACGCCACGAGCGAGATGATCCCCGTCACGTGGGCCGAGTTCGGCAACATCCACCCCTTCGCTCCGGTCGGCCAGGCCGCCGGTTACACGCGGCTGTTCGAAACGCTCGAGCACGCGCTGCGCGAGGTCACGGGCTTCGAGGGCATCTCGCTGCAGCCCAACGCTGGCTCGCAGGGCGAGTACGCGGGCCTGCTCGTGATCCGCGCGTGGCACCGCCACCGCGGCGAGCCGCACCGCAACGTGTGCCTGATCCCGACGAGCGCCCACGGCACGAACCCCGCCAGCGCGGTGATGGCCGGCATGCAGGTCGTGGTCGTCGCCTGCGACGAGCACGGCAACGTCGACGTCGCGGACCTGCGCGCCAAGGCGGCCGCGAACTCGGCCAACCTCGCCGCGCTCATGGTGACCTACCCCTCGACCCACGGCGTGTTCGAGGAGTCGATCCGCGAGATCTGCGCCATCGTGCACGAGCATGGCGGGCAGGTGTACATGGACGGCGCGAACATGAACGCGCAGGTCGGCCTGTGCCGCCCCGGCGACTTCGGCGCCGACGTCTGCCACCTCAACCTGCACAAGACCTTCTGCATCCCGCACGGCGGCGGCGGCCCGGGCATGGGCCCGATCGGCGTGCGCGCGCACCTCGCCCCGTTCCTGCCGACTCACCCGCTGGTGAAGACCGGCGGCGAGCGCGGCAGCGGCGCGGTTTCGGCCGCCCCGTGGGGTAGCGCGAGCATCCTCGTGATCCCGTGGGTCTACATCCAGCTGATGGGCGCCGCGGGCCTGCGCCGCGCGACCGAGGTCGCGATCCTCAACGCGAACTACATGGCCGAGCGCCTGCGCCCGCACTACCCGATCCTCTACAGCGGCAAGAACGGCCGCGTGGCGCACGAGTTCATCATCGACCTGCGTCCCTTCGAGAAGAGCGCCGGAGTCGTGGCCGAGGACGTCGCCAAGCGCCTGATGGACTACGGCTTCCACTCGCCCACCATGTCGTTCCCCGTCGCGGGCACGCTGATGATCGAGCCCACCGAGTCCGAGTCGCGCGCCGAGCTCGACCGCCTGTGCGACGCGCTGATCTCGATCCGCGCCGAGATCGCGGCCATCGAGGAAGGACGCGCCGATCGCGTCGACAACCCGCTCAAGGGTGCGCCGCACACGGCGGACGTGGTGATCTCCGACGGCTGGAACCGCGCCTACTCCCGCGAGCAGGCCGCCTTCCCCGCGCCGTGGACGCGCGACCGCAAGTTCTGGCCCTTCGTCGGCCGCGTCGACAACGGCTACGGCGACCGCAACCTCGTCTGCACCTGCCTGCCGATCGAGGCCTACGCCGACGCGCCGGCCGACAAGCCTGCGCTCGCGAGCACGGGAGCCTGAGGACTCACGCCATGGGACTCCTGCGCAAGCTGCTCGCGTTCCTGCACCTGCAGGGCCACGGCGAATTGCTCGCCGTCGGCGCGCGCGCGCCCGCGTTCGAGCTCCCCGACCACACCGGATCGACCGTGCGACTCGCAGACTTCGCGGGCCGCACGGTCGTACTGTGGTTCTACCCCAAGGCCGACACTCCCGGCTGAACGCTGCAGGGCTGCGGGTTCCGTGATCGAGCCCGCGAATACGGAGAGCGCGGCATCGAGGTGCTCGGCGTCTCGTTCGACGCACCGGAGCGCAACCGCGCCTTCGCCGAGAAGTTCTCGTTCCCCTTCCGCCTGCTGAGCGACACCTCGCGCGACGTCGCCCTCGCCTACGGTGCCGCGCGCTCGCGCCGCGACCGCTTCCCCGCGCGCTACACCTACGTGATCGGCCCCGACGGCCGCATCGTCGAGGCCCTCGACACCAAGGATCCCGGCGCGCAAGCCGCCGAGCTCCTCGCTCGCCGCTAGAAGCGGAAGGTCGTGCCGAACTTGAGCGCGACTTCGGTGGTCGTGCCGACGAAGTGCGGGCCGGCGCTCGACCAGCCCTGATTGAGCACGAGATAGGCCTGCGTGCCGGGCTGGAAGATCCACCACAGGCGACTGTTCCAGCCGACAGCCTCGCTGACCGTGTCCCACTGCACGTAGTTGGTCCACGAGACGTCGTTGCTCGCGAACACGGCGAAGCGCAGGCGCGCGATGTCGACGGTGAACGAGCCGTCGACGAGGTCCGCCTCGGTGCGCTCCCACTCCGTCGAGGCGAGAAAGTGGCCGCTCGGACGCCAGCCCAGCGAGGCGAACCACTCGAGCGCGTCGCCATCCCAGTACTCGCCCGCCGAGAAGGAGGCCTCGACGGAGAGCTCGCGGCGGTCGGACGTCTCGGCCTCGATGCGCGCGCGGTCGTAGCGGTAGTCACCGCTCGCGATCTCGATTCCATCTTGGATCTCGAAGGGAGCGAGCAGCACCTCGCGCGTCGCCACGAGCTCGAGCCGCACGGAGTCGTTGCTCTCGAAATACAGTCCGAAGGGCTGGATCTCCGCCTCGAACGTCTGCGTCTCGCCGTCCATGCTGGTCACCCAGTCCGCTTCGACTTGCGCCTCATATTGACGCACGAGCTCGCCATTGAGCCGCGGCCGCCAGGTGTAGTTCCCGTCGTGGCGGCGAATTCCCGTGCGAGCGACGAAGCCGAGCTTGGGGTCGAAGTCCTCCTCGATGGTCGCGGTCCCCACGCTCCAGTTGAACTGATCGTTGGGATAGGAGAGCCGCCCGGCCCACGCCATGTCCTTGTCACCGTCGCCCGCGTTGTCGCTGCGCAGCAGGTAGGAATTCCAGCGCAGGGTGCCGTCCCCGAGGAACTCGTTGGTGCGCAGGTTGAGATCCGCGCCGTAGGTGTCGGCGCGCTCGCCGGAGGCGGGGTCGCCGCTCGTCCAGATCACGCCGACGTCGGATTGCCCGAGAATGTTGCGCGAGACACGGCCCGTGAAGAGGTTGCGGCCCTGCTGGGTGTCGCTGTCGCCCGTCTGCGCGTCGAGCACGCCGAAGTTCCAGCCGTCCGTCTGGCCCGTGAGCTTCGCCGCTGCGTCGATCGGAACCTTCTCGCGGTTCTGGTCGAGGCCGATGCGGCGGGAGAAGAACGGAATCACGTCCGTCGAGCCCCCGAACTGGAAGACACCCGAGTCCTCGAGGAAGAAGTCGCGGCGCTCGGGGAAGAACAGCGGAAAGCGCGTCAGGTTGACACGGCGCTCGTCGACCTCCGTCTCGGCGAAGTCGGTGTTGAGCGACAGCGAGAGCTTCGTGTTGGGCGTGATCTTCCAGAAGAGATCCGCGCCCGCCTGCAGGTCCTCGCCGCTCGAGTCGCTGCGGTGGTCGCGCGTGAGCCGCCCGACGGCGAACGGCACGACGTCGAGACCGAGACCTTGGTGCAGTCCCTCCAGTCCTGTGAGCGTGCCCGCGTTCGCGACCCAGAAGAACGCGATGCGCGGATCCGGGCTCGCCCAGCGCACTTCCTCCGTGCGGCGCCGGATGAAGCGCCGCAGGTTGAAGCCCCACGCCGTCTGCCGCGGATCGAAGTTGATCGTCGCGAACGGGATCGCGAGCTCCGCCTGCCAGCCGCGCTCCGTGATGCGCGCATGGCCGTGGAAGATGCCATCCCACGGCTTGTTGAACGTGGCGCCGTTGCGCGTGACGAGCGCGTCCCCGAGCGAGCCCGCGGCGCCGATCTGGAACCAGAACGCGTTGCGGCGGTCGAGGAACGGATCGATCAGGATCTCGACGCGATCGTCCGGGTCGAGGTTCGCGTCGCGCTGCATCTGCGTCGCACGGATGCCGGACGGGTCGGAGTCGTCGCACCACAGCGCGATGTAGAGGTTCCGCTCGTCGTAGCACAGCTTCACCACGGTCGGCTCGCTCGGCGCGGCTCCGCGGATCGGCTCGACCTGCACCAGCGCCCCGAGCTCGTCGGCGACGGCCCAGATCTCATCGGACAGGTCGCCATCGACGACCGGAGAGCGCTCGGGCTCCACGATGCGATGCACGCGACTCTCCGGAACTGGAGCGGACTGCGGCGAAAACGGCGCAACGAGCGCGGCGAGGAGCGCGGGGAGCAGCACGGCAGGTGTCGCGGCCTACTCGAAGCGCCCGCGAACGAGCGCCTGCCCTTCTCGCACGTGCCAGCGCCCCAGAGCCATCACGTCGCGCACGCGATGCTCCGAATCGAGCACCACGAGGTCCGCGTCCGCGCCCACTTCGACGCGGCCCTTGCCCGAGAGTCGCAGTGCGCTCGCGACATTCGAAGTGAAGGCGGGCAGCACGCACTCCGGCGGCCAGCCCCGCGCGAGCATCTCGCGCAGCGTGTCCGCGAGCGACGCAGGTTCGCCCACTCCCCAGCGCGCGATGCGCCCGTGCTCGTCGAAGTGCGGCAGGCAGCCGCCTGCGTCCGAGCTCACGGTCACGCGCGTCGGTTCCAGCTCGTCCTCGAGGTAGCGCGTGAGCGCATCCGGCGCGCTCCATGCGTCCTCGCCTTCCTCGACGGGGAACGCCGTGATGTCGATCGTGACGCCATCGTCCACCAGCTCGAGCGCCTCCTCGAACAGCGCGCGCTTGCGGTTCACGTGCGTCGGGTGGAACACGCGCGCCGGAAGCTCCGAGCCTTCGAGCGCCTTGCGCACGAGCTCGAGCCCGCGCGCACCGTCGCCCATGTGCAGGTGCAGCACGCCCGCCTTGCCCGTCATGAGCCCGCCGACGTGGCACTCCGACGCGACGCGCAGGAACTCGTCGAGCGTCGGCTGGCTCGAGCGGTGGTCGCTGAGCGCAAGCTCGCCGAAGCCGATCACGCGATCGACGTGCACGATGTCGCCGCGCACGCTGCCGGTGAGCGTCGTCGGCGGCAGGTGGTACCCGCCCGTCCAGCACCACGCCGAGAGACCTTCCTCGCACAGCGCGCGCGCGCCCGCGACGAGCTGCCCCGTCGTACGCACGCAGTCGTCCGTGCCGAGCAGTCCGACCACGCTCGTGATTCCGGCGCGCGTGAAGCGCGAGAGCGCGACCGCGGGCACGCGACTCGCGTAGCCGGCCTCGCCGCCGCCTCCGACGATGTGCGCGTGCGAGTCCACGAACCCCGGCACCAGTCGGAGTCCGCCTAGATCGACGATGTTCGCGGGCAACGCGTCCGGCAGCTCGAGGTCGTCCTCGCCGATCCACAGGATCTTGCCGCCGCCGACGAGCACGTTGCGCCGCCCGAGCGGCTGCGGCGCATACACGTCTGCGTCGAGGAGCAGTTCGAGCATCGGGGGGGCTCCGCTGCTCTCAGCACCAGGAGTTGTTGAGCACCTCGCCCATGCCACCCGCGCCGGGAACGATGTAGCCATGCTCGTTGAGCCCGCGTTCCTCGCTCCAGCGCTCGCCGGGCAGCCGCGCGAGTGCCTCGGGGCTCGAGAGCCCGCGGTCGAGGCGCGCGGTGTAGATCACGACGTCCTCGACGGCATCGAGCACCGCGCGCAGGTACTCCGGTGTGGCGATCATCGGCATGGCGATCACGCGCGCCGGCTTGCCGTGGTTGCGGCGATAGTGATCGATCGCGCGAATGGTGGTCGAGCCGGTCGCGCCCATCGGATCCGGCAGGAGCAGGATCGAGCCATCGACGGTGCCGCCGATCTTCGAGCCCGAGAGGTCGACCCCGACGACGTGCCCCGCGGCGTCCGACTTGCGCGCCATGTTGAGGTGATCGAGACGGATGTTCTCGTCGGGCAGGACAGCCGTGAGCATCTCGAAGCAAACCTGACTCGGAACGATGCCCGCCCGAATGATGTCCACGATCACGATGCGCGTCGCGGGATCGAGCACGTCGCCGCGATACACGCCCTCCGCCGGATGCAGGTCCTGCATGCGCGTCGGTTCCTCGGTGCGCACGCGCGGCAGGTCGTGGCCCGCAACGTTCGCGAGCATGATTTGGTACACGCGGCGCAGCGTGGCCGTCATCTCCGGATGCCGGATGCGCTTCCCCGACAGCTTCGAGAGCGCCGTCAGCAGGTACAGGTTGTCGAGGATGTGCACCTTCGGCCCGTAGCCGTGCTCGAGTTCCCAGCCACTGCCCGGCTCGCGCCTGCGCGACTCCTTGATCACGGACACGTCCTGCATGGGATTCACCTCGCGACCTTCACGCCTTCGGAGAGCGCAGCGACGAGACGCGCGACGTCGCGCGCCGGTGTCGAGCACAGCGCCACGCGCACCGCACCTTGGATCGGCACCACGAACACGCCGAGCTCGCGCATGCGCGCGGCCGCGCGCTCGGGATCCTGCGCGAACACGGACACGAAGAAGCCGCCTTCGTAGCGCGGGTAGCGCAGGCCCGCCGCGCTGGCCGCCGCGTTGAACGCGCGCACGCGCTCGGAGAGCAGCGCGACGAGCTGCGCGCGCTCGGCGTCCGCGCGCTGGCGCAGCGCGGGATCCGCGAGGATCGAGCCGATCGCGAGCATGCCGGCATGGTTGCAGTTCGACCACGTGCCGCGGCACGAGTACGAGAGCGCGTTGCCGATGCGGCGGCGCGTCTCCGCGTCGGGGTGCACGGCGACCAGCGCGCCGACGCGTGCGCCGTACTGCGCGAACGACTTGGACGCGGTCCACGCCACGAGCAACAGCGCCTCGCCCGCGAGCTTCGCCACGTGCTCGACCCAGCGCTCCGCGCCCGGTCCGCCGAACTTCGCGTAGGCATGGTCGACGAGCAGCGCCACCGGCGCGCGCTCGGCCGCCGCGCGCACGATGCGCACGACCTCGGTCCACTCCGCGTCGTCGAGCGAGTAGCCCGTGGGGTTGTGGCAGGGCGAGTTGAGCATGACGAGCGCGCGCCCCTGCGCCGCGAGCTGGGCCGACAGCGCTCGCTCGAAGTCCTGCGCGTCGAAGCGACCGTCGGCGCCGAACATGCGGAACGTCTCGACGCGTCGGCGCGTGTGCTCGGCGAGCGTGTGGTACGGGCCCCAGTAGTACTCGGTCGTGAGCAGCGCCTGTCCGGGCTCGAGCACGTTGACGATCGCGTGGTGCAGCGCGCCCGTGCCGCCGGGCGTCGCGACGGCCGTCGCCGCGCGCGCGAGCTCGCCCGTGCCGAACAGATCCGCGATCACGGACGCGAGAAAGCTCGCTTCGCCTGCGATCGGCGCGTACGCCGCGGCGCGGCGCGCATCGACCGCGCGCAGGGCCTCGGCCACGGCGGGCATCACGGCCAGCTTCCCGTCGTCCTCCATCAGCGCCCCGAGCGTGGCGTTCACGACAGACTCACCGGCCTTCGCGCGGCGCTGGGCCTCCGCGTTGAGCGCGAAGATCGGATCGTCGGCGGGGCGCGAGCGCGCGGCGGCAACGAGGAGGTCGAGAGAGCTGCGAGTCGGGGCGGAGGACAT
>CAITGX010000323.1 GCA_903892045.1 uncultured Planctomycetota bacterium | reverse complement strand
GTCGATGACCGCACAAACGGCTTGACTGTGTGCGGATCCGTCCTAGGTTCGGGAGGTTGCGCGCTGTGGGCGCGCGCATGGTCGTTCTCCGCTCGTCCCGGAATCCGATCTTCGTCCCTCCCTGGCCCACGCACAGAGGTGTGCTCATGCACTCGCTTTCCGGGCGGTCGTTCGCGACCAATGCCGCAACCAAGGCCATCGGTCTTGCCATGGCGGTCGCGTCATGCACGGTCCCGTTCCAGTTCTTCGGCGCAGAGGCCTCGGCGCAGGCGATCACGCAGGGCTTCTTCGAGCGCTCGCTGAAGGGACAGCCCGTCCCCGAGCCCATCGACCTCAACGACTACATCGCCGACCGCGAGGCCGCGATCCGGCTCGGCAAGGCGCTCTTCTGGGATGTGCGGCTCGGCACCGACGGCAAGACCGCGTGCGCGACCTGCCACCACCAGGCCGGCGTCGATTCGCGCACCGCGAACATCGCGCACCCCGGCGCCGACGGACAGTTCAGCACCGGCTTCACGCCGGGCGCGCCCGCGGCCGCCGATCACTTCCCCACCACGCGCTTCAACGATCCCGCGAACCGCTTCAGCGGCCGCACGCGCAGCAACGACGATGTCGCGGGCTCGCCCGGCATCCTCCGCTCGACCTTCGTCGCCAACGGCGTGAACGAGGACCTGGTCACGCCGCTGCCCGAGACGGTGTTCGTCTCCAGCGCGGGCCCCGAGCGGCAGGTCACGGGACGCAATGTCCCCAGCGTGATCAACGCCGCCTTCTATGTGCGCCAGTTCTGGGATGGCCGCGCCAACGCGTGGTTCAACGGCGTGAATCCGTTCGGCACCGTCGACGGCGACGCGCGCGTCTGGCAGGTGAACCCGAAGACGGGCGCGCCCTCGCAGGTCCAGGTCCGCATCGACCACGCCTCGCTCGCGTCGCAGGCGGTCGGCCCGGTCAACAGCGATGTCGAGATGGCCGCGCACGGCCGCGGCTGGGTCGATGTGGCGCGCAAGCTCCTCGACACCCGCGCGCTCGCGACCCAGCGCGTGAGCCCGACCGACAGCGCGCTCGGCGCGTTCGCGAGCCCCGCGGGCGGCCTCACCCAGACCTACCGCGCGATGATCGAGCAGTCGTTCCAGCCGCGCTGGCGCTCGGACGCCACCACCCCCTCGGGCGCGACGGTGACCGAGGAGAACATGGCGCTCTACTTCGGCCTCGCGGTGCAGCTCTACGAGATGACGCTCATCTCCGACGACTCGCGCTACGACCAGTGGATCGAGCAGGACGGCCCGATCGGGCTCGCGCCCGCCGGGCTGCTGAGCGACGCCGAGATCCGCGGCCTGCGCCTCTTCTACAACCTCGACATCCAGCTCGACCCGCTGTCGACCACGCCCGAGACCAACTGCCGCGAGTGCCATGTGAGCCCCGTGTTCAGCGTCGCCACCTACGGCGGCAAGGGCACCGGACTGGTCGGCCTGCCGGGGCGCGGCGTCTACCCGAACGCCCCCGACACCGACAACGACGGCTTCCCCAACAGCATCGACGCCTTCCCGAACAACCCGTTCGAGTGGCAGGACACCGACCGCGACGGCATCGGCAACAACGCCGACCTCGACGACGACGGCGACGGACTCTTCGACACCGTCGACCCGTTGCCGCTCGACCCCGACAACATCATCGACGAGCCGCCGGCGCCGGTCGGACCGTTCGCGCCGCTGCCGATCGCGGTGATGGAGGACCTGCCGGGCGGGATCTTCCTCGCCAAGCACTTCCAGGAGCCGCCGCTCACCAACGAGCCGGGCGTCACGCTGCTCGACTTCCCCATCGGCAACGGCGGAATCGACCTCTTCGATCCGTACGGCAACCTGCTGGCGCATGTGCCGCTGCCGGCGCGGGCGATGTTCCCCTGCAACTTCAGCTACCACATCGAGAAGCCGTTCCCCAAGCTGGGCGCGTTCACGACCTTCATCGTCGACGCCGCCACGCTCAACTGCCGCTACGAGCTCACGCTCGAGCTGCGCGGCTTCCCGATCGGCGACTATCCGTTCAGCATCGACGGCGTTCCGCGCGGCACGCTGCGCTCGCTGCCCTTCCGCATCTACGACGAGGGCTTCTACAACCTCGGCGTGCGCCCGCCGGGCGAGGACATCGGCGTGGCCGGGCTCCACCCGAACGGCGTGCCCCTCGCGGCGACCGGACGGCTCGACCAGGGCCTGCCGCTGACCGAGTTCGGCACCGTCGCCGCGCAGCTCGGCCTCGAGCCCGCCATCGAGAACTCGTTCAAGACGCCGTCGCTGCGCAACGTCGAGCTCACCGGGCCCTACTTCCACAACGGCGGCATCGCGACCCTCGAGGATGTCATCCGCTTCTACAACCGCGGCGGCGACTACCACGAGGAGAACCTCGACTCGCTGGCGCCGTCGATGCTCGAGATGCACCTGAGCGAGCAGCAGGTCCAGGACCTGGCGGCGTTCCTGCGCACCCTGACCGACGAGCGCGTGCGCGACGCACGGGCGCCGTTCGACCACCCGGCGCTGCCGATGCCCGAGGGTCACACGATCCCCGCGATCGGCGCCGAGGGGCGCGCCGCCGAATGCGCGACGCCGATGCTGACCTTCGACCAGATGCTGCTCGTGACCGACCCGTGGTTCGGCGACTGCGACCGCAACGGACTCG
>CAITGX010000322.1 GCA_903892045.1 uncultured Planctomycetota bacterium | reverse complement strand
CTGTATGAGTCGTCCACCACCGGCGATGCCATGTTCGGGCTGTGGGGCGAAGCCCAGCCGTGGCAGGGCGGGCGCGTGCGGGTCGACTGGATGCACGTCGAGGACGAGGATCGCTTCGGGACGAACTCGAGCGACCTGATTGGCGCGAACGCGAGCCAGCGACTCGGCGAGCGCGCGCGCGTCGAGGCCAACTACACGCGGCTCGAGGAGGAGGATCGCGACGTGCGGCTCCGTGCGAGCTGGAACGACCCAGCGCGCGACTTCACGCTGCAAGCGAGCTGGTACAAGCTGCTCGAGACGCAGCGCGACTACGCGCTCGAGTTCGATCCGTTCTTCGCCTCGCTGCAGGCCTACTACCCGTTCGACCAATATCGAGTCCATGCCGCCAAGGGCATCGGAGACGAGCTGCGCGTCGAAGGCGGTCTCGACCTGCGCCGTCTCGCGGACGCGGGCGACGAGGGCTCCTTCAATCGCGACTACGATCGCGGCTGGCTGTCGGTCGTGCTGCTCGACCTGTGGCTCGAAGGTCTCGATGTCACCCTGACCGGCGACACGTGGCAGAGCGATGACCAGGACATCGACACATGGGCCATCGACGTCACCCGTCGCATGGACGAGGGCCTGTCCCTGTCCGCCGGCTCGAACTACTCGCTGTACCGCTACGACGTGTTCCTCGACCGCGAGCGCGATGACGTGCGCCTGTGGTACCTGAGGGCGCGCAAGAAGCTCGACCGGAGCTGGTCGCTGGAAGCTTCCTACGACTTCCAGGACGACGGCACTGACGACTACCACGTCCTGATGCTGGGGGCCACATGGCGCTTCTGAGAGAGAGTCGCCGCACGAGCGGCGCAAGGTGGGCGACGGCGCTCGCCGTCCTGTCCCTGCTCGGTGGCTGCGCGCTGTACGAGGCGCTCGCTCCCGGCGAGCCGCGCTATGCGTTCAGTCACGCCCGGCACGTCGTCGACGAGGGACTCTCGTGCGAGGACTGCCACGCCATGCCCGACGAGGGCGGCATGCCGTCGATGCCGGTCGCGGCGCAGTGCAAGCTGTGCCACCAGGAGCTCGACTCGGAGAAGCCGCCGGAGCGCCGCATCGAGGTGCTGCTCGACGGGAACAAGGTCAAGGCCTCGCGACGCGGGGCACTCGGCGGGGATGTGATCTTCGCGCACGACAGGCACCTCGCCGCGGGACTCGACTGCGCCGCGTGCCACGGATCGCTGGAGACGAACACCGACGTCCTCTCGCTGCCGCGGTCGCAGATGGCGAGCTGCACGGCCTGCCACGAGGAACGCAAGGCCGCGAACGACTGCGCGACCTGCCATCAGACGATTCGCTCCGACGTGGCGCCGCAGGGGCACGACGCGCTCTGGACCCGCACCCACGGCATGACCGTCCGCGCCGGACATGAGGACACCGCGAGCGACTGCTCGCTGTGCCACACGGAATCGAGCTGCACGGCCTGTCACCTGTCGGTGATGCCGCAGAACCACACGGATTACTGGCGCCGTCGTGCGCACGGGATCAGCGCGAGCCTCGATCGCTCGAGCTGCAGCACGTGCCACCGCGACGATTCCTGCGTGAGATGCCACCAGGAGAGCCGTCCGTCGAGCCACGTCGGCAACTTCGGCGGCGTGACCAGCCGTCACTGCACGGGCTGCCACTTCCCGCTGGAAGGCGAGAGCTGCAGCACTTGCCACAAGGCGACCCCGAGCCACGATCTCGCGACGCCCAAGCCGCCCGATCACCTGCCCGGGATGGACTGCCGCATGTGCCACGGCGCGGGTCAGCCGCTGCCTCACGTCGACAACGGCGACAACTGCAACATCTGCCACCGCTGAGACGGCGGCGGGCAGCCATCGAGCGAGAGGGTGCCCCTGCGCCCTCTCGCTTCGCTTTCTACGCAGTGGGGACCATGCGCGACTGACACGCTTCTTGCGACAAGTCGGGCACAAGCTTCCCCCCGATCCCTCGGACGGAGGACGAACCCCATGACCATGCTGAAAAACTCCCACCAACTCCCCGCGCGGAGCGCGAATTTCCTCGCGCTGCTCGCTTCCCTCTCGCTCGTCGCTTGCTCGGGTGACGATGGCCAGAACGGTCAGGACGGCGCGCCGGCGCCGGTCCCGCCGACCTCCACCGTGGTCGAGCAGGGCGAGGACACGCCGGGCATGGTGCTCGACATCCTCTCGCTCTCCGGCGGTAGCGGCGCCGGTGGCTCGTTCCGTGTCGGTGACACGGTCAGCGTGCACTACACGCTGGCGAAGTCGGATGGTGACGAGTGGAACCTCGCCGAACTCAACTACGGGCGCATCATGATCAGCGGCCCGACCTTCAACTACCAGCGCGTGATCCCCGAGCGCACCGACGTGCTCACGGTGTCCACACGCAACGAGGACGGCTCGCTCACGTACACGTTCCCTGTGGCGATCCCGGCGACCTACGCGGCGCCGTACAACGACACGCCCGCCTTCGGGCCCGAGGACGGAGAGCTGACGGGCGAGGCCCTGCTCAACGGGACCTATACGGTCGGCCTCTACTTCGGCTGGAACTACACCGTCGAAGGCGCGGCCTACCGCGAGTCCGACAACGCGGTCGAGCACTTCACGGTCGGCGCGGGCCCGATCGAGACACGCGAGGTGGTGGCGCAGGACAACTGCAACCAGTGCCACCAGAGCCTGCGCGCGCACGGTGAGCTGCGTCGCGACGTGACGTTGTGCGTGCTCTGCCACACGGCGGGCTCGGAAGACAAGAACGTCTCCACGGTCGCCAACGGCACGCCGGGCGTGTCGATGGACTTCCGCGTGATGATCCACAAGATCCACAACGGCGCGCACCTGCCGAGCGTGCTTGGCGTCGGCACGAATCCCGACGGCACGCGCAACTACGCCGCCGGCGCGCAGCCCTATCAGGTGATGGGCTACGGCAACTCGATCCACGACTTCTCCGACGTGCGCTTCCCGGTCTGGCCGAGCCTCAACATCGCGATGCCGCGCGACCAGGGCTACACCGCGCTGTCGACCACCAACAAGGCGCTCGAAGACGAGATGCGCTATGGCGTCGTCGCGTGCGCGAAGTGCCACGGCGATCCGGACGACGGGGGACCGCTCGTCGGGCCTGCGCAGGGTGACCTCTACAAGAGCCAGCCGACGCGGCAGGCTTGCGGCGCATGCCACGACGACATCGCGTGGGGCCAGCCCTACACGGCGAACAACCAGACGATGCCTGCGCAGGCGAACAACGCCAACTGCACGTTGTGCCACGAGACGGCGGGCAACGAGCTCGCGGTCGAGGACGCGCACGTGCACCCGCTGTACCGGGGCGCATTCAACCCGGGCCTGAACATCGAGATCACCTCGGTCAACGAGGCGGGCACGAACAATGCCGACGGCACGATCGACCCGGGCGAGAAGGTGACGGCGACGTTCACCCTGACGGACGACAGCGGCGCGGCCGTGAGCCCGTCCGTGAGCTCGAGCTACAGCGTGGTGATGTCCGGTCCGACGACCAACATGAACGCGCTGCTGAGCTACTCGATCCCAGCGGCGAAGCTGGTCGGTTCCCAGCCCTACACGGTCAACCTGCCGGACGTGAAGCTGCTCGAGTTCGTCGGTGACGCGACAGGCGGGATTGGCGACGTGTTCACCACGGGCGCGACTCCGCACTGGAACATCACCGGCGCGGCGACCAGCGTGCTCGTGCGCACGGCCACGGCCGGTGGCAGCTCGACGCTCGCCTCCGCGGTTCCGGCGCTGCAGAACTACATCGATGTCGCGAGCGCGACGGGCTTCGCGCGCGACGACTACATCGTGATCGACGACGGTGTCGCGGGGAAGGAAGAGTACCTGCGCATCCAGTTCGTCGACGGCACCCGCCTGTGGTTCTCCGGTCTCGGCAACACCACCTACCAGCCGGGCACGCGCGTGAGTCACCTCGCGGGCGCGACGGTCCAGGAAGTCACGCTGAGTGCGAAGGCCGTCACCACGGACTACACGCTCAACGCTGCCACCGGTCAGCTCACCGAGGTCACCGACTTCGGAGCCGGCAACGCGGTGCTCGTCACCTACTGGACCGACTACGTGATGCCGAGCGTCTATCCGCTGACCTTCAACGCCGGTCCGACGGTCGACGAGACCAGCGGCGAGTGGACGGGCAAGCCGATCGTCGACGGCACCTACATGGTCGGCATCTGGGGCGCGCGCACCCTGACGCTCGCGCAGTACGGCGAGACCAACAGCTACCGCGGGACCTCGTTCACGGCGGCGAAGAACTTCCTCGTCGGCTCGGCGGCGAGCGAGGAGCCCTACGCGGCCGTTCCGGACGCCACGTCCTGCTACAACTGCCACTCGGACATGCTGTTCCACGGCGGTGGTCGCCGCGGCTTCGACGCCTGCATCCTGTGCCACGGCTCGGTGGGCACCGAGGACCGTCCGCGCTACGTGGCGGCCAACGCGCCCGAGACGGCGGACACGACCATCGCCTTCCGCACCATGCTGCACAAGATCCACATGGGAGAGGCGATGGCGAACGCGGCGAGCTACACGGTCAACGGCCACAGCTCGAACGCGTACCCCAACAACTTCACTTCCTACCACTACGACGAGGTGGTCTTCCCGGCGCTGCCGGGCGAGGCCGCGAACTGCACCATGTGCCACGGCACGAGCGAGCTGTGGAAGGCGCCGAGCAACCGCAACCACCCGACCGCGCAGCTGATGCCGGTGAAGGAATGGGCGGACACGTGCGGTGCCTGCCACGACTCCACCGCGGCCCAGGCGCACATCTCCGTGCAGACCTCGATGGCGGGTGCGGAGTCCTGCGCCGTGTGCCACGACGAGAACTCCGAGTGGTCCGTCGAGAAGATGCACAAGTCCTACTGAGCTCCTGAGAGGACCTTCGCGGGCGCGGGCCCGGTCAGTACGCACCATGGCGTAGCGCGCTGGCCACCCGCGCCCGCGGTGTGCTCAGGCCGTAGGGGAAAACCCGCGCCCTTTGCACCTGCGCACCTGCGCAATGTGGCCCAGCGCCCAGCCCGCAGGCGGCACGTAGGTTGCGACTCGAAGCAAGCACCCGCCCCAGCACCATGCACGCGCCCCTCGAACTCACCCCGATCGCACGCCTGCTCGCGAACGACGAACCGTTCCGCTCCGTCGCGGCCTTCGAGCGCAAGGCACGCGCCGAAACCGCCCTGGTGTGCGCCGTGGCGCTCGCCGGCCTGCTCTCGGTGCTGGTCTCGATCGTGCGCATGGGCTCTCTCGAGCCCGCGCAGGTCGCGGCGAGCCCGCTCGAACACCCCGCGGAAGCTGGGGCGAGCGCGCTCGAGGCTGGACAACGCTCGATCCTGCCCGCATCCGCCGTCGCCGACGACCGAGATGCGGAGATTCCCGCGCTGCAGCCGCGGCTGAAGACCGAGGAGCGCGCTCGTTGGTCCGAGCGCGACTATCGCGAGGAATTTCTCGCGGTGCCGAGTGAGCAAGAACTCGCGGAGCGCGTAGCGACGCTGCTCGCGCCGGATGGGAATCGCACGCAGCAGCTCGCTGCGCTGCAGGTGCTCGTGCTGCGCGAGGTCACCATGGCGCCGGATCTCGGTGCGCGCGCGGCGAGGGAACTCCCGCTTGATTCCACGAGCGTGGGCGAGTCGGTGCCGCGTGCCTTCGTCGCGTGGCTCGGCCGCGAAGGGGCCCGCAGCATCACCGCGCGCAACGTGCTCGACAGCATCGCGGCGGATGCCCGAGTCGACGCGCAGCTTCGAGCCGCGGCGCTGCGGGCGTGGATCGCCGTGCTGCCCGAGGACGAGCTCGGGCTCGCCGCGGCGCGCTTGGGTCGCGAAGCCGACGACACAGTCTACGCCAGCGCGCTGAGCTCGCTGGAGCAGCGCAGGGGGCTCGCCACCACGGCAGAGCCCGAGTGAAGCACACGCGGCGCGTGTCGCGCGCCGCCATCAGAGAGACAGGACCCCGGAGGACACGATGAAAGCAACCAGGATCGGTCGGGCACGGTGGTGGATCGCTGCGGCGGTCGCGCTGGTGGGCGTCGCGGTGACGGCGCTCGCTCCCGAAGGCAGCGCGGCGGAGCCGGCGCAGGCCAAGGTCAACAAGTACATCGGAGCCGCGAAGTGCAAGAACTGCCACGCCTCCGACGAGACCGGCAACCAGCACGCGGCCTGGACCAAGATGGAACACGCGAAGGCCTACGAGGCCCTCGCCAGCGAGGAGGCGAAGAAGTTCGCCGCCGAGCGCGGCATCGCGGATCCGCAGAAGGACGAGAAGTGCCTGAAGTGCCACACGACGGGCTTTGGCGCTCCGCCCGAGGCCTTTGACAAGAAGTTCGACCTCAAGCTCGGTGTGCAGTGCGAGACCTGCCACGGCCCTGGCGAGGCGCACATGAAGGCGCGCATGGCGGCCGCGATGAGCGAGGATCCGGCGAAGAAGCTGCTCGGCGAGGGCGAGATCGTGGGCACGCCCGAGCGCCAGCTCTGCGTGACCTGCCACAACACCGAGAGCCCGACCTACAAGCCGTTCTGCTACTTCAAGCGGCTCGAGGAGACGCGCCACCTCAACCCGAAGAAGGAGCGCAGCGAGGCCGAGAAGAAGGAGCTCGCGAAGAAGTGCGGCTGCGCCGACAAGTGCCCGACCGCGGACTGCGCGGAAGGCAAGTGCGGCGTCGACGGCTAGCACGGCAGCGAACGCGGGGGCTCGCGGCGCGATGCCCGGGCTCCCGCAACGGATGGACCCTCGCAGCGAGCTCCCCATGATCCTCGTCCTCGATCCCAAAGCTCCCCAGGAACTGCTCGACGCGGTGCAGCGCACCGTGGAGCCGCTGGGGTGGCGCTGCGAGATCTCGCGCGGCGCGGACCAGACCGTGATCGGACTGTCCGGCGACGGCGATCCGGCCCTGCTCGAGTCCGCACTCGCGGCGCACGAGGGTGTCGACGTGATCCCGATCCTCTCGCGACAGGAGTACCAGCGACTGCGCGTGCGCCGGCGCATGATGACGGGCCTCGCGGCGGGTCTCGGCCTGCTCACGGCGATGGGGGGTGCGGTTCCCGTGGTCGGATTCCTCCTGCCACCGAAGGGCATGCTCGGCGAAGGCAACTTGGTCAAGGTCGGCACGACGCCCGAGATGCAACAGCGCGCGTCGAAGCCGCTGCTGCTCTTCGGGCGCTCCATGTTGCTCATCCGCGACGAGCGCGGGCGGTTCCATGCGACGAGCGCGATCTGCACGCACATGAACGTCTGCCATCTCGAGTGGAACGAGCGCCGCAACCTGCTCGAGTGCCCGTGCCACGGGGGCGCATTCGACGTGCACGGCAACGTCGTGCGCGGACCGGCGTCCATTCCGCTGCCCACGTATCCCGTCGAGCAACTCGGTGAGGACCTCTACTTGCGAAGGGAGTCCTGAGCGATGGCGGCGGCGAGCGAATTCGGAGCGTTCCAGCTTGCGCGGCGCACCCTGCGTGCGCCGATCCCGCACGAGCTGCGGGGGGACCTCGGCATGGCGGTGCTGGTGCTCGCCCTGTTCCTGCTGCAGGTCTTCACCGGCATCCTGCTCTCGCTGTACTACCAGCCGTCGCCCGAGACCGTCGCGGAGAGCATGCAGTTCATCATGCGCGACGTCAGCTGGGGCTGGCTGCTGCGCGGCCTCCATCACTGGGTGTCGACGGGCCTGATCCTCGTCTGCTGCGCACATCTCGCTCGGGCACTCGTCGGGGCGCGCTATCGCGGTCGCGAGTGGTTCTGGTACCTCGGAGCGTGCATCCTGCCGCTCGTGGTCGCGCTGTCCTTCACGGGCGAGCTGCTCGTCTGGGACAACCAGGCCTACTGGACGGTGCGTGAGTTTCTCGGTGATGTCGAGACCATCCCGGCGGTCGGGCCCGAGCTCGCGGATATCGTCCGCGGCGGCTCCGACGTCAATGCCTCGACGCTCAGCCGAGTCTGGACCGCGCATGCGCTGTTCGCGCCGTGGCTGGTCTGGATGCTCCTGACGGCGAATCTCGCGCTGATCGTGCGCGACGTGCGCCGCGCGTGGGGGAGCAAGCCATGATCATCGTCCTCGAGCGCGGTGCGAAGCCCGAGCAAGTGGAGGAGGTCATCGAGCTCCTGCGCCGCGAAGGCGTCGAGGTGAAGTGCGTGCGCGCCGCTGGCAAGCCGGTGCTGCATGTGCAGGATGGCGCGACGCGGCGAGCTCACAAGGCGCTCACGCACGATGCGGTTGAGGGGCTCCTCGCCACGTCGGGGCCTCGCATCCGGCGCGAGGGCCACCGCTTCTATCCGTATCACGCGCTGCACTGGTTCGCGATCTGGATGGTCGTCGTGGCGACGCTCGTGCTGCTCGCCGGCCAGCTGCCACCGGGTATCGGGCGTGCCATCGACTTGCAGACTGCTCCGGAGCAGGTCGTCGTGCCGTGGTATGGGCGTGCAGCCACCGGATTCCTTGCGCTCTTCCCGCATTCGGCGTCGTGGCTCGCGTGGACCCTCATGTGGGTGGCGCTTGCGCTGTTCGTGGCCTTGCCGCGCTTCGACAGGCGGCGGAACGCCTCTCGCGCACCGTTGCTCGTGGCCGTTGCGGCGCTCGTCGCTGTCGTCGCCTGGCTGGCCACGGGAGGCAACGCATGAAGCTCATCGCAGGGACGCTGCTGCTGGCATTGACGCCGCTCGCGAGCGCGCACGACCGAGTCGGCGATGCGGATCGCGCGTGCATCACTTGCCACGGCGAGCAGGCCAAGCAAGCGCTGACGAGCGTGCACGCGGGCGCCGGCATTGGCTGCATCACTTGCCACGGAGGCAACGCGGGCGAAGTGGAGGCGGAGAAGGCCCACGGCGACTCGCTGCGAACGCTCTCGAGTGCGCGGGCGAGCGTCGAGTCCTGCGGCTCGTGCCACTCCGACGTGAACCAGATGAGCCGTTTCGGACTCCGTACGGACCAGCTCACGCTCTACTGGACGAGCCAGCACGGCGCACGACTCGCGCTCGAGAGGGACGAGACCGTGGCGACGTGCACGAGCTGCCACGGCAGCCATGCAGTCGTCGAGGCGGACGATCCGCTCTCTCCCGTGCATCCGCGCAGGCAGCCCGAGACCTGCGGCCAGTGCCATTCCGACGCGGAGCGGATGGTCGCGCATGGCCTGCCCGCTGATCAGGAGGAGAGCTTCCGCACCTCGGTTCACGGTGCAGCGTTGCTCGACAAGGCCCATCCGGCGGCGCCCTCGTGCACCAGCTGCCACGGCTCGCACGGCGCGCTTCCGCCGCGTGCCACGGAGGTCGAGACGACCTGCGGCCAGTGCCACTCGGTTGTGCAGCAGTACTACGAGCGCAGTCCGCATGCTGCCAGCGCTGGAGCGAAGGTGCCGGTCGCCTGCGCAGCCTGCCACGGGGACCACGGTACTCTGGCTCCGACGACGGACATGTTCCTCCAGCCCGTCGAGGGGGGCTGCATCGCGTGCCACTCGGAGGAGGGCGATCGAGGCCTGTCCGTGGCCCGTACGCTCGACGCCGACGTGCGCATGCTGCAGGCGACCATCGCCGAGGCGGATGGCGCCATCGCGGCGGCCGCGGAGCGCGGGCTCTTTCTCGGGATCGAGCGCAGCTATCTCGAGGAAGCCCGCGGGCTGCTGGTGCGCGCTCGGACCATGACGCACACGCTCGATCCGGATGCGCTCGACGACGTGCTCAATCGCGGGCAGGCCATGGTGGACCAGACCATGGAGAGCCTTGCCACCAAGCACCGCGTCTTCCGCGATCGCAAGATCTTCACGGCGATCTTCTTCGCAGTGTCCGTTGCCTTCGCCATCGCGCTCACGATGCACGCGCGCGAGCTCGCAGGCCGTTGGCGTCGCGCCGGAGGTGCCCCGTGAGGACGGCAGGAACCTTGCGACGGGCGTGGGACACGCTGGTGACCTGGGCGGGTCGTCTGTTCGTGCTGGGGCTCTTTGGGACCGCAGGGCTCACGGCCGTCACGTACACCGCCATTCACCACACCGCGCAGCCGGACTTCTGCAACTCCTGCCACATCATGGAGCCGTACTTCGCATCGTGGCAGAACTCGAGCCACGCGCAGGTCGGCTGCATCGAGTGCCACTACGAGCCGGGCTCGGTGGAGACGCTCGAAGGCAAGTTCAAGGCGCTGTCCCAGCTCGCCAAGTACGTCACGCGGACGCAGGGCACGAAGCCGTGGGCCGAGGTGAGCGACGCGAGCTGCATGCGCTCGGGATGTCACTCGGTGCGCTTGCTCGACGGTCCCGTCGCCTTCGGCCAGATCGACTTCGACCATCGACACCACCTGCTCGAGAGCCGGCGTGGGAGACGCCTGCGCTGCACGTCCTGCCACACTCAGGTGCAGCAGGACGAGCACCTCTCCGTCGACAAGTCGGTCTGCTACATGTGCCACTTCATGCCCGATGCGGAGGGCGAGCGCGTGGCCGAGCTCGCGGACTGCGAGAAGTGCCATGGCGCGCCGGAGGGCGAGTTGCTCGTCGAAGGCAAGGCCTTCGACCACGCTGGGTATGTCGCGCGCGGCGTCGACTGTCGCGAGTGCCACGATCCGGTCGTCGAGGGCGATGGCAAGGTGCGACGGGAGCGCTGCCACTCCTGCCACGGCGAGAGCGGTCACATCGAGCGCCTCGGCGAGACCGCTTTCCTTCACGAGATGCACGTGACGGAGCACAAGGTCGACTGCTTCGAGTGCCACGACCAGATTCACCACGGCCTGCTCCCCGTCGAACCCCCCAAGCCGACGAGCAAGGAGGGCTGCGGGAGCTGCCATGAGAGCTCGCATGACGCGGCGAGCAAGCTGTACGCAGGCCAAGGCGCGGTCGGTGTCGAGACGGCGCCGAGCCGCATGCACCAGACGCGCGTCACGTGCGACGCGTGTCACACGGGGCGAACGAGCACCATGTCGCTCGTGACGAGCGCCCATGCACATCACGGCGCACACGGTCGCGGCACGGTGGCGTCGGCCGGCAACATCGACTGCGTCCACTGCCATGGGACCAGCTACGACGGCATGCTCGCCGAATGGCAGGGCGCCGTGGCGGCACAGCTCGAGCGCCTGGAACCGGCGTTGAAGCAGCTCAAGCTCGAGCTGGCCGACAAGGCGAACCCGGCCGCGCAGGAGCTGCTCGCGGATGCCGAGAGAAACTACCTGCTCGTATCGCTGGACGGCTCCAAGGGCGCTCACAACGTCGGCTACGCGCTGGATGCGCTGCGCGTCGCGGCGGAGCGCGTCGAGAGCGCACGTGGCATGCTCTCGCTCGCTGGCGACGTTCCGGCGACTCAGGGCTTCCCCGCGCGCTCCAAGGATGGCTGCTCTGCGTGCCATGCGGGCATCGGCCTCGGCGTCGAGATCTCTCGTGCCGAGCGGGCCTTCCCGCACGGCAAGCACCTCGCCCGCGGAATGGACTGCGACGCTTGCCACAGCGTGGCCGAGCACGGCCAACCGGCATTCCCCCGTGCCCAGTGCGCGACCTGTCACCATCAGGAGAGCGAGTCGTTCGACGCGAACGACTGTGCCCGCTGCCACGGTCCGCAGGAGGCGATGCTGCGCGGAACGCTCGCACTGCTCACGGAACCCAAGCCCGGCACGATGGGCGAGATGGAGTGTTCCGAATGCCACGGCGAGGCGCCGGCGATCCTGCGGCCCAAGCCGCAGATGTGCGTGCTGTGCCACGAGGCCGGCTACGACGAGCTGGCCGGCAACTGGAAGCGCGAAGTCGACGCCCTCGTGCTGCGCGTCGAGGTCGCGCTGTCGGATGCGAGCGGCATGACGCCGGAGGCGCTGGCCAAGGCGCGAGCCGCGCTGGATGCGGTGCGCGCGGACGGCTCGAACGGCGCCCACAACTACGAGCTCGCCAAGTCGATCCTCGAGGATGCCCTCGGCAGCCTCGTGAGCAAGTGAAGCCCCCAGCCCGCGACTGTTTTCACGAAGGAGCGCAGGTCATGAAGCTCCGTGACGGAATGTTGTGGTTCGCAAAGTTCCTCCTGCTGGCGATCGCGCTCGCCGAGCCCGGGACGGCCGCGCGCGCACAGGTCGAAGACAAGCTGTGCCAGATGTGTCACGGCGAGGTGAGAGCCGATGCAGCGCAGCCGTCGGCCCACGCATCTCTGGGCTGCACGGACTGCCACATGGACCTTGCGGCGTGGGATCCGGAGCAAGACAGCGAGCATCCCGAAGAGCTCGGGCCGGTGCAGTGCGCGACCTGCCATGCGGATGCCGCGAGCGCGGCAAAGCTCGGCGTCCACCGGGACTGCAAGGCCTGCCATGGCGTGGAGCACTTTGCGCCCCTGCGCGCGAGTCTCTCCGGCGTGGAGCGGCGGGCGCGGGACATCGCGGCGTGCGCCAAGTGTCACGCTCCGGCGGCTGACGAGTTCGAGGGCAGTGCTCACCACCGGGCGCTCGCGGCTGGAAATGGGGAGTCGCCTGGGTGCAGCGAGTGCCACGGTGCCCATGACATCCAGCCCGCGCGCGTGCGCAGCTCGCGCGTGCATCCGCTGCGGCTGCCCGAGACGTGCGAGCGCTGCCACAGTGCTGACAGCGCCGACGCGCACGCGCCCGGTGGAGAGCGGATCACCCAATACGAGACCGGTGCTCACGGTCGAGCGCTGCGGGAGGACGGGCTCGTCGTGAGCGCCACATGCGCGTCCTGCCACGGTGGTCACGACGTGCGGTCGACAGAGGATCCGCAGGCGCCCACGGCGCGCCGCAATGTGCCGAACACCTGCGGCAAGTGCCACCTCGGCATCCTCGAGACCTATCTCGAAGGGGTGCACGGCGCGGCGTTCGCGCGCGGTGACACCGATGTGCCCGTGTGCACGGACTGCCACAGCGAGCATGGCGTCTCCTCGACCGAAGACACGACCTCGCGCGTTTCCCCGCAGCGCGTCGCGCAGACGTGCGCGCGTTGCCATGGAGACGATGATTTCGCGAGCAAGCATGGCCTGAAGTCGGGGGTGCGTGCCTCGTGGGGCAGTTCCTACCACGGGATCGCGAGCGCGCTGGGCGCGGAAGGCGCCGCCAATTGCGCGTCCTGCCACGGATTTCACGGGATCTTCCCGTCGAGCGATGCGCGCTCGAGCGTGCATGCGGCGAACCTCGAGGCGACCTGTGGCTCGTGCCATCCGGATGCTGGCGTGGCCTTCGCGCGCGTGCCGGTGCACTCGAGCATCGATGCGGACTCGAACCCGGTCCCGTTCTGGGTGAAGCGGATCTACACCGTGCTCGTCGTCGGCGTGATCGGCGCATTCCTCGCGTTCATCGCCCTCGACCTCTACGGCCGGATCCGGTTGCGCTTCGGCTGGGGTCCCCCCGAGACGGAGCACGTGCGGCGCTGTGACTGGCCCGACGAGGACGCGCTGGTCGTTCCGGGCGAGCGCTTCACGCGCATGAACCGCCAAGGTCGCCTGCAGCACGCGATCCTCGTCAGCTCCTTCCTGCTGCTCGTCGTCACGGGCGTCCCGGTCTTCCTCCACGACCTCGGCTTCATGCGCTCGCTGATCGACCTCGAAGGCGGCTTTGCGCTGCGCAGCAAGCTGCACCGTGTCGGAGCGATCGGCCTAGTCGCGCTGTCGACGTGGCACGTGCTCGTGTTCCTCCTCTCGCCCGGCGCCCGCCGCTGGGTCCTTGGCATGTTCATCCGCCCCCGCGATGTCGTCGAGTTCCTCGGCGAGGCGAGCTTCAACCTTGGCTTGGGGCGCTGGCTGGCGCGTCGGCCGGCCTTGGCTGGACTGCTGGCTCGCTTTCCGACGCTGGCCGGTGTCGAACGCCCCTGCCGAGGCCGCTACGGACTCGTGGAGAAGCTCGAGTACATGGCGGTCGTGTGGGGCAACATCGTGATGATTGGCACCGGCATCCTGCTCTGGCGACCGGGCTGGTTCCTCGACTGGACTCCGGCCTGGACCTTCGACGTGTGCCGCGTGGTGCACGGCTTCGAAGCGACGCTGGCGTTCCTCGCGATCATCATCTGGCACATGTACCACGTGCAGATGCGCCCGGGCTCGTTCCTGCGCAACGGCGTGTGGTTCCACGGCCAGATGACGCGTGAGCAGCTGCGCCACCATCATCCGGGCGAATACCTCGAGATCCTGCGGCGGCGCCGCACTGCGCAGGCGGGAAGTTGATGGGCATGGCGAGCACGGGTCGGGACGGTACTCTCTTGGGCACCATGCGCACCTCGATCGCGACCTCGCTGCTTCTTGCCCTGACGGCGTGCCAGTCCGCGCCGGAGACGATGTCCGCCGGCTTTGTCAGCATCGAGCGCGGCTTGCAGACGGGGCTGGGCACCGTCGGCTTGCGCACGGCCCACGCTCCGGACGACTGGGTCGCGCTGTGGCGAGAGCACGCGCGGCTGCAGCTGCCGCAGCCCGCGGCGCCGGCCGTCGACTTCTCCCGCTATTGCCCCGCGATCGTGCTCGCGGGACCGCGCCCGAGCGGTGGTTATTCGATCGCCGTCGAGCGCGTGCACTACTCCGGCGGGAAGCTGGTGGTCGAGGCCCGCGAGCGCGTGCCTCCGGCCGGCTCCGTGCAGACGATGGCCATGACCTCGCCCTACGAAGTCGTGCTCCTGCCCGCAGGCACGGTCGAGGTCGACCTGATCGTGCGCCACTGACAGCGGGGCGCGCCCCGCTCAGTCGCGCGCGGGGATTCGGAATCCCTGTGCGGGAATCCAGCCCGGCGTGCCCGTGAGGGCCTGGGACGAGGGGCCGACCACGAAGTCGACTCCGATGTACTGATCTCCGGCCGCGACGGGGATCGTCTCGATCTGGTTGACCAGGGGCCACGCGCCGCGGTAGGTGTCTTCCGGCTCGAAGATGCGGTTGTCGCCGTCGTCGTCGGAGCCGCACACCACGATGTAGTCGGCTGCAGGAATGGCACCATCCTCCGGGGTTCGATCGAGCAACCAGGCGAGTCCGGTCGTGGGGTTGAGCAGCGCGACTGCGGTCACGGGCACCTCCGTGGCTCCCGGAACGAGCAGGCTCGCATCGATCAGCGCGAGGAACAGGTCCACGTTCTCGGGCGGAACGACCGGCGCGACGCTCATGGCGACGGACACGAGCGCCGTGCCGCCGTTGCTCGGGATGGTGATGGTCCCGGCGTAGTTGCCCGTGGGGAGTCCCGTGCGACTGACGGTGACCGTGATCGCGGACACGTCGGTGGCGCCCGTGGCAGCCACGACGGCGAGCGTGGCGAACGCGCCGCCGCTCGTGGGCGTGAAGGTCGGAATGCCGACGTCGAGGCTCCCGGTGCCCGTGTTCGCGATCGTGATCGACAGCTGGGTCGTGGTCGAGCCGAACTGCAGTGCGCTCGGATTGGCCGAGAGCACCGGCGTCGCACTCGACTGACCCGCCGCGGCCGCGAGCGCGCGGTCGGCCTGAATGAGTCCGTTGCCGAAGATGTCGTCGCGGCCGGGCGCTCCGAGGTCGACGGTCGTCGTGATCAGGATCGTCTCGATTTCCGGGACCGTCAGCGCCGGATTGACGTCGAGCATCAGCGCCGCAAGGCCCGCCACGTGCGGGCAGGCCATCGAGGTCCCCGGCAGGAACTCGAGGGTCGGCGCGAACACGTTCTGCGTGACCATGGTCGACAGCACGCCATCGGGGAACGTGTCATTGTTCAGGTCCACGCCCGTGTCGCCGCCCGGCGCAGCGAGGTCAATGGTCGAGCCGAAGTTCGAGTAGGACGCCTTGTTCGCGTTGAGGTCGACGGCCGCGACGGAGAGCACGCCCGTGTAGCTCGCCGGGAACGAGGGAACGCTGGAGTTCTCGTTGCCGGCTGCCGCCACGATCACCACGCCCGCGTTGCGCGCGGCCGTCACCGCCGACTGCATCGTCGAGCTCGAGCCCGGGCCGCCGAGGCTCATGTTGATCACGCGAGCGCGTTGCGGCGGCAGCGTGCCCGAGGAGTTCGAGAGGCGCGCGGCGTAACGCACGGACTGGGCGATGTCCGCGTCGAGTCCGCCGCCGACGCCCAGCACGCGCAAGTGCATGAGCGAGCAGTTCCAGTTCACCCCCGCGACGCCGAGGCTGTTGTTGGAGACGGCGCCCACGGTTCCGGCCACGTGCGTGCCGTGGAAGCTCGAAGGTCGGAAGGCGTCGCCGTCACCCGGGTCGGTGGGATCGGGATCCAGTCCATCTCCATCGGCTGCGATGGTTGGGTCACTGATGAAGTCGAAGCCCGCGATCGTGTTGCCGTCGAGGTCCGGGTGCGGACGCGAGCCGGTATCGATCACGGCGACGATCACGCTCGGATCGCCCGTGGCCACGGACCATGCCTGTGGCAGACGGATCAGGTCGTAGTGCCACTGCAGGTTGTAGAACGTGTCATTGGGCTCCGTGGTGCCGCCGCCGAGCGCGCGCCGAATGAAGTTGGGCTCGGCCCACTCCACGCTGGGATCCGCCGCGAAGGCCGCCATGGCCGCGAGGGTCGTGCGCGCGGCTTCCTCGGCATCGAGGGACTCGGGCAGGGCGAGCGCCGCGAGCGTGCTCGTCTCCGGAATCACCTGCTTCTCGAGGGCACCACGCTGCGCGAGCGCCTCGCGCACGTCCGCGTTGCCGAAGCGTCGCACCAGCAGCTCTCCCGGCATGAACTCGGCAGCGGGCACCGAGGCCAGCGCCTGCGACGGCTCGAGCCCGAACGCGGTGCGCTCCGCCTCGACGCTCGCGACGAACGCGATGGCCAGCGCCGACTCGGTGCTGTGGGCCTCGAGCGTCAGCGCACCTTGTTCGACCGCGACGATCGTCGCGCGCGCGAGCATGCCGAGCTCGAGCTCGAGCTCGCCACCTCCGGAAGGGATCGTCCCGAGCAGGTTGCCGCGCAGGTCGAGCACGCTCAGCCCGCCGGTGGAGCGCAGGCTGGCGCGCAGGGGCATGGCGCAGGAGAACGAGGCGACGGCGCCGCTGTCGGCGTCCAGCTCGAGTCGATCACCCGCGAGGAATGCGCCGAGGTGCCCATCGAGCGCCACTCGGGCGGGCAGGGGACGCACGGCGACGTCCAGCTCGTAGCTGCCATCCGTGCCATGCAGGATCACGTCCTCGAGGCCGCGCGCGAGAAAGCGCAGCTCGCTCGCGGGCTCGGCCACCGACAGCGAGATCGGATCCTGATGTGCCATGCGCACGTCGCCACCCGAGGTCATGCGGACGCGGACCGCGACACGCTCGTCGCTGCGCAGCCGCAGCAGGTCGCGACTGCCGACGAGCGCACCCTGCACGCGCTGCGACTTGCCGGCGCGGAGAGCCAACGTCGGACGAGCATCGGCGAGCGACGGCGTGTTCTGCACGATGGCGAGCGGAGCGGCCGCCGGCACGAACTGGACGGTACCGGCGAGGGACGGCGGCGCCGGGTCGTCACCGCCACCGCCACCGCATGAAGCGACGGCGAAAGCGAGAGTCCCGATCAGGCCGACATTCCACGGGCGTGCGAAAGCGTTCATCGTGCAAGCTCCCTCGTGCCGCGATCGCGGCTTGCGAATGGAGTCACGATAGCGTCAGGAGACCGGTGCGGCGCAAGCCCTCACTCGAAGCGCCAGCTCTGCAGCACCTGGACGTAGTTCGCCCGCTCGAAGCCGCGCGGGTCCGGGCAGCGCTTGAGGTTCATGCTCCCCTTGGCCTGGTCCAGCGAGTCGTACTCGTGCTGCTCCAGCCACTCTCGCAGCTCGCGTACCAGCTCGCCCATGCGCTCGGGACCGTGCCGCAGGAGTGCGGAAACCACCTGCACGCAGTCGGCGCCCGCCATGACGGCTCGCACGGCATCGCGCGCGTCGTGTACGCCGCCGCTCGCCGCATAGGACGTCCGCACCTGGGAGGAGAGGATCGCGATCCAGCGCAGCCGGAGGTTGAGCTCGGAGGACGTCGAGAGTCGCAGCGTGCGGACGACTTCGAGTGCATCGGGATCGATGTCGGCCTGGTAGAAGCGATTGAAGAGCACGAGGCCCGACGCTCCGGCATCCACGAGCGCCCGCGCGAATGCCGGCAGCGCGGTGTAGAAGGGGGACAGCTTGACCGCGACCGGAATGCGCACGGAGCGCGAGACCGCTCGGACGAGGTCGATCGCGTTGCGCTCGATCTCGTAGCTCGAGACGTCGCAGGAGGTGACGAGCTCGTACAGGTTGAGCTCGATGGCCGCGGCACCGGCCTCCTCCATCAGCGGTCCGTAGCGCAGCCACGAGCCTTCCGAGGTGCCGTTGAGCGATGCGATCACCGGCACAGGGACGCGTCGACGGATGCGCCGGATCTGCTCGAGGTACTCGTCCGGACCGAGCCGGAACTCCTCGGGCTGCGGCAGGTACGTCGGCGCCTCTGCATGCGAGTGGGCATGGGCGTCATGGAAGCGCTCGCGAGCGAGCGCCTCGCCCCGCACTTGCTCCTCGAACAGCGAGTGCATCACGATCGCGGAGGCTCCGGCATCCGCGAGGCGCTGCACCATGGAGAGGTCGTCGACGAGCGGTGATGCGCCGGCGACGAGCGGATGCGGAAGGCGGAGTCCAAGGTAGTTCGTGGAGAGGTCCATGGAGGTGTCCCTAGCTCGGTGAAGTCGAGGTGGTCGTGCGCTTCTCGGCGAGTCGCTGCAGCACGTCCCAGCGCGCGCGGATCTCGGACTGCGACTCCGCGAGCATGCCCTGGAAGCGCGCGGGATCCTGCTGCTCGACCATGCGGAAGCGAGTCTCGTTGCGCATGTACGCGAGCAGCGAGCCGGACGGCTCCGGCGAGTCGAGCACCAGCGCGGGCTCGCCCGCCGCGGCGCGCCGCGGATCATGGCGATACAGCGGCCACGCACCGCATCCGACGGCCAGCTTCTGCTGCTCGGGCCCATGCGCCATGTCGTAGCCGTGCGCGATGCAGTGGCTGTAGGCGATCACGAGCGACGGTCCGCGGTAGCTCTCGGCCTCGACGAGCGCCTTGACCGTCTGCGCGTCCTTGGCGCCCATGGCGATGCGCGCGACGTAGACGTGACCGTAACCCATCGCCATCAGCGCGAGGTCCTTCTTGCCGAGCGACTTGCCGTTGGCCGCGAACTTGGCGGCGGCGCCGCGGGGCGTGGCCTTCGATGCCTGGCCACCCGTGTTCGAGTACACCTCGGTGTCGAGCACCAGGATGTTCACGTCGCGGCCCTGGCTGAGCACGTGATCGAGCCCGCCATAGCCGATGTCGTACGCCCAGCCATCGCCCCCGACGAGCCAGACGCTCTTGCGCACGAGGTAGTCGGCCGTCTGGTCGAGGCGCCGCAGCATGACGTCGGTCGCGCCACGCAGGCGCTCGCGGAGCAGCCGGACTCGCTCGCGCTGCGCCGCGATCTCCGCATCGTCGCGTCCTTCGCACGCGAGCAGCGCGGTGGCGAGCTCCTCTCCGATGTGCGCCGCGTGGATCCGCACGAGCGCCATGGCCTCGTCGCGGAGCGCATCGACTCCCAGGCGCACTCCAAGGCCGAATTCCGCGTTGTCCTCGAAGAGCGAGTTGGCCCAGGCCGGCCCGCGCCCGTCGCGGTTGCGCGCGTAGGGCGTGGTGGGGAGGTTGCCGCCGTAGATCGACGAGCAGCCGGTCGCGTTCGCGATGAGGAGCCGATCGCCGAAGACCTGCGTCAGCAGCTTGATGTACGGCGTCTCTCCGCAGCCCGCGCACGCCCCGGAGTACTCGAAGAGCGGCTCACACAACTGCGTGCCCTTGTTGTCGAGCTTGATGCGCTCGCGCGGCGGCTCGGGGAGGTCGAGGAAGAACGAGTAGTTCGCACGCTCGGCTTCGAGCAGCGGCAGCTGCGGGGTCATGTCGAGCGCCTTGTGACGCGGATTCGACTTGTCCTTGGCCGGACAGACCGCGACGCACAGCCCGCAGCCCGTGCAGTCTTCCGGTGCGACCTGGATCGTGAACTTCCAGCCCGCGAAGTCGCTGCCCTTCATGTCCGTGGAGCGGAACGTGGCCGGCGCGCTCGCGAGCTCGGACGGCTCATAGGCCTTGGCACGAATCGCCGCGTGCGGGCAGAACAGCGCGCACTTGTTGCACTGGATGCAGAGCTTCGAATCCCAGGTGGGGATCTCGGCCGCGATGTTGCGCTTCTCGTAGCGGCTCGTGCCGGTGGGCCACGTGCCGTCCGGAGGGAAGGCACTGACCGGCAGGTCGTCGCCGTGTCCCGCGATCATCGCCCCGGTCACGCGCTGGACGAAGTCGGGCGCGTCGGCCGTCACGGGCGGGACCAGCTCGAGAGTCGACGTCACGACTCCGGGGATCGGCACCTCGTGCAGGTGAGCGAGCGCCGCGTCGATGGCGGCGAAGTTGCGCTCGACGAGCTCTTGGCCCTTCTTGCCGTAGGTCTTCTGCACGGCGGACTTGATCTTCTCGATCGCCTGCTCGCGCGGCAGCACGCCGGAGATGGCGAAGAAGCACGTCTGCATCACGGTGTTGATGCGCCCGCGCATCCCGACGTCGCTCGCGACCTTGGCCGCGTCGATCGTCCAGACGTGCAGCTTGCGGTCGAGGATCTCCTGCTGCACGGGACGCGGCAGCTCGTTCCACAGTTGCTCCGGCGCATAGGGCGCGTTCAGGAGCAGCGTCGCGCCGTGCCGCGCGGCCGCGAGCACGTCGTAGCGCTCGAGGAAACCGAACTGGTGGCACGCGACGAAGCTCGCGCTGCGCACGAGGTAGCTCGAGCGAATGGGCCGCGGACCGAAGCGCAGGTGGGAGATGGTGATCGAGCCGGACTTCTTCGAGTCGTAGACGAAGTAGCCCTGCGCATGGAGATCCGTGCCTTCGCCGATGATCTTGATCGAGTTCTTGTTCGCACCGACGGTGCCGTCCGCTCCGAGTCCCCAGAACTGCGCGCGGACAACGTCGTCGCGCTCGATGTCGTAGCTCGCGTCGAACTCCAGCGAGCGATGCGTGACGTCGTCGACGATGCCGACGGTGAAGTGATTGCGCGGCGTCTTCGACTCGAGCTCGTCGAGCACCGCCTTGACCATCGCCGGAGTGAACTCCTTGGAGGAGAGTCCATAGCGACCGCCGATCACGCGCGGATCGAGCGTCGTCGTGCCTGCATCGCGCAGCTCGCGCAGGGCGGTCACGACGTCGAGGTAGAGCGGCTCACCGACTGCGCCAGGTTCCTTCGTGCGGTCGAGCACCGCGACGGAGCGCACGGTCGCGGGCAGCGCGGCAGCGAGCTGCGCCGTCGGAAAGGGCCGGTACAGCCGAACCTTGAGCAAGCCGACCTTCTCTCCGCGCGCCACGAGGTGCTCGACGGTCTCGGCCGCCGTCTCCGCGCCCGAGCCCATCATCACCAGCACGCGCTCGGCCTGCGGATCTCCCACGTAGTCGACGAGGCCGTACTTGCGGCCCGAGAGGCGCGCGAGCGCCTCGAACTTCGCTTCCACGCGCCCCGCAACCGCGTCGTGGAACGGATTGCACGCTTCGCGCGCCTGGAAGAATGTGTCGGGATTCTGCGCGCTCCCTCGCAGCACCGGATGATCGGGGCTCAGGGCGCGGGCTCGGTGAGCCCGGATGGCCGACTCGTCGAGCAGGGCGCGCAGGTCGTCGTCCGCGAGGAGCGCGATCTTGGCCACTTCGTGCGAGGTTCGAAAGCCGTCGAAGAAGTGCAGGAACGGGATGCGCGCCTCGAGCGTCGCCGCATGGGCCACGGCGGCGAAGTCATGCGCTTCCTGCACGGAGCCGGAGCACAGCATGGCGAAGCCCGTCTGGCGGCAGGCCATGACGTCGGAGTGATCGCCGAAGATCGAGAGCGCGTGAGTCGCGAGCGTGCGGGCCGCGACGTGCATCACGAACGGCGTGAGCTCGCCCGCGATCTTGTACATGTTGGGAATCATGAGCAGCAGGCCCTGCGACGCCGTGAAGGTCGTCGCGAGCGCACCCGCTTGCAGCGCGCCGTGGACCGCGCCCGCGGCTCCGGCCTCGGACTGCATCTCGACCACCTCGGGTACCTTGCCCCACAGGTTGGGGCGACCCTGCGCGGACCACTCGTCCGAGAGCTCGCCCATGCTCGACGAGGGCGTGATCGGGTAGATCGCGATCACCTCGCTGCAGCGGTGGGCGACGTGGGCGACGGACTCGTTGCCGTCGAGTGTGCGCAGGTTTGCTCGCATCGGGCCGTTCCTCTCCGTGGCG
>CAITGX010000321.1 GCA_903892045.1 uncultured Planctomycetota bacterium | reverse complement strand
GTCGTGCCGCCAGTCGTGCCGCCAGTCGTGCCGCCAGTCGTGCCGCCAGTCGTGCCGCCAGTCGTGCCGCCAGTCGTGCCGCCAGTCGTGCCGCCAGTCGTGCCGCCAGTCGTGCCGCCGGTCGTGCCGCCACCTTGCGCTGCGGCCCAGGCAACCGAGTTGGCAACAGGGTCCGCGGCGCCGAATCCGTAGCCCGTGCGAGCGAGCGGCAGCGAGGACGAGGGCACGGACACGCAGCCTTCCCAGTTCGGGATCGGAGCCGGGATCGGCACGATCTGGCCGGGCGTCTCGATGTCCCAGCGCAGGAGCATCGCGGTGTCTTCGTGCGTCGTGTTGTGGCAGTGCTCGACGTAGGAGCCGGCGAACTCGCGGAAGCGGATCGCGATCTCGACCTCGCTGGTCGACTCCGGACCTCCGCCGACCTTCCACACGTCCTTGCGCGCCCAGCGCTCCCAGATCGGCGGCAGCTGGCCGTCGCGGGAGAGCGTGATGCCCTCTTCGAAGTGCACGTGCACCGGGTGGTTCCAGCCGCCGCCGCTGATGAACTTCCAGATCTGCAGCTCGCCGAGCTGCGGGGCGACCGAGACCACCTTGTAGTCCGCGATCAGGCCGTCGCCCCCGTCGGTCTTGATCGTCCACGGCAGCGCGTCCGTGCCACCCGAGCGGCCGAACACGAACTCGTGGCGCTTCGCCGCGGCGATCTCGGCATCGCTCGGACGATGGAGCGGGATCATCTTCTGGCCACCGGGCGTGTACAGCGCCGGGTTCATCGAGAGATCCTGTCCGGCGTAGGCGTGGACGCGGAACTCCATGATCCGACCAACGCACGGGTCGCCACCGGCCCAGCGATCCATGACGCCGTCGCCGTTGTCGTCGACCTGCGTCGGCGCGTAGCTGCCGTTCATCACCGAGGCCAGCGGAATCACCTGGTTGGGCTTCTCGCCGGAGGTGTGCTCGAGCAGGTTCACCATGTAGATGCGCTCGCCCGGCTGGAACTGGGCGAAGTCCACCACGATGTCCCAGCGCTCGGCGATCGACTGCACCGGCAGTACGCCGCGGTCCGTGCCGTTGGTCCCGTCGATGGCGACCGCGTGCTCCATGATGTTTCCGTCGGACGCCACGAGGTGGAACACCACCGGCTCGCCGTTCGCGCGCACCAGTCCGAGCTTGTCGTAGCGAGCCACGCAGCCGTTGAGGATGCGGAAGCGGTAGCGGCGTGCGCGCACGTCCATGTACGGCGCGTACTGCCAGTTGACCGTCAGCGTGTCGCCGAGGAAGCCGTCCGTCTGGAACGGGTTGAACCACAGCTGGCCGTTGGTGTCCCAGGCCTTGTCCGCGATGACGAGGTTGACGTCGTAGTCGCGGTTGCCCCAGTCGAGGGCCGAGCCGCTCGGCAGCCGCAAATTCACGCCGTCGTTGATCGCCTCGTTGCCGCGGTCGACGGCGCTGTAGATGTTCATCAGCGCAGCGTTGCCCTTGTAGACGTTCTGCGAAGTGAAATCGAGCATGTGGTCGTGGAACCACAGCGAGCTCTGCGTCTCGCGCCAGTCGCCGCGCACACGCAGGATGCCACCGTTGCCGTCGGGGCGACCGGCGCGCGGATCCGTGGCGCCGACGTTGATCGTGTCGTAGCCCGCGAGGATCAGCGGCCAGCGGAAGTCGTAGTACTGGCCCGGATAGAACCAGGCGTGCATGTAGCCGTCGCTCTCCGCCGGGTTGTGCCCGTTGTGCATGTGCGTCGTGATCGTGTGGCAGCCAAAGCCCATGTTGGCGGCCGGATCGACGGGCAGCGCGTTGTGGTGGCGGAACAGCAGGCTCTCGCCCGTGCGGGCCTGCAGCAGCTTGGCCGGGAACGTTCCGTCGAACGTCCAGAGCGCGCGCGGATCCTGCTCGGGGAAGCTCGGGTGCAGCTTGGGCGGGATGCCGGCCGTCGTGCCCTCGAAGCCCGGCAGGCCGACCGTGTTGTGATACAGGCCGCCCGGAGCGAACTCACCGGAGGCGTAGCCGTGGCGCTGGAACTGGTTGCGCAGGCCCGTGTTGACGCGCGCCCCCGTCTGGGCGCTCTGGAAGTACACCTGCGGGGGGAACTCCTCGTAGCGCTGGTGTCCCCAGCCGAGGCCCGGCGGACGACCGTCGGCGGGCGCGTAGGGCACGGGGCGACCGAACATCTGCTCGAGCAGCGGCTTGTTCGGGTTCTGCGGGAGCGGGTTGGCATCGCGCGTCGGGGCCGGTGCCGGGAAGGCGGTCAGGGCCGTGTCGATCGCCAGCGGGGTCGGGCAGGTCTGGAGGCTGGTGGGGGCCTCGATCTGGATCGTCGCCCCTTCCGGAACCTCGCCCGTCAACGGCATCGGCCTCGTTCCAAACTCTTCCGTAAGGAGCAGCTTTTGGGTAAAGGGCTGGGCCTCGAAGCGCGGGCTCGGCCGGCCACCCGAGGGGATGGACTGGGCCGAGGCCACCGACGCTGACAGGGCGAGGCTGAGGCACAGGCCCGCCGCGGGCACGCTGGAGGTCAGGTATGGGGTCCACGCGGAGGTGCGCGTGGGCGAGGGCTTGGGGGGGGGGGTGGCAGGCATGGTTCGTCTTCTAGAGGGGGGGTGGCTAGAACCGCTCCTTACGTGAGCGGAAGGTTTTGCAGGTCCGGTCAATCTAGCCGAAATGCAATCTCCTATAAGGGGGGGGCGCTTCTAGAAAGTCGCAATTTCTCGGTGGCCGGCATGGCCGCCGCCGCCGCGGGCGTGGGACGGGACCGAGCAAGGCCGTGCACCGTGCCCGGATGCCGCTCCCCGAGGTCCGCGCGCGCCGAACGACCAAAGGCCGCATGTGCGCGCGTTGCACGCTCCTCGAGGTAGCACGCCCTTCGCTCGGCTCCGGATGCGCCGAAGTCGGCCGCGGCGGCTCTCTGTTCGGTGTCGTGAGGGGCTCGCGCGCCGAACACCGCGGCCAGCTCGCCGAGTCGAACTCCGGCCTGTGACCGCTACGTCCATGTCGGGCGGCGGCGAGTGGCTCGCACTCGAGCGACCTGGCACAGGTCGAGGGACGCGCCTCGCTCGCGAAGGGACGCGCACGTCCCGTCCGTCATGCGCACGCGGCGACAAGAGCGCAGCGGCCCCGCCAGCGGGATTCCGCGGGCGGGGCCGTGCTGGAGGCGTCGTGCGCGGTGCGCGCGCTCGCGCTCGCTAGTTGCGGCGGCTCACGTGCAGCACGCCGAGCACCAGCGCGAGGCCCACGCCGAGCAGCGCG
>CAITGX010000320.1 GCA_903892045.1 uncultured Planctomycetota bacterium | reverse complement strand
CGTCGACCCCGCGAGTGGCGCGCTGCGCTACTCGCTCGAGCACGCGCACATCGACGCGCTCGTGGGACTCGGGCAAGCGCAGCTCGATGGCCTGCTGCTGCCGGATGGGTCGCTCGCGACGCTCGAGCTCGAGCGCATCGAGCACGAGCGCGTCGAGTGGGGCTTCCACGTCGACGGCGTTGCGCGCCCGCGCCTGCTCGACTCCAGCGCACTGTCGGTGTGGAAGGGCAGACTCGCCGACAAGCCTGGCAGTGACGCGCTGCTCGCCTTCTCGCACTATGGCGTCCACGGCTGGATCGACACGGGCGCGGAGCTGGTGCACCTTGTCTCTCGGCCCGCGCCCGGCGGTGACTGGACAGCGGCGGACGTGCTGCTCGTCGAGGAGGCGAGCCTCGCTGCGGCTCGTGCCGCGAGTCCGCATGACTGCGTCGTGCTGCAGCAGCCCAGCTCCAGCGTGACGCCCGCGTACTCCGCGACGAACACGAACGCTCCGGCCACGCTCCTCGCCGCGGCCTGCTCGCTACGCACCTGCACCGTCTCGATCGAGAGCGACTTCCAGTTCTTCCAGCGCTTCCTGAACGTGAATGCGCAGGCCACGTACATCGCCTCGCTCTGGTCGTTCATCGCGGATCGCTTCTCCGCGCATGCGTCCACCGCGCTCTCGTTCCCCTACATCGGCATCTACACGACGGCGAATGACCCGTGGACCACGCCGGATGCACCGGGCTCACTCCCACAGATGCTCGACGAGTTCCGCCTTGCGTGGGCAGGCGCGATCCCCGGCGGTGGGCGCCTCGGCCACTTCATGAGCGGCGCGATGATCGGTGGCGGAGCCGCCTACCTGAACACGCTCGCGAGCACGAGCTTCAACTTCGGCGTGTCCGGCAACCTCGACGCCCTCGCGCCCTTCCCCATCGCCCAGAATCCCGCCAACTGAGACTTCTACGTCTGCGCGCACGAGCTCGGCCACGCGTTCAACGCGATCCACACGCACGAGTACTGCCCGCCGATCGACCGATGCGAGTCGATGCAGTCTCCCGGCCCCTGCCAGACTTCGCAGGTGTGCACGTCGAGCGGCACCCTGATGAGCTACTGCGCCTACTGCCCGGGCGGCGCGGTCAATATCACGACGCAGTTCCATCCCGTCTCCGGCCAAGACATGCTGAATGCCGCGAACGCGCACTTGCCGCGCATCGCGCAACTCTCAGGCTCGGAACCTGCGACGACACCGCCAGGGCAAAGCACGCCGGTCACCGCCAGCGTGGCCGGGAGCCCCGTTGGACCGGTCGAGCTCCTGTGGCGCGCGAGCCCGACGATGCCGTGGCAGCGCATCGCCATGACGAGCAGCGGCGGCGGGAACTACACCGCAGCACTTCCCCCCTTCGCGTGCTCCGAGCTGCCGAGCTTCTTCTACACCTTCACCGATGCGACGTGCGGGACGCTCAACTATCCCGCGAGTGCACCGGCCACGCCCCTGAGCTTGGAGGTTCTCTCCATCACCACGCTGGTCGACGACACCTTCGAGACCGATCAGGGCTGGATTCCCGCGTCCAACGGCACGACCTCGGGCCTCTGGCAACGTGGCGTTCCGATCTTCGATCCCTCGAACTCCCTCGCTCCGACGAGCGATGGAGACGGTTCCGGCCAGTGCTGGCTCACCGCGAACACGCCCGTCGGCTTCAGCGGGACGTTCGTGACCGGTGGCGGCTCCGTCCAGCTCACGTCTCCTCCGCTGGACCTGTCGGCGGCGGGCGCGCAAGTCGACCTGCGCTACTACTTCCGCAGCAACGATGCGACCTCGTCCGATCGTTACACGGTGCGCATGAGCCAGAACGGTCTCGCCGGACCGTTCGTGGTCGTGTTCTTCACCACGGCGTCCTCGAGTGCGTGGCGGACCCTGACGATCCTGCGCGATGACATTCTTGCGGCAGGACTGGTCCCCGGTCCGAACATGCGACTGCGCGTGGCCGTCGCCGATCTCGGCGTGGGCGCGAGCGGCGCCGAGGGCGGACTCGATGGCTTCCGCGTCACGACGCGCACTTGCCAGAGCGGCATCGGAACGCGCTACTGCACGGCGCTCCCGAACTCGACGGGAGCTCCCGCGCAGATCTCCGCGAGCGGCTCGGCGAGCGTGGTCCAGAACAACCTCGTGGCGCAGGCGGCGCCAGTCCCTTCGAACACGAGCGGCATGTTCCTCTACGGGCTGCAACCCTCGCAGACGCCCTTCGGCAACGGCATCAAGTGCATCGCGAGCCCGATCCGCCGGCTCCCGGTCACGTCGTCCTCGGGGACGACGCTGGCCCAGGCCGTCAACGTCAACGCGGGCTCGGCCGCAGGGGTGATCCTCGCGGGCACCACGTGGCACTTCCAAGGCCGGTTCCGCGACAACGCGGCGGGCGGTTCGGGTACCAATCTGTCGGATGGACTGCGCATCACCTTCCAGTAGCGGCCTGGGCCAAAGATAGGTGACCCGCGGGCGCGCACGACGCGTCAGAATGGAGCGGCTCGCTTGCGCGCCCCATCGATGGAGAACCCCGCGTTGCGTCGTCCCGTGCTCTCCAGCATCACCCTCGGCTTCGCCCTGATCGGCCCTACGTTCGCCCAGCAGTTGCCGCTCGTTCCCGCGGGTGCCGAGCCCGCGACAGGTGGGCTCGTGTGGTCGCTCGACCACGTGGGCGTGGAGGCGCTCGACGAGCTCGGGCTCGCGACGTTCGCGCAAGTGCCGCTGCCCGATGGCAGCTTCGTCCGTCTCGCGCTCGAACGCATTCGTCCGGAGCGCTACGGATTTGCGTTCCATGTCGATGGCGCGCCCGCGGGTGACTTGCTCGACGGACTCGCGCTCTCGCTCTGGAAGGGCGAGATCGCGGGGCTCCCGGGCAGCGACGTGCGGCTCGCGTTCTCGCACCTTGGCGCGCAAGGCTGGATCGACACCGGCGCGGAGCTCGTGCACCTCGTGACGCGGCCCGCGGCCGGCAACGACTGGTGGAATGGCGATGTGCTGATGGCGAGCGAGAGCGGTCTGCTCGGCCTCGGCGCCACGTCGGGCGCGAGCTGCGCGATGCTGCGCGCGCCGCGCTCTCCGGCGCAGCCGACGCAGGTCACGCCCGGCGGCGGCGCGCAGCTGCTCGGCCCGGGCTCGTGCAGCTTCCGCGAGTGCAAGATCGCGCTCGAGAGCGACTTCCAGTATTTCCAGCGCTTCGGCAGCGCCGCCGCGCAAGCGGCCTACACCGCGACGCTGTGGTCGTTCATCTCGGATCGCTACGAGACGCAGGTCGGCACGATCCTCACCTTCCCCTACGTCGGCTTCTACACGAGCTCGAGTGACCCGTGGACGACGCCGGACGCTCCCGGCAACGCGGGCCAGATGCTCGGCGAGTTCCAAGCCGCGTGGGTGGGCAACATTCCCGGTGGAGCGCGCCTCGGCCACTTCATCAGCGGCGCGGGCCTCGGCGGAGGCGTCGCGTGGCTCGGCGTGCTGTGCGACGGCACCTACAACTTCGCCGTGTCGGGCAACCTCGACGCATCCGTGCCCTTCCCCGTGCAGCAGAGCCCCGCGAACTGGGACTTCATGGTGTGCGCGCACGAGCTCGGCCACAACTTCTCGGCGCCGCACACGCACGACTACTGCCCGCCGGTCGACGAGTGCTCGCCCGCCGGCTACTTCGGCGGCTGCCAGTCCCAGCAGGTGTGCACAAATCAGGGCACGCTGATGAGCTACTGCCACCTGTGCCCGGGCGGGCTCGGCAACGTGAGCCCCTCGTTTCACCCGCGCTCGGTGCAGGACATGACGGCTGCGGCGCAGGCCTGCCTGCCCGCGTTCGAAGGCCTCCGCGGCACGACTCCCACGCTCCTCGCTCCGCAGCAACCCGCGAGCGTGAGCGCGACAATCTCCGGCGTGCCGCTCGGGCCCGTGCGCGCGTTCTGGCGCGCGAGCCCCGGCATGGCGTGGCAGTCCACGACGCTCGCGCCGCAGGGCGGTGGACTGTACGCAGGGACATTGCCGCCGTTCGCGTGCTCCGACACGCCCCAGTGGTACTACGAGTTCGACGAGCAGAGCTGCGGCACGTTGCGCTTCCCTGCGAGCGCGCCCGCGACGCCCCACTCCGCCGTCGTCGGCACGCCGGGCAACGCCTTCGCGGACAACTTCGAGTCCGACCTGGGCTGGACGCCCGTCAACCTCGGCGCCACCGGAGGCCAGTGGCAGCGCGGAGTTCCCGTCAACGATCCGAGCTGGGGCTTCGCGCCGCTCTCCGATGGTGACGGCTCGGGTTCCTGCTGGCTCACGGGCAACGTGCTGGGCAACAGCGACGTCGACGTCGGCTCGGTGCTGCTGCTCTCTCCGCCGCTCGACCTGCGCGGCACGGACGTCTCGATCGAGTACCAGTACTTCCTGCGCCTCTCGATCGCCAACGGCGTCGACATGTTCAAGGTGGAAGTGAGTCCGACGGGAGGCGTCGGGCCGTGGACCGAGATCGCGCGCCACACGACGAATGGCACGAGCTGGCGCTCGCACTCGATCCCGGTCGCCTCGATCGCCGCGCTCGGCGTGCCGATCGGCGCCAACATGCGCGTGCGAGTCACAGTCAATGACAGCGGAGCCCCATCGACGGTGGAGGCCGCTCTCGATGCCTTCCGCGTGGGCAGGATCGACTGCCAAGGCCCGCTCGGCCTCTCGTACTGCATCGCGTTTCCCAACTCGAGCGGTGCGGCGGCGCTGATGTCCGCCTCCGGTTCCACGAGCGTCGCCGCGAACAACCTCGTGCTCCGCGCGGCTCCGGTCCCGAATCCCACCTACGGGCTGTTCCTCTTCGGAAGCTCGACCGCAACCGTCAACTTCGGGAGCGGCATCAAGTGTGTCGGCAGCCCCACGCGACGCTTGCCGGTGGAATCGGGCAACGCTGCGAGCCTCGTCCACGCCGTGGACCTCGCGACTGGCTCCGCGGTCGGGGCGCTGGTGCCCGGCACGACCTGGTACTTCCAGGCCTGGTTCCGCGACAACGGCTTCGGCAGCGCGTCGACGGCGCTCTCCGACGGTCTGCGGCTCACCTTCACGCCCTGACCCGTACGGCGTGCCCCCTTTTTCGCGAACCTGATGCAAAATCGGGGCTAGGTACCGGTGCCTTGGAACCCGTGCTTTCGAGCGCGCGTCCCAAGCTGCCTCGTCCCCACCTCCACGGCCCCAAGGCTCTTCCTCCGTGCTGACTCCGTCGCTCTCCGTCGCCCTCGCCAGCCTCGTCCTCACGGCCCCGGCCCTCGCTCAGTCGACCTTCCCGCTCGACCTCGCGGGCAACGACAGCGCGAGCGGCGGCCTGCGCTACACGCTCGCGCACGAGCGCATCGACGACCTCGTCGGTCCCGTCGCGACCACGCTCTCGGGCGTGCTGCTGCCCGACGGCCGCCTCGTGGACCTCGACCTGCGACGCATCGACCACGAGCGCATGGGCTTCCGCTTCCACGTCGACGGTGCGCCGCGCGCGGACCTGCTCGACGGCCTCGACCTCTCGATCTGGAAGGGCTCGATCGCGGGCCTCCCGGGGAGCGACGCGATGCTCTCGTTCTCGCACGTCGGCGCGCAGGGCTGGATCCACACCGGCTCCGGGCTCGTGCACCTGATCACGCGCCCCGCGGCGAACGGCGACTGGCAGTCCGGGGACGTGCTCGTGGTCGAGGAGAGCGAGCTCAACGCGCGCGGCATGGCGCTCGCGAACGACTGCAACGTGCTGCCCCGGCCCGGCAGCGCAGTGGCTCCGGTGCAGCAGCCCGCGACACCCGGCGCGTCCCAGCTGCTCGGCGGCGCCTGCTCGCTGCGCGAGTGCAAGGTCTCGATCGAGAGCGACTACCAGTACTACTCGCGCTTCAACAACACGAGCGCGCAGGCGGCCTACACCACGACGCTGTGGTCCTTCATCTCCGATCGCTACGAGACGCAGGCGTCGACGATCCTGACCTTTCCCTACGTCGGCTTCTACTCGACCGCGAGCGACCCGTGGACGACGCCGGACACGCCGGGCACTTCGAGCGCGATGCTCAACGAGTTCCGCACGGCATGGGTCGGCAACATTCCCAACGGTGGCCGCGTCGGCCACTTCATGAGCGGCGCCGCGCTCGGCGGAGGCGTCGCGTGGCTCAACGTGCTGTGCGACAACAACTACAACTTCGCCGTGTCCGGCAACCTCAACGGCACGATCAGCTTCCCGATCCAGCAGCAGCCCAACAACTGGGACTTCATCGTCTGCGCGCACGAGCTCGGCCACAACTTCAACGCGCGCCACACGCACGACTACTGCCCGCCGCTCGACCAGTGCCCGCCGTCGCAGTACTTCGGCTCGTGCCAGACCGCGCAGGTGTGCTCGAACCAAGGCACCGTGATGAGCTACTGCCACCTGTGCTCGGGCGGCACCGCGAACATCACCACCTACTTCCATCCGGGCTCGGCGACGGACATGACCAACGCCGCCAACGGCTGCCTCCCCGTCTACGCGGGCATCACGGGCAGCGAGCTCTCGCTCGTGGCGCCGCTGCAGCCAACTCCGGTGACGGCGACGATCGCGGGCGTCCCGGTCGGTGATGTGCGCCTGCGCTGGCGCGCGAGCCCGGGCATGGCGTGGGCCACGGCGAGCATGACGAACAACGGCAACGGCACGTACTCGGGCTCGCTGCCTGCCTTCCTGTGCACGGAGTCGCCGCAGTGGTACTACGAGTTCGACGAGCAGACCTGCGGCCAGATGAGCTACCCCGCCGGTGCGCCCGCCGCCCCGCTCTCGGCGCAAGTGGGCTCGCTCGCGACGACCTTCAGCGACAACTTCCAGTCGGACCTCGGCTGGACGACGGCCGTGGTCGGCGCGAGCGCGGGCCAGTGGCAGCGCGGCGTGCCCGTCAACGACAACGGCTGGGCCTATGACCCCGCGACCGACGGCGACGGCTCGGGCTCGTGCTGGCTCACGCAGAACGTGGCGGGCAACACCGACGTCGACGGCGGCTCGGTGCAGCTCTTCTCTCCCGCGCTCGACCTCTCGATCCCGAACGTGCGCATCGATTACGTCTACTACCTGCGGCTCACGGTCGCGGACGGCGTCGACGCGCTCACGTTCGACATCAGCTCGAGCGGCCTCGCGGGCCCGTGGACGCAGATTGCGCGCCACTCGAGCAACGACACGGCGTGGCGCTCGGGCTCGATCACCGGCGCGTCGATCGCCGCGCTCGGCGTCCCGCTCGGCGCGAACATGCGCATCCGCGTGACGGCCAATGACAGCGGCACGGCCTCGATTGTCGAAGCCGGCCTCGACGGCTTCCGCATCTCGGGCCAGAGCTGCACGAGCGGCATCGGTTTCGCGTACTGCACGTCGAGCGCGAACTCGAGCGGCTCCGCGGCGCTGATCTCCGCCACGGGCAGCGCGAGCATCGCCGCCAACGACCTCGTGCTCTCCGCCGGCCCGGTTCCGGCCGGATCCGCGGGCCTGTTCCTGTTCGGCTCGAGCGCGTCCCAGACGCCGTTCGGCAACGGCACCAAGTGCGTCGCGAGCCCCGTGCGACGCCTGAGCATCTCCAACGCGGTCGGAGGCACGCTCTCCGACGCCGTGAACAACGCGCAGGCGCCCGCCGCCGGAGCGCTGGTCTCCGGCAGCACCTGGTTCTTCCAGTGCTGGTTCCGCGACACCGCAGCCGGAGGCTCGAACACGAACCTCTCGAACGGCCTGCGCGTGACCTTCGTGCCGTAGCGGACCGTCACGCCAGAGTGATCCCAGCGCGGGGCGCGTCCGGCGAGTTCCGGGCGCGCTCCGCGCGCTCCCATCCCCCCCGGAATACGGGGATGCAAGAGCGTGCGCTGAGTGGCACGCTGGAGCCCATGCGCGCGCTGTCCTTCCTGTGGAACTGTGTCCTGCTCGTGTCCTCGGCAAGCGTGGCGGCTGCCCAGCTCCAGCCGCCGCCGATGGCGCGCTGGAGTGAGGTCAGCGTCTCCTCGCGCGGCGCAGTGCTCGTCGGCTCGGACGGCGTGGTGCTGATGCCCCGAGGCGGAGCCCCGCAGCGGCTGCAGAAGGAGTACGAGCCGGAGGTCGGGTTCGCCCGCGCGCTCGAACGGGGAGTTGTTTTCTCCGGCCACTTCGGACTCGGCTTCCTTCCGTGGGAGGGGCTCGATGGGCCGGTCTCGCTCGCTCGCTGGGAGCGCGAGCCCACGGAGGACGGCGAGCAGCCGTCACTCTGGATGGACCCGCTCGTCGCACGCGAGGGGCGTGTCCTCGCGGTCGATGAAGAGCGGCATGTCTGGACGCTCGATGCTGCGAACACGTGGCAGCGCAGCGCGAAGCCACTGCCTGGAGCGGTGCTCGACATCGAGCTCGCGGGCGAACGCGCGGTGCTCGCCGCGTTCGTGACGGCGAGCGAGATCATCGATGGACAGGAGTCTCCGGTCGACGAGTTCCACTGCTTCTGGTCGGACGACGGCGACACGTGGCAGGAGTCCACCTTGCCTCCCGACTTCGACCGCCGCAACGAGCGCAGCTGGCAGGTCGTGGCCGACGGCGCGCTGTGGGTGATCGACCTCGGAGACGCGCGGCTCCTCACGTCGAAGGACGGCAAGAGCTGGAGCCGGGAGACGATGCCGGCCACCGAGGGGGTCCTGCGCGGCCGCACGGCGGTCGCCAACGGCAAGCTGCACGTGCTCGACTCCGTGCAGGCGAAGCCCCAGATCCTCCATGTGCGGCAGCCGGACGCGACGTGGCAGTCGCGGGCGCTGCCCGCTGAATCGGACGGCCGGTTCCTTGTTCCGGCGCAAGATCGGCTGCTCGTGTTCGGAAGCCGTGATGCAGCCGAAGTCCCGAACTTGATGCCCCTCGAGACGTTTCTCGAGCCGCGCGAGCGCCCGACACTGCTCGAGTGCACGTCGTTCCGCTACTCGCTCCCCGACGCGCAGCCCTTCGCGCTCGGCGTGCTCCGCGATCGCGTGGTCGCCTACTCGCAGTCGCGCTTCTCGGCCGAAACCATGCTGCTCGGACTCAAGGACGGCGCATGGGAGCCCGTCTACTCCCAGCAGGATCCGGACATCTACTTGGCCAAGCGCGACACGCCGCAGCCCAGCGGCCCCGTGCGCTCGCGCTGCGGAGCAGGCGTGTGCGTGACGATCGACGAGAACGGCCGCTACGAGCGCACGGTCGACGATCGGTTCCGCGAGGCATGGCAACTCGACGAGGCGCGGCGTCTGGTCACTCTGGCCTACGGCGCGGGCCAGTGGGCGGCTCTCGACGTCGAAGGACGGCTGCTGCTCTCGCGCGACGCACTCGAGTGGCGCTACGCGCTCCCCGATTCCCTGCGCTTCGTGCAGCTCGCAGGCAGCTCCAGCGAGGTGGTGGCGACCACGAGCGAGAGCCAAGTCCTGTCCTGGCGCTGCGCACCGGACTTCCTCGCGAGCGCTCCCGTGCTCGACGTTCGCTCGAGCGGCTCGTCCGACGCGGTGACCGCGTCGTCCGCTGCCTCGACCCCGTCCGGTCTCGGCCGCGCGCAAGACACCCAGCAGGCCTACATCGCCGACGTCACGCCCAGCGACCTCTTCGATGACGCGGACTACGACGGCACCACGCTGGCCCTGCGTTCGGGTACGGATCTGTATCTCACGCAGGATGCCGTGAAGTTCCAGCGTGTCGCGATTCCGGATGCCGTGCCCGCGCTGCGGACGCGGCTCGCCTCTCACGCGCGACGCCTGTGGAGCACGGAGTGGAACGACCTGAGTACGGACGCCGTCCGCGACGTGCGCTCCACCGTGCGCTGGTTCTCGAGCGCGGGCGTCGCGCAAGGAGCGCGGCGCATTCCGAACGGCGTGCTGCTCGACTCGGCGAGCGACGGGGAGCGCGTCGCGTTCCTGAGCTCCGACTGGGGCACGGGCTATTCGCAGGGCCGGCTGCACTGGACTCCCGACGGCGGCGCCACATGGCGCGATGGAGTGCTGCCCGTCTGGGTCCAGCCGAGCTGGTATGACGGCAGCGTCTACAAGTCCTTGGGAGCGTTCGCCTGCGGCAACGGTGCGTGGGTCGTCCTCGGATACGCCCAGGGGCCCGAGAGAGAGCGCGCCGCCGTGGCCATCTCGCGCGACCTCGTCACTTGGACGACCCACCTGCTCCCGGACATGGTCGAGGCGCCCTACGCGCTGGCCTTCGCGCAGCAGCGCTTTCTGGCCCTCGCTCCCACCCACGACAAAGCGGGCACGGACCTGCTCTCCTCGACGAATGGCGTCGACTGGAAGGTCGAGCGCTTCAGCTCGCTCCCGCGCTTGCAGCTGGGGATCGGTCGGACGCGCACCTACCTGCACACGCACTCGCTCGCGCTCACGCAGAATGAGCAGGGCGGCTGGCGCGAGCTCGTGACGCCCGACAGCGAGCTGCGCTGGATGACCGAGGACAACGGCACGCTGTTCTATCTCTCTGAAGGCGGGCTGAGCAGGAGTCGCAACGGGAATCACTTGATTCTCCTCCGCACTCCCGCACCTTCCGCCGCGGTCCTCACCAGGAATCCGGCCTATTTTGCCTTCCAGCCGCAATCTGCGGACAAGGCGCTCGAGAACCTGAGAAACCAGCTCGCGGGAACGGCGCGCGAGCGCGGTGCGTACCAGCGCATCGACGAGCACATCGCGGAACAGCGCTTCATCAGCGAGGAGCACGCTCGCAAGCTGGTGCTCACGGTGTTCGAGAAGCGCCGCACGCCGAACATGTTCTTCCGTTTGGCGGAAGTCGTCTCCTCGCCGACGGTCAACAAGGTCGCGAAGGAGCTGCTCACGGCGACGGAGCAGTCCTTGCTGCGCGACTACGCGCAGGCGGCCAAGCAGTGCTCGGGGCATCTCGCGGAGCGGCTCTACCTCGCGACCCCGACACCCGAGTCGGCCCCCATCGACAGTCCGGGCCAGCCGCCCTTCGATATCAGCGGCGCGTGGAAGCGCTACGAAGAGGGCAGCGTGGGCGCGGCCTTCGACCTCGCCGTGATCTACGCCCGGGGAAACGGCGTCGAGCAGGACATGAACCGGGCGATGCAGCTGCGCGAGCGCGTCGTCGCGCGACTCGGCGAGGACCCGGAGCCGGACCGCCTCGCCGCCGCGGGCTCGATCATCGGACTGCTCGACTCGGGTCTCGCCGACTACGAGGCGCTGCGCTTCGTCGCGTCGGCCGAGAAGCTGCGCAAGGCCGCCGACCTGAACTCGTGGCAAGCCCAGTACATCATGGCCCGCGAGTGCCTGATGAACGGGAGCATGACGTTCGGCACGATCGATCAGGCGTACCTGTGGCTGCTCCACTCCGCACGGCACGGGGGCTACGGCGACTCCATGAACCTGCTCGGCATCGCCATCAGCGAGGGCATCGGCACGGATGCGAACGAGAGCATCGCGGAGCGCTGGTACGAGCTCGGCGCGACCTACGGTTCCCCCGAGGCGGCGACGAACCTGAAGAACTTGCGCGAGCGCCGCGCCACGTGGGGCGCCATGACCGAGAGCCTGCAGCAGAGCAATGCGGCGATGAACCGCATGACGGATGCGATGGGGTTCCACACCGACCTGCTGAACTCCTCGCTGGAGGACACCGAGCCGGCCGAAGCGCCGAAGTACCGCGTGGGGAGCGTCATCGGCACCTTCACGGCCGAGGGTTTCCAGCCCGCGTACGTGGTGCACTACGCGCGCGCCGACGGGGACTACCGGGTGTTCGTGCGCTCGCAGCGCACGTGGCAGGACACGAGCACCAACCCGCCGACGGAGCGCACGGTCTCGAACTGGACCACGAAGCTCGCCTGCATCACGGAGCTGGACAACTTCATGTTCACGGACACGTCGCTCCGGCGCTGCCCCGACTGCGACCTGAGCTGCACCGTGCTCGACGACCAGAAGGTCGAGCGCGTCTGCGGTCGCTGCGCAGGCCGCGGGCTCGCGTCGCGCTACTGAGTCACGCGGCCGGTCCGGCCTCGGACAGCTTGAGCGCGGCGAGAGTCCCCGTCATCGCGAGCATGCTCAGCG
>CAITGX010000319.1 GCA_903892045.1 uncultured Planctomycetota bacterium | reverse complement strand
CGGAAGGTGGCGAACCTCCGCACGAGCGGCAAAGTGCTCGCACAGGCTGCGCGTCTGCAGAAGCACGAGCTGGCTGCGCAGGATCGTGCTGGCCGCGAGCGCACGCACCATCGGATTCTTGCGCGCGAGCGCCTCGTCCAGACCACCGCCGAAGGCGCGTGCGACGATCGGTCGACCCACCATGCGCGTCGCGAGCCACACGAGCGGACCACCGAGGAGGAAACCGTCCGCCGATGCATTGAACAGCACGACATCGCAGGTTCGGCCTTGGCGGTAGACGCTCGAAGCGATCGAGACGGCGTGCACGAACTCGCGCAGGTGGTGGGCGATGCCGCGTGAGGGGACATGCGACCGAGTGGTGTCGAGGGTCAAGACCTGCACATGACCTCGGCTGCGGAGGTCCCGCACCAACTGGTCGAAGGAGACCTGCGTTCCTCCGACGGACGTGCCGCTGCGCGGGAGCGGGCCAACCAGAAGGACGCGCGGACCGGCGTTCATGCGGCCACCCCATAGCGCTGCATCCAGCGACCGAGTGAGGCGAGCATCCACGCGCGCGTCGCAGCGTTGCCAGCGCTCAGGACGGTGGCATCGCGACCGGCGTTTCGCGCGGTATCGAGCACACGCCGCAGCTCAGGCTCGCGGAACAGGCTCGCCGCGGCCGTACCCGGCGCATAGAGGGACTCGACGAGCTCCCAAAACTCGGCGTTGAACCAGCGATGGAGCGGAAGCGCGAAGCCCTGCTTGCGGTGCTCGTACACCGCCGTGGGCAGCAGCTCTCGGCCTGCCTCGCGCAGCAGGTACTTCCCGACGCGGCCACGGATCTTGTGCTCGAGCGGCAAGCGCATGGCGAACTCCACGATGCGGCGGTCGAGGAGCGGCGGGCGCACCTCGAGACTCGCCGCCATGCTCATTCGATCGACCTTCGGCAGGATCGCGCCGGGCATGAACGTACGTGCGAGCACGAGCATCACGAGCTCCTCGGGCTCGAGCCGCTCCACGACCTCCGGTTCGAGGTCGATGTCGCGTCGCAGCAGCGCGCCGGCGTGCGCGTGGCTGCACAGGCTCTCCAACTCCTGCGGCTGCCACAGGGCCCGCGAGAGACGGAACTGCTTCAGCGGAGCGTGGAGAGACAGCTCGAGTCCCTTGCGAGCGCGCCGCAGGTGCGTCGCCATCGATCCGTGCGCCATGGGTGCGACCTTGGCGAGCATCGCGGATCCGACGCGACGCAGCGGAGCGGGCGTCGTGTCCGTGAGGAAGCGCATGCGTGCCGCCCAGAACATGTGGTCGTAGCCGCCGAAGAGCTCATCGCCTCCGTCGCCCGAGAGTGCGACCTTCACCTCGCGCGCCGCAAGCTCGCACACGGCGAGGGTCGGGATGCACGAAGTGTCCCCGAGGGGTTGGCCCACGTGGTCGAGGATTCGATCGAGCGTGGAGAGCTGGAACTCACCGGCGCTGAGGCGCAACTCGCGGTGCTCGGTGCCGAGGTGGGTTGCCACTTCTCGCGCGAGCGAGCTTTCGTCGAACTCTGGGTCATCGAAGCCGATCGAGAACGTCTTGAGACGCTCGCCCGTGGACTGGACGGCCCTCGCGGCATACGCGGCGACGGTGCTGGAGTCGATGCCGCCCGAGAGGAACACGCCGACCGGAACGTCCGCGACCAGCTGGGAGCGGATGGTCTCGTCGAGCCGCGAACGCAGCTCGCGCAGTGCGTCGCTCTCCGAGATCGGCTCGGGGCGGAGGTCGAGTTCGTGGTACGCGCCGATCTCGATGCGTCCATCGCGCCAACGCAGCCAGTGACCCGGCGGAAGCTGCTTGACGCCCTCGAGCATCGTCCACGGGTCGGCGACGTAGCGATCGACGAGCAGCATCTCGAGCGAGCGACGGTCGAGCTTGCGCGGAACGGAAGGGTGGGCGAGCAGGCTGCGCAGCTCGGAGGAGAAAACGAGCTCGCCACCCGGTCCGATCCACCAGTACAGCGGCTTGATCCCGAGCGGATCGCGAGCGAGCACCAGCGAGCCATCGCGGCGGTCGCAGATCGCGAACGCGAACATCCCATTGAAGCGTGGCAGCGCGCGCAGGCCGTGCTCCATGTAGGCGTGCAGGAGGACCTCGGTATCGGAGCGCGTGTGGAACGAGTGACCAGCCGCGCGCAGTTCTTCTCGCAGTGCGCCGCAGTCGTAGAGCTCACCGTTGTAGACGAGCGTGTACCGTCCGTCGTCGCTCTGCATGGGCTGGTGCCCGTCGCGCACGTCGACGATCGAGAGGCGGCGCATCGCGAGCGCGGCGACGCCAGCGTGCGCCGCACCGCCCTCGTCGGGTCCGCGATGCAGCAGCGCGTCGTTCATCGCGAGCGCGATCGACGTGTCACCGAAACGATCTGCACGATGGATGTAGCCGTTGATGCCACACATGGCTAGGTCGCCTCCCGTCGCGGCGCGATCCGTCCGCTGCGCAGTGCCGTCGCGACGGTCTCGCCGACGAGCGCGAGGGGCAGCACGACGAGCGCGATCATGAAGACTTGCTTGAACAGCGTCCCGAACTCGTTGCGATGCTGCATCGCGACGTAGAACACAAAGTAGGGGAGCAAGCGCGCGAGCACGCCATCGGGGACGTCTTCACGGCGGCGCTCGCACCATGCGAGCAGCATTCCCATGGCGAGACCGAAGAGCAGCGGACCGCTCACGGAGCCGAAGTCGAGCCAAGCCTCGGCGACGAGGCTGAAGGCGGCGCCACCGCCGCGAGCGGCCAGCTCCGCGTAGTTCGAGCGCACGAACTGCTCGCTGAGATACAGCGGACGGTCGGGGGACAGTCCGCGCGGCAGGCAAGCCGCCACGCCGTCGACGATGCTCTGGCCTGCAAGCTCGCCCGCTTCGCGCTCGCGCAGGACCTCCCCGGCGGTGATGAAGGGATGCGACAGTTCCGAGCCGCCCACGGCCGCGGCGAACACGAGCTCGCCCTGCGCCTCGAGTCGTGACAGGGCCTCGGGCAAGTCGCCCCGGTACACCCCGCGCAGCAAGGCGAAGGACTCGAGTCCCGCGTACAGCAGGAAGGCGCTCGCGACCATCCATGGACGGATGCTGCGCAGCTCGAAGCCCTTCCGGCGCGCGAGGATCGATAGGTAGCCCACGACAAGCACCACGGCATTCGTGCGGACGGAGATGAACGCGACGCTCCAGACGCAGATCGCGAGTGCGACGGGCAGGAACAGGTTCTTCGTGGCGCGAGGCAGCGCGGAAGCCTCGATCCAGAGACAGCCGACGATCATGATCGGCATGCCGAGCTGCAGCGGGCCGAGCCCGCGACCGAGCAGGTACTTGAGCGCGTAGTCTTCGCGGTCCGTGAGCGCGGCGAAGCCCACTTGCCGCGCATAGGCGGCGTAGAGGGCAAGTCCGACCAGCACCAAGAGTCCACCGGTGATGAGATCGCGCGTCGACGAGCCGGAGCTCGCGCTCGCATCTCGGCGTTCGTTCCAGCGCAGGTTGGCCGCAAGGAGCAGTGCGCCGAGCAGCCCGGCCGCGAAGGCGACGTATTGCAGCTGCGTGGCGAGAACTACGCTGGGGGAGAGCAGGTCGAGATTGCGCCAGCTGGAAGGTTCGATCTGCGTCGATGCGAGCGGATAGAAGCTGCCGACGAGGCCCGTGACGACGAGCGCGATCGTGGGCATGTGGAGCGGGGAGCGCTGGCGCAGGGCCCACAGGCCGAAGCCCACGAGCGCCCACAGCGAGACCACGAGCAGTATTCCGTACGGCTCGACGCGGCTCATGCGAGCTCCTGGAAGCGCAGCAGGCAGAGCATCGTGAGCACGGCCAGCATCGCCGCGGCATACGAGAGGCGGCGGGGGACGCCGAGCTCGGCGGGGAGTCGGCGCAGCTCGATTGCGACGAGCTGCAGCTCCGCGACGCGCGAGCAGAGATAGGCGATCAGCGCCCCGAGGGCACCGTGGAGCGGGACCATGACGACTCCGACGGCGAGCATGACGACGGCGGCTCGCTGGTAGGCGAGACGCGTCGTCGCGAAGTCACCCTGAGCTCTCTGCCATGGCGTCACGAGGAAGCCGAACAGATGCACGAACACTCCCACGAGCATCAGCACGAACAGCGGTCGGCTGGCGACGAAGGCGGGGCCGAGCAGCGTGCCGAGAATCACGTCGTCGAGCGCGAGCAGGGCGAGCAGGCCGACGAAGTAGAGGACCACGACGACGCTCGCGAGTTGGACGAAGCGCCGCGCAGCCTCGGTCTTGCCATGCTGCGCGATCTGCGCCGCGAACGTGGGATACAGCATCGCGGCCAGCGCGGAGCTCGCGACGTGGACGCGTGTCGCGATGTCGTAGGCTCCGCAGTACATGCCGAGCTCCTCCGGCGTCGTCGTGCGCTCGAGCAACAGGCGGTCGATCGAGACGAGGGCACTCGAGGCGACGGTGAATCCGAGCAGGTCCACGATGGCGGCTCGATAGCGGGGCAGCTCCGGAGAGACACGCAGGGTGCTCCATCCCGTCCAGCGCGCCCACGCCGGACCAGGGACGCTGTCCGTGGACTCGACGCTCGGAAGTCCGCGCGCGAGGAAGCGGTACGCCAGCAGGACGAACGCCGCGGCCACCACGAACGGCGTCGACCATGCGAGAGGCCCGTGGTGACGGAACGACAGAGCGGCGACCGCGAGGAACGCTCCGGCCCAAGCGAAGTTGCGCAGTGCCGTCACGAGCCCGGCCTTGCCGGCGACCGCGAGCCGCGCGTAATCGCGTGACGCGAGTCCATGCAGCAGGGTGACGACCGCGAGCGCGATCGCGGCCTCGAGCCCGAGTGCGAGCGGCCCCACGCACAGGGCCAGCGTGAACAGCAGCAGCGTGGACAGGCGCGTGAGCGCGCCGAGGTCCTGCGGTCGCGAGTCGCTGCGCGACTGCTCGTGGATCAGGAGCTGCCGTGCGACGTCCTGGTAGGTGATGACCCCGAGCAAAGTCACGTACAGCGAGAACTGGCCGTAGAGCGCGGGGCCGAGCTCTCGCCCCAGCACGGGGAGCGCTCCGAGCCCCGCCGCCGCGAGCGCGGCCTGGCTTGCGAGCACCTGTCCCGTGCCCACGGCGAGGAGCCGCCGGAGGCTGCGAGGCTGCGCCGCGGGCTGGGCCGGCAGCGGTTGCGGATGGGCGCTCATGGACGGACGGTGGCGGGCGCGGGGGTGCGCAGGACTTTCCGTGTCTTCGACCGGGTGGGGAGGGGGCTTGAGGTCCCCGGCGGCGGGCACGCCACGCCTTCCCTGTTCCACTTTTGCAGTCCCACGCATGGAACTTGCCACCCGACTCCACGCCTCCGCCTCGTCATGCCGAAGACGCTCTCGCTTCCCCCGCGCTCCGCACCTCGTTTCCTCTCTCGCCTGACATGCCTCGCACCTCCGAGACGTCCGCCTCGTCGTTGTCGCTCCGGGAGCTCTTCACCGTCCAGCCCGGTGAGGTGACGGCTTCGTCCACGCCTGATCCGTCGACCGCCCGCGAACCCGACTGGGACGCCCTCGAGCCGCGCACGCTCTGGTACCGAGCCGGTCGGCCGGTCCTCGACACGCTGCTCCTCGTGAGCACGCTGCCGATCGCCCTGCCGCTCGTGGCGCTGGTCTCGCTCGCGAGCATGGTCGCGTTCCGCTCCTGGCGGCGCGTGTTCTTCATCCAGCCGCGCGTCGGTCATCGCGGACGGGTCTTTCAGCTCGTGAAGTTTCGCACCATGAGCGAGCCCACGGGCACGGTGTTCGAGGCATGGAGCAACGGTGACCGCGCGCGCGTCACCCCGTTCGGACGCTTCCTGCGCAGCACGCACCTCGACGAATTGCCGCAGCTCTACAACGTGCTGCGGGGCGAGATGAGCTTCATCGGGCCGCGCCCCGAGATGGTCGAGGTCGAGCAGTGGGCCTCGAGCGAGGTCCCCGGCTTTGGCGAGCGACTCGCGGTCAAGCCCGGCATCACCGGACTCGCGCAAGTCACGCAGGGCTACACGCCGCGCGACGTCGAGGCCTATCGCCGCAAGCTAGCGATCAACCGCCAGTCCATCGCGTCCCTGTCCCTCGCGGGCGACCTTGCGATCCTCGTGCGCACGGGCCTGTGGATGCTGCGCGGGCGCGGCTGGAGCTGGCGCCGCGCCAGCAAGGGCTAGCGGTTCCGTCGCCGGCGGGCGAAGCTGTCGCGCCCGCCGTGAACGACCTCGAGACGAAGACTCGCCGGATCAGCGTCGTCGTGCCCGTGTACAACGAGCACGCGAACATCGCGACGTGCCTGCGCGGCCTGTGGCGCGCGCTCGAGCGCGAGCCGCACGAGATCCTCGTCGTGCACGACACGGACGAGGACACGACTCTCGGAGCGATCGCTGAAATGCCGGACGCGCCGCCGACCCTGCGGCTTGTGCGCAACCGCATCGGGCGCGGTGCGGCGAACGCGATCCGTGCGGGTTTCGCCGCGGCGAGCGGCGATGTCATCGTGACGACCATGGCGGACCTGAGCGACCCGCCGGAGAAGATCCTCGAGCTCGCGCGCAGGATGCGCTCGAGCGGCGTGGCCGTGGTCGCGGGCTCGCGCTACATGCCCGGCGGCTCGCAGGAGGGCGGGCCGATCGTGAAGCGCACCCTGTCGCGCGTCGCGGGTCTCTCGCTGCACTGGTTCGCGGGCGTCGCGACGCACGACGCCACCAACAACTTCAAGGCCTACAGCCGCGAGTTCCTGCGTCGCACGAACGTGCAGGCGCAGGGCGCCTTCGACATCGGGCTCGAGCTCAGCGTGAAGGCGCACCTCGCGGAAGCCGGAGTTGCCGAAGTGCCAACCTCGTGGCGCGATCGCTCGGCGGGCGAGAGTCGCTTCAAGGTCTGGACGTGGGCGCCGAAGTACTTGCGCTGGTACGTCGCGGCCATGGCGGAGCCCATGTTCGTGTGGATCGTGTGGTCGGGGTTCCTCGCGTGGGTGCTGTCCGCGGCGGTGTGGCACGAGCGTGGCTCGGCGGGCGATCTCGGTGTGTCCTTGCTCGCGGGCGCGCTCGGCGCGGCCGCGATCTTGCTCGCGCGTCGCATCCGCGGCCGCATGCGCTGGTGGGACGGGGTGCTCGCGTTGCCGTGGACCAATCCGCGGCACGCGGACGCACTTCGCATCGGCAACGACGAGCTCGCGCTCGGCCTTGCGCTCGTGTCGACGGCGCTGATGCTGTTGCTCGGCTGTGGGCCGCGGCGCTGCGCGCTGGGTGCGACACGACTCGCGCGCTGGACGGCGAGCCTCGACGGCCTCCGCATGCTCGCGGCACTGGCCCTCGCTGGGGTGCTCTTCCTACAGCCCGAATCTACCGCTGCAGACACGCGCCTTGGGCAGGTGGGGCCCATGTGGCCGCTCGTGACGGGCGACCACGGAGCGACGTTGGCGTGGGACCGCGCGGTGCTGTGGGACGGGGCTTTCCGGGCCTCGAGCGCGCTGCTGGTCTCGCTCGCGCTGCTGGTCGTTTCGAAGCGCATCGAGGGCGTGCTCGCGGTGCTCGCGCTTGCCAGCGTTCCCCTCGGGCATGACCTGCAGGGCGCGCTCGCGTGCGTCGCGGCTGCGGTGATCGGCATCCGCAACACGCACTCGGGCTGGCTGCGTGCGCTGTGCATGGCCTCGCTCGCCGCGCTCGCGTTCACGAAGGTGCTGTTCCTTCCCATCGCCATCGCGAGCGCGGCAGCCATCGTCGCCGCGCCGCTGCTGCAGCGCTCGTGGTGGAGCGCCGCCGTACGCGCCCTGTTCTTCACGCTGGCCCTGTCCGCGGCGTGGTTCTTCGCCTCTCGACTGCCGGCCGTCGCCGACGCGAACCTCCCGACGGTCGGCGCCGGGGCGTGGGATCGGCTCGTGGGGGCGCTGGCGTTGGCGTGGATCGCAGCGTGCTGGCCCGGCGCCCGTGCCAAGGAGTCCGCGCTCGGGCTCGCGGTGCTGGCGCTCGTGCTCCTCGGCGTGGCCTTCGCACCCGGCGCGGGCGGCGCCGTGCCGCTGGTTCTCGCGGCGATCGCGACGCAGCTGGTCCCGCTCGAGCTCGAGAACCGACCGCGCTGGCTGCGCGTCGCCGTGCGTGTGCTGCCCGCGCTCGGACTGGTGCTCGCGCTCGCCGCGAGCCGAGCGAGTTCCTAGATCGTTCCGGCCGCGATCGCGTCGCGGATCCACGGGATGACTTCGTCGAGCACGGTCTCGAGCGGAGTCGTGGCCTCGAAGCCGAGCAGGCGCTTCGCCTTGTCGGTATTCGGCACGCGGTGCTGCACGTCGTGGGCGAAGCCCGGATCGCTGACGTAGCGGAACGGCTTGGCGGGCCCGTGGACCTTCGTCCAGATCATCTCGGCGAGCTCGAGCACGGTCGTTGCCCGCGGCGTGGACACGTTGAAGTCCTCGTTGAGCGCCGCCGGGTGCTCCATGCACACGCGGATTCCACGCGCGACGTCGCCGCCGTAGGTGTAGCAGCGCACCTGCTGGCCGTCGCCGAGGAGGTGCAGCGGGTCTTGCCCGCGCAGCACCTTCTGCACGATGTCCGGCACGACGTGGCTCAGCGCGAGCTTGACGTTGCCGCTCATCACCTCGTGCTCGCCGAGCGCGCGGCTCTCACCGACGCCGACGCAGTTGAAGGGGCGCACGATCGTGGTGGGCAGGCCGTACTGCTCGCGCGCGCCCTTGGCGAAGTACTCGCAGGCGAGCTTCTGGAAGCCGTAGGTCGAGAACGGCGGGGGACAGCGCAGCTGCTCGCCCTCGGGCGTCGGGAACACGGTCGCATTCTCGTACACCATCGACGAGGAGAGCAGCGTGACCTTCTGCAGACGCCCGCCCGCCTTGCGCGACGCGATCGCGGAGTCGTAGGCCCCGGCGATGATGCGCTCGTTCTCGGCGATCAGGTCGTAGGCATAGGTGTGGAAGTACGAGATGCCGCCGATCATCGCGGCCGCGGCCACGAAGTGGTCGCAGTCGGCGAGCAGGCGCGTGAGCAGGGCCACGTCCTTGGCGTCGCCCTCGACGAGCCGGAAGCGGGGATGGCGGTCGTAGCTCTTCGCCACACGGCCGTACTTGGAGAAGTTGTCGAGGCCGAGGACCTCGTGGCCTTGGGCCAGCAGCTCCTCGACGAGGTAGCCGCAGATGAAGCCGTTGGAGCCAGTGACGAGGACCTTCATACGACGGAGATTCCGACCTTGGTGACGTTCCAGATGTCGACCACCGTCTTGCCGCGGAAGTCGGCCTGGCGGTACTCGGTGTGCGGGGTGCCGATGAAGAGCAGGTCGCAGCGCTCGACCACTTGCTCGAAGGGCACGAGGCGTTCGTCCTGCACGAACGGGTCGCTGCACAGGACCTCGCGGCACTCGCGATCGAGGATCTTCTTCAGCTTGTAGGCGAGCGACTCGCGGGGGTCGTCGCTGTCGCCCTTGAACGCCATGCCGACGACGCCGACCGAAAGTTCGCGCAGCGGCCAGCGCAGGAGCGCGCGCCGCACGAGGTAGTTAGGCAGGCCCTCGTTCACGAGCATGGCCGAGTGCCCGAGGAAGAAGGCGTTCTCGTGGAACGCCGCGATCTGCATCGTGTCCTTGAACAGGCACGGGCCCGCGGCAAAGCCGGCCTTGGGGAAGGCCTTGGCACGCGGATACTTCTCGGTCATCGCGCGGTGGATCTCGTAGAAGTCGAGACCGTGCTCGTTCGCGATCATGAAGAACTGGTTGGCGGTCGCGAACTGGATGTAGCGCCACGTGTTGTTGAAGAGCTTGGTGAGCTCCGCCGCGCGCGGCTCCATCTCGATCACGTCCGGCGTGAGCGAGCGGAACAGCGCCGCGGCCCGCTCGCGCGCCCGCGCGCTCGTGCCCGACACGATCTGCGGCAGCGTCGAGATCTCCTCGAGCGCCACGCCCTCCGCCACGCGCTCCGGGCAGAAGGCCACGTCGACCTCGATGCCCTCGCGCGCGAGCGCCGCCGCGATGCGCTCCGTCGTGCCCGGATACACCGTGCTGCGCAGCACCAAGAGCTGCCCCTTGCGCAGGAACGTGCGGTCCGCGGCGATCAGGTCGTCGTAGACCTCGAAGCGCGGGTTGAGGTGCTCGTCGAGCGGCGTGCCGATGACCGTGATGACGATCTCGGCCTTCTCGAGACACGCCTTGTCCGTCGTGCAGCGGAACGAATCATCTGCGAGCACCTTGGGCAGCAGCTCGTCCGCGCCCTTGTCCGCGAACGGCATGCGCCCCGCATTCGTCTCCGCGACCTTGGCCGCATCGATGTCGAGCCCGACCACCCGATGCCCAGCGCGCGCCAGCGCGAGCCCCAGCGGCAGCCCGACGTGCCCACAACCACCGATGATGACGATCTGGCTCATGACATTGGGTCGCGGAACGCGACGTTGACCGCTCCCGATTCTACTCGCTCCCTCCACGCGCTCGGCCGAACGCCCAGCCTGTGGCGCCCTTGTCACGCCCCGGGGCCGCAAGGCAGTCCCAAAGGACGCCGCAGGGGCCGCGCAGCCCGGATGGGGCGGAGAACGCTCATCCACGCCCTGGCGCTGGGTGGGTGCCGAGTTCCGCACGGTGCTCGACCTCCGCCCCACGTGCCGGATCCGCAGCTCCTCAGTCGCAGATCCAGCGCATCCAGTCCTCGACTCCGCGCACGCGCCGCCGCTCCATCCAGGCGAGCAGGGGAGCCGTCAGGGCGAGGAACACGACCGCCAGCGCCAGCGCAGGCCAAGGGGAGAGGGCCCGTTGCCAGTACTGCGTCGTCTCCTCGCCGCGCGCCGCCGCGAGCCACCAGAGGGGCCAGAGGTGCACGATGTGGTGCAGGACATACAGCGTGAACGCGTGGCGACTGTAGCGACCGATCCAGAGCTCGAGCCGCGGCCATGCCTGCGCGTCCGGCGAGTCGAGCCAGCGGTAAGCCGCGGCGAAGAAGAGCAGCGCAATGCCGAGCGTGCCGCTGACGAACTCGGGCGTGGCGGGGTAGTTGGTCCAGCCTCCGAGCCAGCGTCCGCCGAGGCCCTCGAGCAGCGCGGGCCAGAGCGACTCGAGTGCGAGCGCCGTGAGGCTCGCGGCGAGCAGCAAGGCTCCGAGCTTCGCGCACCACGAGATCTCACGGCGCGAAGTTCGGTCGTGGGAGAACAGGACACTCGCCACGAGGAAGCCGAGCAACGGGTAGCACAGCCAGGGAAGCAGGGGGAAGTAGCCGCTGACCAGCAGACCGCTGAGAACGTCGGACAGGGTCGCGTCGTGCTCGAAGTAGCCGGCCGTCCAGAAGGACGCGTAGTCCACCGCCACGCGCGCCGCCGGGCTGATGGCGAGCAGCACGGCACAGGCCCACGTGCAGACGAGGAGACTCATGCGCCGGGCCCACTCGAGCATCAGGTAGCCGAAGCCGATGAAGGTCAGCACGTCCCAGTTGAAGACGTCCTGCGGCATCCACACGAGCACGTTGAACAGGATTCCGGCTCCGATCAGGAACAGCCCGCGTCGGATGGTGCGGACGCGGATCAACGCGTCGCTCGCGCCGCGCGCGAGCTGGCCGTCGAGCCACAGCCGGTAGCTGAGGCCGGAGAGCAGCGTGAACAGCGGTGCGCCGAAGCCGGAGATCTTCGGGACGACTCCCGAGAGATTCTCGACGAAGTGCACGACCACCATGATCGCGATCGCGGTGGTGCGCACGAGGTCGACGGACCGGATGCGCGCGCTAGCCAAGGTCGCCACTGCCGAGCATCTCGACGATCCACAGCACCGTCTGGGCCGAGAGCAGCACGATGATGATCCACTCCAGCGCGTGCCCGCGGCTCGCGAGCGCAACTTCGGTCAGGCGCTGGCCGCACATCTCGAACACGCGCTCCTGTGCTTCCAGTCGCGAGCTCGCCGCCTCGAGTCGCTCGGCGAGACGCAAGCGCTCGCGCAATCGCTCGCTGACTTGGCTCGCGAGGGTGGGGGGATAGACCTGCGGCGCGAGGATGCGCGGCGAGAGGCGTGCGAGCCGGCTGCGCAGCTCGACCAGCGCCACGAAGTGCGCGGAGAGCTCGGAACGCCGGACCAGCGAGCGCTCGTCGAACTCGAAGGCCAGCGGCGCCGCTTGTTTCATCGGGCCCCAGCCTTGCTCGATCGCGACTTCGAGCTCGCGCAGCTCGTGCTCGATGCACGCACCCTCGAGCGCTGCGCGCGCGATCGGCTCCATGCGCTCGTGCTCGGCACACACCGCGAGCGCATGTTGCGTGTGCGCGAGCACGGCACCGGGAACTTGCAGGACCGTGCACGGCATGCCTGGCGCGGCGAAGCGCTCGTTGAGCGCATCTCGGAGGTCGTGTCCCCACGTGGCCTGCTCCGCTTCGTCGGCGGGCACGAGCAGCAGATGCAGGTCGGACGGCGCGTCCACTTGCGGCGCGAGCTCGTCGAGAGTCTTCGGCGTGCGCGACGCGCGCTCGACCGGCTTGCGATCGCCGACGCCGCTCGCACCGAGGCTGGGGGCCGCGGGATCGGAGAGCGGAACAAGTGCCAGCGCGAGCAGGCGCGTGCCCGGCGGGAACGGTCGTGAGGAGGGGCTCTTGGGCGAATTCATGGCGTGTGCGGATGCGGGCTGGACCGGAGTTCGGTGCCGGGAGATTCGACGGACGGCGAGTCAGGTCGAGCGGAATGGCCTGCCTCGAGCCGCAGCGCGAGCGCCTGCGCGACGTGGTGCGCCGACTCGAGGACTCCGTTGAGCGTCGAGTCGAACAGGTAGTCGCCGACGATGTGCAGGCTCGGTCCCTTCGGGCCGCAGGGTGCGTGGCGTCGCTCGAGCGGCGCCGGGACGCGCCCTCCGGGCAGCGCGTTGACGCTGCCGATCCAGCGGTGCACGCGACCCTCGAGGAAGTGCGGGCGCGCGGCGTCGAACGGCGCGGGCAGCGCCTCGAGGGCACGCTGGACCAGCTCGTCATCCGCGAGCTCGGCGTGCTCCTGTGCCGCAGCGCCGCCGAGCAGCCAGCCGAGCACGCCGTAGGGCGCTTCCGGCCGACGCGAGGACTCGTCGTAGAGGCACGAGCCGCCGAACCGGTCGCTCATGTCGAACGACTGCTCGCACGAGGCTCTCCACGGAGCGCAGGAGTACAGCAGTGAGATGCGCAGGTAGTGCGCCGGATGGTCGTAGTGCTCGACGTGCCTTCTCAGCGCGCCGTGCAGCGGCTCGCCGTCGAACTGCACCTGTGCGAGGCGGTCGTGAGGGAGCGCGAGCACGACGTGATCGAACTCGCGCTCGAGAAGCCCTTCCGGTGTGCGAAAGCCAAGGCGCAGACGGCCCTCGCCGCCGACGGACACGCGCTCGAGGCTCCAGCCGAGCTGCACTCTCGTGCGCAGTCGCGCGGCGAGCTCGTGCACGAGGCGCTCGTTGCCGCCTTCGATCGCGTACAGGCGCATGTACGCCGGATCGTTCATCAAGTAGTTCTGCAGCCCGTAGCGCAGGTTGGTCTGGTGCGGCTCCGCCGCGAGGTCGGAGTGGATCAGGTTCTCGATGTAGCGGCGCGCGAACGGATCCTCGACGCGCTCGAGCCAGCGCGCGAACTGCCCGGGCGCGGACTCGTCGGCGAAGCTCTCGGGCATGTCCGAGTCGTAGAACTGCCGCGGGCTCATCCAGCCGCGCGCCGCGCGGTCGAAGGCCTCGAACGCGCGCTGCGCTGCGGCACCGCCGCGCTCGCGCAGGTCCTCGAGCGTGGCGAGACGCACGCCGTCGAGCCACACCGAGCCGCCGCCCATGGCGGACGTGGTCAGCCCGAGCTCGGCGACCAGCTCGCGCAGCGGGTCCTCATCGACGGGGGAGTTGTCGTAGAGCTCCGCCGCCCCGGCCTCGTAGGGGGCGTCGATGGTTCCAAAGCGCGCCGTCCGCAGCTTGCCTCCGACGCGCTCGCTGGCCTCGAAGATGGTCGCCTCGAAGGGCTGCGCCGCGAAGCGTTCGAGCCGCTGGGCCGTGAACAGTCCCCCCGGCCCGCCGCCGACGATGGCCACTCGCGCCGGTCGCTTCGCCCCGCTCCTCATCGCGGGAGCGTACGGGCGCCGTGGGCCCATGGGAGGCCCGAGATCCGGCGCTGGAGCTGCATGTCTCGCTCAACGCCCAGCGTCGGCCGCAGTTCCGGTCTTTCCGGAGCCAAGTTCCCGCACCCTCCGCCGCAGCGCCAGCGGGCAGGCGCCTCAGGCGTCGACGGCGGGGACGTAGTCTTGGCCGCCGGGGGCGAGCTGGCCGGTGGCGCGCACGTAGATGTCGAACAGCTTCTGCTCGAGAGGGAAGCCGTAGCGCTGCTTCTTGAGGCGCCAGCCGGCGATCTGCGCGAGGGTCTCGCGCATCCACTTGGGGCCCTCGTGGATCTTGCGGTCGTAGATGGCGCTCGTGTTGTTGTAGAGGCGCCAGGTCTCGCGCACGTCG
>CAITGX010000318.1 GCA_903892045.1 uncultured Planctomycetota bacterium | reverse complement strand
GTCGAGCACCTGCACGCGAATCGAGCCTGTGCCGCTGTTGGGCATGCGGCCCCACACGAAGGCGGTCGAGCCGTCGTCGAGCACCGCGCAGCGCGGCGAGGGCTCGTACTCGCTGTTGGTCGAGAGCGTCACGCCGTTCGCGCCCCACGCGAAGGCGCCGCTCGGCGTGATGCGGTAGGCGTAGACGTCGAGGTCGGTGCCCGCGCGCGCGTCGGTGAAGACGAGCACCGCGTCCCCATTGGCCGCGACCTCCAGATCCCAGTCGACGAGCGACGTGCTCTGGGGCTGGTTCGAGACGAGCAGGCCGTTCGCTGGGAACTGCGGATTGCCCGCGGCATCGAGCAGCTGCACGTAGACCGCATAGCCGGCGCTGCGGCCATCGAACCAGCCGTACCAAGTGCGCCCGTCCGCCGTGACGCCGATCTTGGGCACCGCCTGATCGTTGGCTGCGACGCCAATCGGCGTGTTGAGCGCGGGGTTCGAGGACCACTGCGCCGCGGCCAGCGGCGTGAAGAGCAACGCAACGGCGAGGGTGAAGTGGGACTGCATGTTCCCATGCTACGCCCAAGCGCCCGTTTCGGCGCGCGCCGCCATAGGAAGCCGGGGCCGACCACCTCGCGGTGCCCGGCCCCGGTGTGCGTGCCCTCGAACGGCGCTCAGGGGCAGATCGTGAAGCTCACGGCGTTCGTGAGGCCCGTGGTGAACGCGTCGTTCGGGTCGCGGTAGTAGTACTGGGCGCAGATGAACTGGCCGGGCACCAGCAGGGCATCGATGCCCGAGCGGATGCGCGCGTTCATGTCGAAGGTGAACGTGCCCGAGCACTCGTCCGAGCTGACGCCATCCGACTCCTGCACCGAGGTGCGGCGGATCGGCGACTCGACACACAGCGTGCCGCCCTGGAACGGGACGTTCTTGGTGGCGTAGCCGTAGTACAGGAGTCCGGTCTTGCTGCGCAGGATGTTCGTCGCCGTGATGTCGAAGGCGACGCCCGACGAGACGCTGGGGATGCCGGCGAAGTCGATCGCGGGCAGGCACAGCTCGCTGTTGACCTTGGCCGCGCAGTAGATCTGCACGTTGCCTTGGCAGCCGACAGGCCCGAGCGTGCTGACGCACACGTCATCGATCGCGGCTTCGGTCACCGAGTTGTTCGGGTTGTCCGTGACGCTGAAGCGAATGCGCGTGGTCGCCGTCGGCGTGACCACCGAGCCGACGTCCACGAGCGCCGTGTTCCAGCCGCCCTGCAGGCCCGTGTACGTGCGGGCCGTGACCCAGTTCGTGCCGGCCACATTGGTGGCGATCTCCACCTTGAGGGAGTCCGCGTCGTTGTCGTCGTTGTAGAACCAGTAGGCGTAGCTCAGCTGCGCATTGCCGACCGACAGGTCGAGCGCCGGCGAGGTCAGGATCGTCGGCCCACCGTCGAGGTCAGCCTGTCCGACGTTGGTGCTGCCTGCGGTGCCTTGGCCCGTGAAGAAGCAGTTGACGCCCGTACCCGCAGGGTTGTCCGTCTCGGGCTGCGCCTGCGCGCCGTTCTGGGTCGTTCCGATCGGGTCGCCGCGCTCCCAGGCGCCGGCGGTGACCGACGTGTTCGCCACCGTCCACGCGTTGGATCCCGTATCGAAGTTGTCGCAGAACACCTGGTTGAAGGCACCGACCGAGAAGGTCAGGACTCCCGCCGTCGGGGCGTTGAGCGGGAAGGCCAGCGAGTTGCCGTTGCCATCCGTGCCGCGCACGTAATAGGACACGACCTTGGGAGCGATCTGGCCGGGAATCGAGCCCGTGAACACGTTCCCACCCGCCGGCGCCATGGTCACGGCGGTGTAGGTCGCCGCGGAGCCCGACTTGTAGAAGAGCTGGGCGCTCGAGACGGACGAACCGAAGTTGGAGACCATCGTCGCGTTGACGACGTAGGGCCCGTACTGGTTGATCGTGTTCGGCAGCTGGGTGACGTTCGTGATGGCGATCGGGATCAGGGTGACACCGGGGAAGCCCTGCTCACGGAAGCCCGAGTCGATGTCGTTGAAGTGCGGCGTGCCGTTCTGGATGTTGCCGTCGTCGTCGTCGAGCGTGAGCCACTGGGTCTCGATCACGCTCTTGATCTGCGTCTGGTTGTAGCTGTTCATGTAGCCGAGGAAGATCGCGTTCGCGATCGCCCCGCCACCGTTGACGCCATTCGAGTTCTTCAGGTTGCGCCGCACCTTCCACGCCGCACCCATCAGCGGCTCGCCGTCGGTGTGCACCGCGCCGTAGCAGGCGCTGCAGCAGTCGCCGCAGAACGGGCGCGTGTTGAGGCCCGAGCGCACCGGATTGCCGTTGATGAAGCCCTCGCCGACGAGCGGCGTGTCCCAGATGTACATGGCCCAGATGTCGGCCGTGGCTTCCCCGGTGCCGTCGGAGCCGTTGCCGGTGCTGTAGAGCACGTTGAGCCAGTGACCATCCTCGTGGGCCACGACCGTCGAGAAGGCCGTGTTCACGCAGCCGCCACCGGCCTGATAGAAGTTGATCGACGAGCCGTTGAAGAACGCGTTGCAGGTCGAGCCGATGTTCGCGTTGGCGGTGTGGACGAAGTCCGCCTTGCCGTCGAGCGGGTTGACCGAGCGGACCCAGTCCCGCTGCACGTTGATCGACTGGAAGATGTTGGCCTGCGCGGTCTCGAGGGCGCCCGAGGCGGGGTTGAGCAGGATGTTGGTGCTCGTGCCGACGGGCACCGAGGTCACGAGCGAGTACGCGGCGCTCGGGACGTTCGCCACGTTGTTGTAGGTGCCGGCGTACGAGAACGTGCAGTTGAGCGGGGCGGTGGCGCCGACGAAGTTGAAGTCGCCGTCGGAGTCCGTGAAGACCGTGCCCGCGGAGCTCTGCACGCGGGCGTACTTCATGGGCTGCTGGGTCTCGGGATTGGACGCGATGTCCGGCGCCGAACCCGGCGTCGCCATGGTGAACACGCGACCGCCGACGTCCAAGTAGTGGATGGCCTCGTCGCGATCGACGACCGCGCCCGAACGGGCGTCGAGGAAGTAGACCGTGCCGAGCGGCTCCATGTCCGCCGGCAGGTAGAGCACGCTGACCTTGTACGCGAGCACTCCGCGGCGCTGCTCGCCGTCCTCGACCTGCGCGATCACGAGCTGCGGTTCCTCGGAGACCGAGCCCACCACGCCTTCGTCGAGCTGGAACTGCGCCACGCCGCGCACGGCCGCCTCGTCCGCCGTGTAGGCCGGGGTGACATCGAGGCCGGCGATGCCCGGGAGCCCCCGGGTCTGGATCGAGAGCAGGTCGCCGCGGGCACTGAAGAGCACGTTGACGAAGCCACCGTCGACCGGGACGCCGCCGACCATCTGCTGGAACTTGACGGTCTGCTTGTCGCTCGAGCCGATCATCCCGAGCGGCTGGAACAGCGTGCTGTACTCGACCAGCGTCGCGGGCTCGATCCCGTGCAGGGCCTGGGCCTGCGCGAGCGCACCACGGGCAAGGGTGAACCAGTCGGCGTCGCTCACGGGCTCGAAGGTCGCCTCGACCGAGCCGCCGTAGAGGAAGTCCGCCTTGCCCGT
>CAITGX010000317.1 GCA_903892045.1 uncultured Planctomycetota bacterium | reverse complement strand
GCCATCTCGCGCATCGGCGCGATCATCCGCGAGATCGACAACCTGCAGACGACGATCGCCGCCGCGGTCGAGGAGCAGACGGCGATGACGAAGGACATCAGCCAGAACCTGTCGGGAGCCACGAGCTCGAGCGCGGCGATCACCGCGAACATGGAGCAGGTCGCGACGGCCGCGAAGGGAACGTCCGAGGGCGCGAGCCACTCGCTGGAGGTCTCCAACGAGGTCTCGCGCATGGCGGGCGACCTGCTGGCCGCCGTGGGGCACTTCCGCCGCTAGGAAGCCGCGCGCGGGATGGCCGCGGCGTGATCGTGCACGCCGCGGCGAGCATCCTTCGTGGTCGCGCGCCTACCAGCCGAAGCGTTCGCGCGCGAGCCAGCGTGCGGGTGCACGGCCTGCCGCGGCGATCACGGCCGAGAGTCGGCCGGCGTCGCCACTCGCGGCGCGCACTTCGGACGCGAGTTCCTTCGCAAACTCGCTCTTGATCGCCGCGAGTTTGTCCGCGAGCTCGGCGCCCACGCCGGGATCTTTCGCGATGCGCGGCGCGTAGGTCTCGAGCGTCTTGGCGACGCGCTCCCACTGGGCCGCCTGCGAACCTTCGAGGTAGGGCTTGAGCTTCGCGACGAGCGCCTTGTCCGGCTCGATGCCCGCGAGCTTCGCCCAGGCGACGAGCTGGCGCATCGCGGCGGCGCGGCCCTCCTTCTCCAGTCGCGCGCCTTCGCGCGGCAGGTCGGCGAACACGGCTTCGAGCGCCGCGAGCTTGCGCTGCACGTCCACGGCGGCAGGCACGAGCTGACCGTCGAGTTCCTTGGCAACCTGCATGCGCGGCCAGGCCTTCTCGAGGTCGCCCGCCGCGAGCTCCGCTGCTCCCGCGCTCGTCCAGCCTTGGAGCCACTCGCGCAGCACATCGAGCTTGCGCGTCTTGACGAGCTCCGCCAGCGGTGCGTCGAGGTAGCTCTCCACGCCGGCGGACCAGCGATCGCCGATCTTGAAGCCCGGATCGCCTTCCCAGACGACCTTGCCGTCGATGTCGAGCAGCAGCAGCCGCGGCAGGTTGAAGCGCTCGATGAAGAAGCGCTTCTGCGTCAGGCCAAGGCCGGTGCCCTCGCGCCGATCGACGCCGACGGAGCCGGGGAAGGCGTGCTCGCGCAGGTACGCTTCGAGCTTGCCGTCGTCGTTGGGGGACGCGATCGACACGATGCGCAGGCCGACCTTGCCGTAGCGGGCATCGAGGTCGCGCAGCCACTCGTGCAGCGGAATCAGCTCGTTCTGCTCGATCGACCACAAGACCAGCAGCTGGGGCACGAGTCCCGCCTCCGCCCAGCTCGAGCGCGGCGCGCGCGCCCAGCGCGTGACTTCGGGGAAGCGCGGGACCAGCCCGACGTAGCTGCCGGCGATCGCCTCGTCGCCCGAGGCGCGCAGCTTCTCCATGCGCAGCTCGCGCTCGAGACGACTCGCGGGATCGCGCGGGTCGCGCGCGAGGAAGCGCACGTCCTTGAAGCGAGCGCGACCACGGCCCTGCAGCAGTCCCATCTCGCCTGCGAGCACCTCGCGCGACGCGAACTCGTGCGTGGCGACGAGCTGGCCATCGACCCAGCAGTCGATCTTCGCGCCGGCGACGTCGATGCGCAGCTTGCGCCAGCGTGCGGTCGCGCTCTGCCCATCGGCAGCCGTGTCGGCGGCGACGGGAACGTGGCGCCACGTCTTGGTGGTGCCACCGCCGTAGAACGAGGCCAGGTCGATCCACGCGCTGTCCGCGGCCTTGCTGTCCTTCTGCCGCGGCGCGCCTGGGAACAGCACGAGCGCGTGGAAGTTGTTCGCGTCCTTGCGGCCGAAGACGAGGCCGGTGAAGTTGCAGTCGCCGCGCTGCGCGAGCACGTCGGCCTCGAGCGAGTAGTCGCCCGACGTGACGCGCTGCAGGGCGAGCATCTGGTAGTCGAACTCCGCCGGCGCGTAGTCGCGGAAGGCAGCGTCGAGGAACGATCCCGCCGCCTGGAACGAGGTGTTCCCGCCGCTGTCCCAACCCTCGAGATTGGACTCGTTGTAGGCGAGCTCCCACAGCGCGAGCGAACGGCCGCTCGCGCGCAGGGCGCGCTCGTAGGCTTCGAACAGCTGCGGCTCCTCGAGGTCGCGGCCGAGGCGCCAGGCGAGGTCCATCACCATCATCGGACGGGTGGCCTGCTCGTAGCGGCCGATCAGGCCCTGTGCGGCGGCGAGCAGGTCGCGCTGCGCGCGCTCGATTCCCGCGCGCTTGGGATCCCACTTGGAGAGCAAGCGGTCGACGCGGTCGATCGCCTTCTCGTCGACGGGCTTGCGCGTCTCGAGCTCGCGCAGCGCCTCGAGCGCGAGTCGCGCCGCGCGGTCCGTATTCTTGCGCTCCGCGAGAAACTCCGCGAACTCGAGCGCGAGCTCGACGTCGTCCGGCGTCGACACGAGTCCCTTCTCGAAGTGCTCCTGCGCCGCGACGTCATCCTTGGCGAGCAGCGCCGCGCGAGCCCAGCGCAGGTACGGCCGCACGCGCTCGCTGCGACCGATCTGCTCGTCGCGCAGCTCGAGCGTCCATGCCTTCCAGATCGGGTCGAGCTCGTCGATCGACTTCGGCAGCACGATGTCGGGCGCGCCCTCGCGGTCGAAGCCCTTGATCGGCGGCAGCGGCTGGCCGAGCACGACCTCCTCGAACTTCTGCACGGCAGTCTTGCCATCGAGGCCGCCCGAGGCGTCGACGTACTCGCGGAACGCGCGCCGGTAGATGAAGCGACCGTCGACCGGGTCCTGATAGTTGTAGAGAAAGAACACCACGCCCCAGGTCGGCGCGTACCACGGCGGGCCCCACGCGTACTGGTTCTCGACCACGATGCGGAAAGTCGGCGCCTTGTCGGGAGCGCTCTTCGAGGGGTTCGCCGGATCGATGCCGTCGTTGGGGCCGCTCATCCAGCCGCGCTCCATGTTCTCCGCGAGCGGGAACAGGCGGTGCGTGGCCGGCATGTTCATGAGCACCGTGCCGTTGGGGAGGATGCGGCAACCCTCGAAGAAGCTCGCGAGGCCTTCGTTGAGCCAGCCCGCCGCGCGCGTGGCGAGCGACACGAACTGGTGCGCGGCCTCGTGGAACAGCGTGCCCGTCATGCCGTCGAAGCCCTGCCCCTCGACGTAGGTCTCGACCGCGCCGCCGGTGAAGTGCCCGCCCGACCACTCGACGGGCGGGCCGAGGCCGAGCTTCAGGTACTCGTCGCGCAGCTTGAAGATGTTGAGGTCGATGCGCGGGACCGTCTTGCCGTCCTCTTCCGTGCCGTACTGGAAGAAGACACGGTAGAAGCGGTTCATCTGCTCCATCGCCTCGGCGGAGCGCACGAGCACCTCGTAGCCGGCGTTGGTGTAGGTCGTGTAGTTCTCGCGCTCGAGGCTCGCGCGCGTCTCCCACGTCGCGTGCTCGGCGTCGAACTTCGCGATCCACTCGGCGCTGACGTCGGCGAGCAGGTCCTTGGGCTTCGCGTCGCCGGCGAGGCTCGGATCGGGGAGCGCGGCGATGCGCTCGATGGCCTGCTGGGACGCGAGGTACTCAGGGTCGATCGCGAGGATCAGCTTGTGCACGCGGATCGCCGAGTGCGGACGGCCATCCTTCTCGTAGGCGGCGGCGATCGGCTCGAGCGTGCCGATGAAGCGCGCGTTCATGCCGAACAGGTCGCCCGCGATCGGATCGAGCGCGACGATGCGCGCGCGCAGGGCGTCGAGCTCAGGCTTCGGAAGCTTCTGGGCGATCGAGAGCCGCAGCTGCGTGTGGAGCGCGTACAGCTCCTCGTCGCGGTCGCCGGTCGCCGCCGCGAGCTCCGCACGCAGCGCCCATGCGGTGGTGGAGCGCGAGTCGCGCTCGAGCGCGCGCCAGAGCTGGGCGCGGGCCCGCTCGACGTCCTTGGCCGCGAGCGCGGATCGGGCGCCGTCGAGGGCGACCGTGAACGGAGTGACCTGCGCCGGCTTCGACGCGGGAGCGGGGGCCTGCGCGAGCAGGGTGGAGGCAAGCAGGAGGTGCAGCAGCATCGGAATCGATTCGGGGGCGCAAATGCTAGTGGCAGGGCGTCGCGCTGGCCATCGAACGCGTGCGTGACGGGCTCTGGAACCGGCCATCGGGCCCGAGGTGACGCGCCGAGCGACTTCACGTGGCTCGAACCTGACTCTCGCTTCGCCTATCCTCGAGCGCAGCCATGGGCGACGGGCGCAGGATCTTCATGACGGGAGCGACGGGCATCGTCGGCCGTGCGCTCCTGCAGCGCCTCGCTGGCGACAAGCGTTCCGCCGGTCGCAACATGCCGGCCGTGACGGTGCTCTCGCGCAACGTCAGCGCTTTCCCCGAGGCAGCGATCCGCGCCGTGCACGGTCGCATCTCGGAGCCCGAGGTGTGGCTGCGCGACCTCGAGGGCTGCAGCGAGTTCGTCCACATGGCCGCGCTCACGGGCAAGGCGCGCGCGGCCGACTTCCAGCGGGTCAACGTCGAGGGCACGCGCAGCGTGCTCGAGGCCTGCAAGCGCTCTGGGGTGCGGCGCTTCCTGTTCGTGTCGAGCATCGCCGCGACCTATCCCGAGCACGACGCCTATCCCTACGGTCGTTCGAAGCTCGAGGCCGAGGCGCTCGTGCGCGCGAGCGGGCTCGACTGGACGATCGTGCGGCCGACGATCGTGATGAGTCGACGCGCGAAGATCTGGCACTCGCTCGAGGGGCTCGCGTCGCTGCCGCTCGTGCCCCTGTTTGGCGGCGGCCGCGTGAACATCCAGCCGATCCACGCCGACGACCTCGCGCTGTGCTTGGAGGCGTGGCTGCAGGATCCGGCGCTCGACCGCTGCGAGTATGACCTGGGCGGTCCGGAGGTGCTGACGTTCCGCGAATTTCTGGGCCGCATCCAGCGGCGCAAGCGCGGGAGCGCGCGCTTCCTGCCGCTGCCTGGGAGGAGCGCGATCGCGGTGCTGAAGCAGCTCGAGAAGGTGGCGCTGCCGCTCTTGCCGATGAGCGCGGGGCAGCTGTATTCGTTCGTGTACGACAGCACGGCGCGGCCCAACGTGCTCCAGCAGCGCTTTGCAGGTTCGATGCGCAACGTCGACGCGATGCTCGACGACCTGCTGAAGTATGGCTGAGCGCAGCGAGCTCGACCGCGAGTGCGACGCGTTCGCGCGCTACCTCGGCGCGAGCGTGGGGGATGGGTACGTGCGCGAGCAGTACTGGGCCGCGCATGCTGCCGGTGCCGTCGAACTGCCTTCGACGACGAGCTTTGAGAGGGCGGTCGTGTCCCTTGCCCGAAGTGTGCCGTTGCTGGTGCGCCCGCTCGACGCCCATGCGCGCGTGTTCTCGAATGGTGGGTTGCTGCGCCGCAAGCTGGTGCTGCTGCTCGCGATTCTCGAAGTGCGGGCGCCGCACGACGAGGAACTCGATACGCCGACAGGGACGTCGGTACCCGGGATGTTCCTGCGCATGGTCTGGCTGGGCCTCGTGTTCGGCGTGCTGCTCGCGTGCGGCATGTTGCTCAGCCTCCCGATCTGGCTCGCTTCGCGCCTTGGAGCATCACGGTGAAGCGCGTCGTCGTCGTGGGCTCGGGGGCGAGTGGAGTGCACTTCGCGCAGACTGCGCTCGAGCGCGGTGCGTACGTCACGCTGGTCGACGTCGGCCGCACGGCGCCTGCGCCGGTGCTGCCGGATGCGAGCTTTGCGCGCTTCAAGCGCGAGCACGACGATCCGGCTGGCTACTTCCTTGGCCGCAAGTTCGAGGCCGTGATGTTCCCGGGCGCGAAGGGCGAGTACTACGGCTTCCCGCCTCACAAGGGCTTCATCTTCGCGTCGCTTGAGCGCTTCCGTGCGCGTGCGCAAGGCTTCGAGCCGCTCTCGAGCTTCGCGCGCGGCGGGCTCGCCGAGGCGTGGACGGGCGGTGCGTTTCCCTTCCATGAGCGCGAGCTGCGCGACTTTCCATTCGACGCGCGCGAGCTGCACGCGAGCTACGGCACCGTCGCGCGCCGCATCGGGGTCAGCGGCACGGACGACGACCTCTCGCGCTTCACGCCGGTTCACGAGCACCTCGCCCCGTCGCTGCCGCTCGACGCGCACTCCCGCTCGCTGCTCGCTCGCTATGGACGCGAGCGCGAGCGGCTGAACGCGGGCTTGGGCGTTTGGATGGGCCGCACGCGTGCCGCGGTGCGCTCTGACGAGCGCGACGGTCGCCATGGCTGCACGAACCTCGGTCGCTGCCTGTGGAGCTGCCCGCGCGAGGCGCTGTACACGCCCTCGATCACGCTGCGTGCGCTCCTGAAGCACGAGCGCTTCACCTATCTCGACGGCCGCTTCGCGACGCGCATCGAGGCCGACGAAGCCAACCGCGTACGCAGGCTGCACCTCGTCGAGCTGGCGACGGGGCGTCCGGAGACGCTCGAAGCGAGCTCGATCGTCCTCGCGGCCGGCACGCTCGCCTCCGGCAAGCTGTTCCTCGACTCGCTGCGAGCCCACGGCGGCCGCGCGCCCGTGCTCGAGGGCCTGATGGACAACCGGCAGGTGCTCGTGCCGTACATCCACCTTCCGATGCTGCGCCAGCGCTACGAGCCCGACTCGTACCAGTACCACCAGCTCGCACTCGGCCTCGAGCGGGAGGATCCGCGGCACTACGTGCACGGCCTCGTCACGACGCTGAAGACCGCGCTCATCCACCCGATCGTCCAGAGCGTCCCGTTCGACCTGAAGAGCGCGCTGTGGATCTTCCGCAACGCGCACGCGGCGCTGGGCATCGTCAACGTGAACTTCCACGACGAGCGTCGGGCGGAGTGTCGACTCGAGCTCGAGTCCGATGGCGATGGCTCGCGACTGCTCGTGCGCTACGAGCCCGCGCGCGAAGAGCCGGAGCGCATGCGCAGCGCGCTCGGGACCGTTCGCAAGGCTCTCTGGAAGCTCGGGTGCATCGTCCCGCCGGGGATGGCGCACGTGCGGCCCATGGGCGCGAGCGTGCACTACGCCGGGACCGTTCCGATGAGCGCGCAGGCGCGCCCGCTCGCGACCTCGCCCGACGGCGAGAGCCACGACCTGCGCGGTCTGTTCTTCGCGGACGGCTCGACATTCCCCTTCCTGCCGGCGAAGAACCTCACCTTCACGTTGATGGCCAACGCGGAGCGCATCGCTCGGCGCTGGTGCGACGCGCAGGCGTGACGATCCGTGCAGCGCGTGCTATTCCGTAGCTTGTGACCTCGCCCCGCTCGCAGCGCACGCTCCTCGGACTGGCGGTCCTGCTTGTGGCCGTGGCGTCGATCCTGCTGTTGCGTCGCGGCGGACCGGAGCGCGAGGACGCCGCGCGCTCGAGCGCGAGCTCGGAGTCGAGCACGGCGACTCCGGGCGAAGTGGAACCGCCTTCGCGGACGGTGGGGGACTTGGGTGAGCGTGCGTCGCTGGAGCCGACCGAGCGGCAAGACCCGGTGGCGCGTCATACCTGGGCGCGCGTGTTCGTCACGGGTCGAGTCGAAGGTGCGCGCGGCGAGGAGAGCAAGCCGGTCGTGATCGTCCGTCCGCGGCTCGGTGAGCTCGGTCATCACGGCGCGGCGACGGGACTCGCCGCATGGACCTACCTCCAGCCCGACGGCACCTATCGCGCCGAGGTGAGCCACTGCTTCACGCCCGACGACGAGGCCGTGCTGGCCGAGGTGCACGTGCAGCTCTCGTCGGGCTCGCGGCTGCCGCTGGAGCGCATCGTGGCGGTGCCGTTCACGCGCTCGGAGCTCGAGCGCGGTGGGGAGCTCGTGATTCCTGTCGATTTCGAGCTCCCGGGACTGTGCAAGCCGGAGATCTCGGTGCTGCTGTCGGCCGGCGAGTCTGCGGTCGTCACGGTCGTGGCGCTCACGGTGCGGGGCGATGCACCGGGGCAGGAGCTGGCCGTCTGGAGCGGCGCGGTCGAGGGGAGCGCGCGGGTCGACATGGCCGTGCCCTGCGGCGAGCCGTTCTTCCTCGTCGCCTGTGTCGATGGCTGGCGACCGCGGACGTTGCTCCTGCCTGCGCGCGCGAGCCTCGCCGTGCTCGAGCTCGAGCGGGGTGGCGTGATCGACGGCCGGCTCGTGTCGGGCTCCGCACCCCACATCGCGTCCTTCACGGCCTGGCCCGCCGGACGCACGTTGGGCCGCGAGCGGCGGAGTGAGGTGGGGCCGTTCACGCTGCTGTGGACCCAAGGCCAGTTCGAGTGGCCGATGCCCCACGCTCGCTCCGACGACGAGGGCGCCTTCCGCTTCTCAGGACTGATTCCGGGGCACCCCTACGAGCTGCACTGGCGCGACGACATGTCGGGGCTCGAATCGGAGTCCGTCGCCACGGTGCGCGCCGGCGAGCGGAGCGTGCGGCTCGACATGCGGCTGCGCAGCGTCGGCATCTCCCTGCGCGTACGCCCGGGCGCGACTCGAGACGTCGACGTCGAGATGCTGGCTACTTCGGGAGCTCGGGGCACCCACGCCCTCTCGATCCCGCCTGACGCCACGTGGTGGATCCAAGGCGAAGTCGGTGCGCGCGTGCGAGTCTCCGACCGCGCGGGCACGGTGCTCGGCGAGACGACAGTGGGCGAGGGCGCTCGCACCGTGCTCGAGCTCTGAGCCGCGCTCAGGCACTCGCCTTGCGGCGCAAGTCGAGCGCGAGCGCGATCGGTCCGATGATCGCCAGCGCGAAGATCGCGGGCGCGGTGTCGAAGGGGGCGGCCCACGCGAGG
>CAITGX010000316.1 GCA_903892045.1 uncultured Planctomycetota bacterium | reverse complement strand
GGCGAGGTAGCGGCTCGCCAGCGGTTTCAGGTTCGCGTCGAGCTCGTACACGAGCGGGATGCCGGTCGGGATGTTGAGCGCGACGATCTTGTCGTCGGCGATCCCGTCGAGGTGCTTCACGAGCGCGCGCAGGCTGTTGCCATGTGCGGCGATGATCAGGCGCTCGCCAGCGCGCACGCGCGGCGCGAGCTGCGCATTCCAGTACGGCACGACGCGCGCCACGGTGTCCTTGAGCGACTCCGACAGCGGCAGCTCGCCCTTGGAGAGCTTGGCGTAGCGCCGGTCGTTCGACGGATTCGCGCTGTCGCCCTCGGCGTAGGCCGGCGGCGGGATGTCATAGCTGCGGCGCCAGATGAGCACTTGGTCCTCGCCGTGGCGCGCGGCGGTCTCGGCCTTGTCGAGACCGGTGAGCGCGCCGTAGTGGCGCTCGTTCAGGCGCCAATCCTTGGTGACCGGCACCCACAGCTGATCGGTCTCTTCGAGCACGAGCTGCAGGGTCGAGATCGCGCGCTTGAGCAGCGAGGTGTAGGCCGCGTCGAACTGGAAGCCCGCCTCGCACAGACGCTTGCCGGCCTCGCGCGCCTCGCCGACGCCCTTGTCGGAGAGCGGCACGTCCTTCCAGCCGGTGAAGCGGTTCTCGCGGTTCCACTGGCTCTCGCCGTGGCGAATCAGGACGAGCTTGAACATGGGAACTAGCCTCCGATGTGGGGAGCGAGTGCCGCGCGCACGGCCTCCGCGCACGCGCGCGCCTCGCGGCGCATGGACTCGGCCGCGGCCTTGCGCGCGGCGACGTACTCGGCGTCCTTGAGCGACGCCGCGTTGATCACGACGTTGGCGAGCGCCGACTCGAGGCCGGCGAGCGCCGCGTGGGCCCCGCTGCCGCAGTCGCTGGCGAGGTTGGGGTTGATCGAGCCCGCGGCCTCGCGCGCCTGGCGCAGCACGGCGAGCGCAACCTCCATGGTCTCGAACGGCACCTCGAGCGCACCCTTGGTCGCGGCCTGGATCGCGGCCGTGCGGGCGGCCTTCTCGTCGTCCGTGGCCTTCGGGAGCTTGAAAGCGGCCGTCACGCGGTCGTAGGCGGCGCTGTCTTCGTCCACGAGCGCGAGGGCACGGGCGCGCAGCAGGTCGAGCTCGGCCGCGCGACGCGCCATGGCCTCGGCCACGGCGGCGTACTTGTCGCCGGACGTGAAGCGTGCTGCCATACTCACAGTGGCCGCTCCGCAGGCGACCATGTACGCGGCGAGGCTGCCGCCCCCGGGCGTCTGGGTGCGCGCGGCGAGCGAGTCCGCGAAGGCGGAGAGCGAGAGTCCGACGAGGGACGCAGGAGAGTTCGAGTTCATGAGTACGACACGCGCTTCGATTTCGGCGGGATTCTATCGCGGCGGCAGCGTGCTCCGCCGGGTTTTCGGCACGGCCCTCGCCCCTCTGGCCGCGCTGCTGCTCGCGCTCGTCACGAGCGGCTGCTTCACCGTGCCCGTGACCGGTCGCACGCAGTTCAACTTGTTCGATACGGCCGACGACCTCGCGCTCGGCAAGGATGCCTACGTCGGAGTCCTGAAGGAATCCGAGGGCCAGCTGGTGCGCACCGGGCCCGAGGTCGAGCTCGTGCGCAAGGTGGTCGACCGCATCGCGGCCGTGTCGGACGACCCCGGCTTCGAGTGGGAAGCCAACGTGATTCGCGACCCGGAGATGGTCAACGCGTGGTGCATGCCGGGCGGCAAGATCGCGGTCTACACCGGCATCCTGCCGGTCTGTCAGGGCGAGACGGGGCTCGCGGTCGTGCTCGGCCACGAGATCGCGCACGCCATCGCGCGCCACGGTACGTCGCGCATGTCGCAGGCGGTGGCGACGCAGATCGGCCTCGAGGTCGCGGCGGCGAGCGACGAGAGCGTGGCGCAGTACAAGGAGGCACTCGCGCTCGCGGTGAACCTGCTCGTGCTGATGCCCTTCGGGCGCGACGACGAGCTCGAAGCCGACCACATCGGCCTGATCTACATGGCGCGCGCGGGCTACGATCCGCGCGAGGCCGTCGCGTTCTGGAAGCGCATGGCCGAGGCGTCGGGTGGCGCCGCTCCGCCCGAGTTCCTCTCGACGCACCCCTCGAACGCGAACCGCATCGCCCAGATCGAGGCCCTGCTGCCGCAAGCCATGGCCGAATACGAGGCGACGAAAGGTGCTGGAGCACGAAAATCCAACACTCCGTAAGTGCATTCAAATCAATCACTTACGCACTCGGATCGAGTTCGGGTTAGGGACGGCCGCGGGCGCTTCCTAGGGTGCGGGCCGCGGTCGAGGACAACGACTCCCCTCCGCCGCGCGACGGCCCACCGTAGGCCGCCCCTCGCCACGCGGAGTCCAGCCATCGGATGACCCGTTCTCGATGACGGATCGATCGAGCGCCGCTCGCTCCCACGCAGAGCTTCCGCGCCGTGCACCCGCGCAGGGTTGCGCCGTGGTCGCTTGCGCCCGCGTGTCCCACCCCAGCGCCGGAGGGCACTCCCGATGAAGGTCGCATTCGTCACTCCGGAGTTCGATCCGCTGGTGCGGCGCACGCCGCTCGCCGAGGTCGCCGCGGCCCTGCCGCGCGCCATGGCCGAGGCGGGCTGCGAAGTCGCCGTGTTCCTACCGTGGACCGCGCTCGTCAGCAGCGACAAGCTCGAGGACTTCGGCCCCGTCGGCATCGTCAACGCGCAGGACATCGACGGCCGCACCTCGTTCCGCCTGCATCGCGGCCGCATCGGCAAGGTGACGGTCTACCTGTTCGGACACCCGCAGCTGTTCGAGGGTCGCAACCCCTACGGCGGCGAGGACGGCCCCTACGCGGACAACTGGCGCCGCTACACGGTCTTCGCGCGCGCGGTGCTGGAGAGCTTCGTCACGATCTCGTTCGAGCCCGAGGTCATTCACTGCTTCGACTGGGCCACGGGCATCCTGCCGCTCGTCCAGCAGCTCGAGTTCATCGACAAGCGCCCCGACCACCCGGCGTCGAAGGCGGGGACGTACTTCCAGATCCACAACATCGCCATGCAGGGCACCTTCGAGCGCGAGATCCTGCCGCGCCTCGGGTTCCCCTACCGCGTGTTCCAGTCCGTCGGCGGCCTCGAGGTCGCGGGCAAGGTCAACTTCCTCAAGGCCGGCACCGAGTTCGCGACGTTGATTGGCACGCACTCGCCGGGCCATGCCGAGCGACTTCAGCAGCAGGACCGCGGCTACGGGCTCGAGGACGCCTTCCGGCGCCGCTCGAAGGAGCTCGTCGGCATCAGCAACGGCATCGACTACAGCGCGTGGGACCCCGAGACGGATCCGGCGCTGCCGAAGAACTTCTCCGGCAACGACAAGACGCTCGCGGGCAAGGCGAAGTGCAAGACGACCCTGCAGGGCTTGCTCAAGCTCGAGTCGGGTGCGCGCACGCCGCTCGCCGCGATGCTCGGCCGCTTCGACGCCGACAGCGGCACCGAGATCCTCGCGGAGATCCTCACCACGGCGCTCGAGCGCGGCGTCGAGTGCGTGCTGATGGGCACGGGCCGCCCGGACATCCACGATCGGCTCAAGACGATCCAGACCACCTTCTTCGGCCGCTGCCGCGTGCTCGAGGGCTATCAGGCCGCGCTCGCGCACCAGATCCTCGGCGCGGCGGACATGCTGCTGCTGCCGGCGCACTACAACCCCGGCAACGCGCTGTGCGCGATCGGCATGCGCTACGGGGCCGTGCCGATCGTGTACGCGAGCGGCGGCCTCGAGGACTATGTCGTCGATTGCCAGAAGGACGCGCGCTCCGGCACGGGCTTCCACTTCTCGTCGTACACCGGCGAGAGCCTGCTCGATGGCATCGAGGCCGCGCGCAAGCTCTACAAGAGCCAGGAAAACTGGAAGCAGGTCACCGGTCGCTGCATGCGACAGGACTTCTCGTGGAACGCGACGGCGCAAGAGTACCTGAAGGCGTACCGGCGCGTGACGCGGCGCGCGAAGCGCTGAGCGCATCGTGAGCCTCTCGACGCGCGGCGGAATCGCGATCGGGTTCGCGGCGGCCTCGCTGCTCGGGGGCGTGCTGTACCTCGGAACGCGCCGGGACGAAGGCGACGCGAGCGAGCGCCGGGCGCGCGAGGAACGAGTGGCGGCGGAGGCCGCTCCGGCTCGAGCCGCGCTCGAGGCGGTCGAACAGGGCCCCTACGACGTCGAGGCGACGCTGCGAGCGGTGCGCGAGCTCGACCTCGCGGTGAAGCAGGCGGGCTCGGTGCGCGAGTTCCTCGAGCGCGTCGCGCGCGGCGACTATCGCCGCGTGTCGCCCAAGGTCCTCGCGACGCGCAAGCGCGTCGTCGACGTCCTCGTGCGCTACTACGGCGCGCTCGATCGGCAGCGCGACGAGGAGGAGCTCTGGGGCGCGTTCACGCGCTGGAGCGACGACCTCGCGCGCGTGCTGCAGACGACCGACGTCGCGCTCGGACCGGTCTCGCTGTCGCCGAGCGATCCGACGCGGCAGAGGCTGCTCTCGGAGGAGCGCGCGCGGCGCGAGCAGGCGCGGCAGGAGACCGCGGCGGAGGTGCGGCGCTTCGAGGAGGAGCTGCTCTACGCGCTCGACGCGGCAGTGCCGGTGTTCCGCGAGGTCGAGGACGAGTGGGCGCGGCTGTGCGCCCAGCGCGACCGCGCGTACCTGCAGGTGAGCGCGCGGCAGCTCGACGACGCCGCGCAGTCCGCGCGCACGGCGCTCGAACTCGCACCGGGCGATCGCGAGGCGAGCCTGTTGCTCGCGCTCGCGCTCGTGGAGCAGGACGCGGTGGTCGGCTCGCCCGAGCGCGGCCCGGAAGTCGAGCGCCTGCTCGACGGCGTGCTCCACGACGCGCCCGACTGCGCTCCGGCGCTGCTGCTGCGTGGCCTGTGGCGCTGGCGGCGCGGGGATCGCTCCGGCGGACGCAGCGATCTCGAGCTGGCGATGACGCGCTACCCCGTGCAGGCGCAGGCGCTGCGCGACGAGCTCGATCCCTATTCCAAGCGCGAGTACCTGCGCCAGACGCGCCAGGGCGGGCGCGTGACGGGCATCTACCGCACCATGATGCTCGGCGCGAACCACTTCAGCCCGGAGCTGCAGCTCGCGCGTCTCGAGCTCGAGTCCGGCGAGACCGCGGACGCGCTCGCGCGCGTCAAGGACCACTTCGCGCGGCGCCGCGCACAGGGCCAGTGGGACCTCGTGCTCTACGACCTCGAGTTCTGCGAGGACTTGCTCGGAGAGCGCTACCGCGACTACTTCCCCGAGAAGAGCTACCTCGACCTCGTGATCGAGACGCGCGCGTTCCGCGAATCGGTCGCGGTCTCGATCGACAATCGCAGCGATCGCGCGCTGCGCAACGCGGCGCTGGTGCTCGCGGTGCGCTTCACCGACATGGTCGAGGGCGAGTACGAGGCGTTCACGGCTGGCGAGACGCAGGCTGCCGTGCCGCCCCTCGCGAAGACCGGCTTTGGGGACGTCGAGCTCGTCTACGACGGGCTCGGGGCGCGCAAGACGTATGAAGACGTGATCCGTCCCGTGCGTGCCGTCGTGATCGCCGACGAGGGCGTGTTCTGGATCGACAGCATCGACTACAAGGGCGAGCTGGCGCGCCGCGATGCCGACACCACACGGGCCTCGGGCGACTTCACGGAGCGCGTGCGCGAACTCGTGTCGCTGCTCGCGCCCGACTCGGTGGCACTGAAGCGCGTCGAGAACCTGCTCACGAGCGACGACCTCGAGATCGAGCTGCCGCGCGAGCTCGTGCTGCTCGGCCCGCTCTTCCGCCTCGATGTCGGAGGCGAGCGCTTCGACGAGGCCACGGGCAAGGGCGCGCGCAGTCGCCTCGAGGGCGGCAAGCTGCGCCTGCGCTTCGATTCCGTGGGCAAGGCGCTCGATGGCGCGCCGCAGGAACTGCGCGTGGTCGCCGAGAGCGCGCTGGGTGACTTTGCGCTCGTGCTGGAGCGCACGGAGTCGGGGAACTACGCCTTCGCGCGGGTCGAGCGCCCGTAGGGACGCTGGCAGGGCTGCGCGAGGCTCGACGACGGCCGGATTCGACCCGTGCGCCCGGTGAGTTCGACTCGGAGCCGGTCGAGCGGAGGCGCTAGACTCTCGCGCCATGAGCTCCACGCAAGTTGGAATCGACCTCGGCGGCACGGCGGCGAAGTCCGGCCGCATCACGCACACGGGCGAGATCCTGGCGGAGAAGACCATCGACCCGGGCTTCGCGGATGGACCGGAGCGCGTGCTCGATCGACTCGCCGATCTGTTCCGCGAGCTCGGCGGCGGCGATGCGCTCGGCATCGGCGTGCCCGGCCTGCTCGATCGCGAGCGCGGCATCGTGCTCACGAGCCCCAACCTGCCGGGCTTCTCGGGGCTCGACGTGAAGAGCGGGCTCGCCCGGCGCACGGGCCTGCCGCCCGAGCGCGTGCACGTCGAGAACGACGCCAATGCGGCGGCCGTCGGCGAGCTGTGGCTCGGCGCCGGCCGTGGCGAGCGCGATGCGCTGGTCGTCACGCTCGGCACGGGCATCGGCGGCGGACTGATCCTCAACGGCCAGTTGCACGCGGGCGAGGGCCTCGGCGGCGAGATCGGCCACGTCGTCGTCGATCCACGCGGACCGCGCTGCGGCTGCGGGAAGCTCGGCTGCGTCGAGGCGCTCTCGTCGGCGACGGCCGCGCGGCGCCGCGCGCTCGCGGCCGGCCTGCCGGCGGAGCATCCCGGCGATCTCGTGCTGCTCGCCCAGCGGGCACGCGACGGCCATGCACCGGAGCGCGAGCTGATGCGCGAGATCGGGCGCGACCTCGGTCGCGGGCTCGGCCCGGCCCTGTGCCTGCTCGACCTGCGCCTGTACATCTTCGGCGGCGGCTTCTCCGGCGCCCTCGACACGCTGGAAGCCGGGATCCGCGAGGGCATCGAGGAGCGCAGCTTCGGCGGACGCGCGGCCTCGGTGCGACTGCTGCGAGCCACGCTCGGGCCCTCCGCCGGCTGGATCGGCGCAGCACGCGTCGCGATCGCGGCGGGCTAGTCGCTAACCTGTCCGCCCCACGATGAACTCGCAGGAAACGATCGTCAGCGTCCGCGACGTGACCAAGGTCTACGGCGGCGGACTGTTCGGCAAGGGAGGCTTCCGCGCCCTCGACGGCGTGAGCCTCGAGGTCGGGCGAGGGCAGGTGTTCGGCCTGCTCGGGCCCAACGGCGCAGGCAAGACGACGCTGGTGAAGATCCTGCTCGGGCTCGCGCGCCGCAGCGGCGGCGACGCGTTGCTCTTCGGGCAGCCGGTCGGCGATCCGAGCGCGCGCACGCGCGTCGGCTATCTGCCCGAGGGACACCGCTTCCCGCAGTACCTGACGGGCGTGCAGATGCTCGAGCTCTTCGGCCAGATGTGCGGCCGCGACCGCGAGTACCTGCGGCGGCGCATTCCCGAGCTGCTCGAGCAAGTCGGCATGCGCGACGCCGCGCACCGCAAGATCCGCGAGTACAGCAAGGGCATGACCCAGCGCATCGGGCTCGCGCAGGCGATGATCCACGAGCCCGACCTCGTGATCCTCGACGAGCCCACGGATGGCGTCGACCCGGTCGGACGCGCTGCCGTGCGCCAGCTGGTGCAGGGCCTGAAGGACCGCGGCACGACGGTGTTCATCAACTCGCACCTGCTGCAGGAAGTTGAGCTGATCTGCGACCGCGTGGTGATCATGGCACGCGGCAAGATCCTGCGCGAAGGCTCGATCGCCGAGCTGACGCCGCGCTCGGGACGCTATCGCTTCGAGGTCGCGCCGGCCGAGGAGCTCGCGCTCGCGAAGCTCGTCGGCGAGCTCGGCTCGAACTTCGAGCCCGCGCCGGGTGGCTTCGAGGTCCAGCTCTCCGATGCCGAGCTCGACCAGTGCGTCGATCGCCTGCGCGCCGGAGGCATCTCGATCCGCGGCATCACCGCACGCCGCATGAACCTCGAGCAGGCCTTCATCCAGCTCGTGAACAAGGAGGCGCGATGAACCGCCCCATGCTCCGCGGCCTGTTCCAGGACGCGCTCTACCAGGTGCTCGACAACCTGGGCTTCCGCATCCTGTTCTTCCTGTTCCTGATCCCGGTGCTGCTGTCGTTCGTGGTGAGCTTCCGCGAGACGAGCATCGCCTTCCTGTGGTACTGGGAGTGGGACTACGGCGAGTTCCTGCGCAGCGCCATGAGCTCCGCGGGCGCGGATCCGAGCATGCGGTCCGAGGCCTTGAAGGGCGTGCGCGAGTCGCTGCTCCAGAGCCTCGTGGACGGCACGATCAACTGGGTCGCCGACCGCTTCGGATTCGTGTTCGGCATCGCGGCGATCTCGTTCTTCGTGCCGCAGATGCTCGAGAAGGGCGCGGCGGACGTCGTGTTCAGCAAGCCCGTGTCGCGCAGCGCGCTGTTCCTCTCGCGCTACATCGGCGGCCTCTTGTTCGTCGGCATCCTCTCGACGTTCCTCGTCGGCGGCATCGCGCTCGGCCTCGCCGTGAGCTCGGGCTGGTTCGACAGCGGGCTCCTGTGGAGCATCCTCGCCCTGATGTACGGCTTCGCGATCTTCCACGCGATCTCGTGCACCGTCGGGGTGTTCACGCGCAACACCATCGGCGCGATCCT
>CAITGX010000315.1 GCA_903892045.1 uncultured Planctomycetota bacterium | reverse complement strand
CGTCCGCGCGAGCTCACCAAGGCCTTCGTGCTCGACGATGCGGCGTGGGCGCGGGTCGAGGGAGCGCGGGAGGGCGCGCGGAAGGACTGGCGCGGCGGCTTCGACCGCGGCACGAGGCTCGGCGACCTCTTCTTCGCCACGCTCGCCGAGTACGAGACGGGACTTCCGGTCGAGGTCGTGTTCAGGCGCCCGGCGAGGATGAAGCACATCCTGGGCGAGTGGCTCTCGATCCACGGCGTGCGGCAGTTCCGCTGCGCCGAGACGGAGAAGTTCCCGCACGTGACCTTCTTCTTCAACGACTACCGCGAGGAGCCGTTCGAGGGCGAGTCGCGCACGATCGTGCCGAGCCCGAAGGAGGTCGCGACCTACGACCTGAAGCCCGAGATGAGCGCGGCGGGCGTGTGCGACGCGGTGCTCGCGCGGCTCGCGTCGGCCGACTGCGAGCCGGTGATCATCGTGAACTTCGCCAACGGCGACATGGTCGGGCACACCGGGAGCCTCGAGGCGACGGTGCGCGCGGTCGAGGTGGTCGACGGGTGCGTGGGCGCGATCGTCGACGCGGTGCTCGCGCGCGGCGGAAGCGCGATCGTGACCGCCGACCACGGCAACGCCGAGGAGATGTGGGACCCGCGCGCGAACTGTCCGCACACCGCGCACACCAGCTACACCGTGCCGTGCTCGGTGGTGGGCGAGGCGTTCCGCGGCCGGCGCCTGCGCGGGGACGGACGCCTCGGCGACCTCGCGCCCACGCTGCTCGAGATGATCGGACTCTCGAAACCCGCGGAAATGACGGGCAATTCGCTGCTTGCGTGATCGGGCTCGGGTAGACTGCGCCCCTTATGGCATTGCCGCAGATCGCGATCGTGGGACGCCCCAACGTGGGCAAGTCGAGCCTCTTCAACCGGCTCGTGGGGCGTCGCGTGTCGATCGTCGACCCGACTCCGGGCACGACGCGCGACCGCGTGACGCAGCTCGTCGAGATCCTCCCGCCGACCGACCTGCCGTACGACCGCGCCCGTGACGCGGCGCCCAAGCTGGCGGAGCTCGTCGACACCGGCGGCTTCGGCGTCTACATGGCCGAGGGCGGGCGCTTCGACGACGCGGGCGCGGACCTCGCGACCCTGACGCCGCAGATCGAGCAGCAGATCCGGGCGGGCGTGCAGGGCGCGCAGCTGATCCTGTTCGTGATCGACGCGCAGACGGGCGTGACCGGGCTCGACGAGCGGATCGCGCGGCTGGTGCGCGAGGCCGGCCGGGCCGACCGCGTGATGCTCGTGGCCAACAAGGTCGACGACGACAGCTGGATCGCGGCCGCGCAGGACGCGTGCAGCCTCGGGTTCGGCGAGCCGGTGATGACCAGCGCGTCGAGCGCGTTCGGCAAGCGGGCGTTCCTCGAGGAGATCTACACGCGCCTGCCCGAGTGGGTCGAGCCGGTGGTCGACCCCGAGATGAAGATCGCCATCGTCGGCCGCCGCAACGCGGGCAAGTCGACGCTCATCAACGCGCTCGCGGGCGAGCCGCGGGTGATCGTGAGCGAGATCGCGGGCACGACGCGCGACTCGATCGACGTGCGCTTCGAGCTCGACGGGCACGCGTTCATCGCCATCGACACCGCGGGCGTGCGCAAGCGCAAGAGCTGGGCCGACGACATCGAGTACTACTCGCACCAGCGCGCCAAGGAGGCGATCTCGCGCGCCGACGTGTGCGTCCTCCTGCTCGACGCGCGCGAGGAGGTCACCCAGATCGAGAAGCGGCTCGCGCTCGCGCTGATGGAGGAGCACAAGCCGACCGTGATCGCGGTCAACAAGTGGGACCTCGTCGAGGCCAAGCTCAAGACGAGCGACTACATCGACTACCTGACCCAGGAGCTGTTCGCGCTCGACTTCGCGCCGCTGGTGTTCATCTCGGCGGCCGGGTCGAAGGGGATCGGCGAGCTCGTCAAGGTGTGCTCGAACCTCTACGCGCAGGCGAACCACCGCGAGACCACGGGCCGCCTGAACTCGGCGATCCGCTCGATCCTGGCCGAGCGCGGGCCGAGCTCGCGGCTGGGCACCAAGGCGAAGATCTTCTACGTCTCGCAGATCGCGACCGCGCCGCCGACCATCGCCATGGTGGTCAACAAGCCCGACCTCTTCGAGGGCCAGTACGAGCGGTACCTGGTGAACCAGCTGCGCGAGATGCTGCCGTTCTCGGAAGTGCCGATCAAGATGGTCTTCAGCGAGCGCAAGCGCCTCACGCCCGAGGAGCTCAAGAGCCGCAAGCGCGCGGGCGTCGAGGTCCCCGACGGCGAGCTCGGCGAGGACGCCGGCTTCGGCGACTGATCGCCGCGGGGGGCACCGCGGGGTGGTGGTGATCGTTGGTCATCCGTTCCGCAGGTTGCACCTGCGGGCACTCACGGACTGAGCTGCGCGTCGTGGGATTTGAGTGCCCGCAGACGGAGTCTGCGGAGCGCTGGACGCGCGGTGTGGT
>CAITGX010000314.1 GCA_903892045.1 uncultured Planctomycetota bacterium | reverse complement strand
TTCAGCGTCGTGGTCAGCGAGACGGCGTTGCCTTCGCGGTCGACCACCGACAGGTGCGTCGTGTTCACGCCTTCACCGCGCAACTGGGGCACGCTGTCGAGCGCGGCACGCTCACCGATCGACTCAGCGGCGCGCTCGATCCACGCATCTCCGAGCAGCCGCTCGACGGGCACGGAGGCAAAGGCAGGATCGCCCAGCACCTCGGCGCGCTCCGCGAAGGCGAGGCGAAACGCCTCCGCGAGCGCATGCGCAAACGCTGCGTCGTAGGTCGCGCCGAGAGCGCCTGCGCGCTCCAGTACGGCCGCAACCTGCAGCAAGATCACGCCGCCCGAGCTCGGAGGCGGCATCGTCCACACCTCGCGTCCGCGAAACTCCGCGCGCAGCGGCTCGCGCCACACCGGCCGGTACGCCGCCAGATCTCCATGCTCGATCCAGCCGGCATCCCAGCGCTCGCCCTCGGGCAAGGAACGTGATGCGCGCTCGAGTTCCGCCACGAGCTCGTCGGCCGTCTCGCCCGTGTAGAAGCCGCGCGCTCCCTGCTGCGCATACAACTCGAGAGTGCGCGCGAGCTCCGGCTGCACGAGCCGCGCGCCAGCCGCGAGCGGCTCGCCACCGGGGTAGAAGAGCGCCATGGCCGCGGGACTGCGCTCGAAGCGCTCGCGCGACTCGGCGTCTCGCAGTTCCTCCGCGAGAAACGCGTCGACCGCGAATCCCTCGCGCGCCAGCCCAATCGCGGGCGCACAGAGCTGCGCGAGCGTGAAGCGTCCCGAGCCGCAGCGCGCGAGCAGCTCCTCGAGGCCCGCCGGCGATCCCGGCACGCCGACACCGAGCGGGCTCCACAGGAGCAACTCGGCCAGCGGCTCCCCCTGCTCGTCGAACAGCCGCTGCGCGTCCGCCTTCGCCGGCGCCACCTCGCGAAAGTCGAGCGCGAGCACTTCGCCGCGATGCTCGGCCCACACGGCGAAGCCGCCCCCGCCCAGATTTCCCGCCTCCGGATACACGACCGCGAGTGCCAGCGCCGTCGCCACGGCCGCGTCCGCGGCATTGCCGCCCGCCCGCAGGACCTCAACTCCGACATCGGCCGCGAGCGGCTGCTCGCACACGACCGCGCCCTCGCGCGGCAACCTCTCCCCGGGCGCAGCGCAGCCGACGAGCGCCAGCGCCGCCGCGAGCCCGAGCGCCCTCACTTGGCCTTCCCGACCTCGTCCTGCATCTCCTCGACCCTCACGCCGCGCTCGCGCAGGTACTCGACCGAACGCTCGATGGCCGCGCCATCGCCTTCGATCTCGACCGCGACCAGCGCCATGGTGTCGGTAATGCTCGCGGCCCGGATGTTCGGGATCACGCCGAACTTCGACCCGAGCGTGTGGCTGACGATCGGTTCCCGGATCAGGTGCTGGGGGAACGTGCAGAAGTACTTGCGCATCATGTGGAAGCCGGGCCCTTCGGGCTGGGCGAGCGCCGGACGAGCGCGGCGACACCCAACGCCGCACATCCCAACACAAGCGCGACCGGACCCGCAAGCTCGCCGCGCCACGGAGCGCGCTCGAGCCGGTCCGTGCCGGCTGAATCGTAGACGCCCGCCGTCCGCATCCAGTCGAGACCGCTCGCTTCCGCCACGAGCGTGACGGGCGAGGCCTCGAGCGCCGCACTCGCCACCGCAATCGGCCATGGCACGCCTGCGATTCCCGGCGCGACCGGAAGCAGTGCCAGCCCGAGGCCGAGCGCCCCGAGCGCGAGCGCGACCTGCGCGGGAGCGCGCGCGAGCTGGGCCAGAGCCGCCCCACCCGCCGTGAGCCCCGCGAGCGCCAGCACGCCCCACAACGGCGTCGGCACCTCGCGCGCCGAGGTTCCGGCCACGATCACCACGAGCGTCCCCCACGCACCGACCACCGCGGCCCCATAGGGCCACGGCCGCAGGCCGAGGGCGACCAGCGCCGCACCGCAGGGCGCCGCGCAGAGCGCGAGCCACGCGAGCAGGAGCAACGGATCGCTGGCGCGCCCCGCGGGCCCGCTCGCGAGCGGCAGCGCTCCGACGAGCCCCACGGACGCGAGCCCGAGGGCTCGCGCCAGCTCGCGCAGCGCCCGCGAGTCGCGTTCGGATCGTTCGCCGTTGCCCATGTGCCCTTTCTACCGCGCCGCGCGCTGTTGTACCGTCTCCACGTGCACCGCCCCATGCCTCCCCGCCCGCCGAGGCCGCGCGCATGAGCCCCTCCGGCGGCCTCGCGGCCCGCCTGCGCTCCGCCCTGTCCGGCAAGTTCCAGCAGGACGCGCTGTGGAACCTCGCCAGCGTGGCGATGCTCGCCCTGTGCGGCTTCGCCATCAACCTCGGCATCGGGCACGAGTACGGCGCCGCGCCCTTCGGCGTCTACAACCAAGTCTGGGCGGCCTACATCTTCTTCAGCCAGCTCGCGGTCGGCGGCATCGACCGCTCCGCGCTGCGCGCCATCGCCGAGGCGCCTCACGACCGCCCGCGCGTCGCCGCGACGATCCTCGGCGCCCTCGCACCGGCCCTCGCCCTCGCCCTCTTCGCGGCGGCGCTGTTCCTCGTGTCCGGTCCGCTGCTCGCGCGCGCGCTCGAGAGCCCCGGCGTCGCCGAGGGGGTCGCGGCCGCAGCGCCCGGCCTGTTCTTCTTCGCGCTCAACAAGGTGCTGCTCGCGGTCGTCAACGCGCAGCAGCGCATGAAAGCCTACGCGCTGTACTCGTCGCTGCGCTACCTCTCGATGCTCGGGGGGCTCCTGTTCGTGATGGCGAGCGGCATGGACTCGAGCCGCATCGCGTTCCTGTTCACGTTCGCCGAGACGATCCTGTTCGTCCCGCTCGCGATCGACGTCGCGCGCTTCGTGCGCGGCCCCGCCCGCGGCATGTGGAGCGAGTGGGCGCGCGAGCACGTGCGCTACGGCGCCAAGAGCTTCGCGAGCGGCATGCTGCTCGAGCTGAACTCGCGCGTCGACGTCCTGATGCTCGGCCTGTTCCTCGATGACGGCAAGGTCGGCGTGTACAGCTTCGCGGCCTTCGTCGCGGAAGGCGTGTACCAGGTGCTCGTCGTGCTGCAGAACAACTACAACCCGATCCTCGCCGAGCACATCTCCGCCGGAAGGCTGCGCGAACTCGAGCCGATCGTGCACAAGGGCCGGCGCGTGACCTACGCGCTCTTCACCGTCGTGGCGCTGCTCGCGTTCGGCGGCTTCCCCGTGCTGCTGCAGGTCCTCGAGCGCCCCGAGTTCGCCGCGGGCTGGATCCCGTTCGGGCTGATCCTCGCCGGCATGCTGTTCGCGTCCGGCTACATGCCGTTCGCGCAGACGCTGCTCATGGCGAACCGCCCGGGCTGGCACACGCTGATGATGTCGAGCGTCGTGCTCGTCAACGTGTTCGGCAACGCCGCGCTGATCCCTGTGCTCGGCCTTGAGGGTGCCGCAGCAGCGACCGGAATGTGCCTCGTGTGCGCCACGCTCGTGCTGCGCGACATGGTGAACCGCCTCGTCGGACTCAACCTGTGAGCGAGCGATGAAGAAGTCCCGTCTGGCCTGGATCCTCGTCGCGTTGCTCGCGCTCCTGGCCTTCGGCCTGCGCGTGCGCGGCATCTCGCACGGGCTTCCGATGGTGCTGGAGCAGGACTGCAAGATCCCGCGGCAGGTCGAGCTGCTCCAGCAGGGCGACTCGGAGTGGCGCTCGGACCGCGAGTTCCGCTGGTACCCGCTGTTCGTCGCGCACGTCGTCAAGTCCGGCACCGTCGCGCTGCCGGATGTCGCGCCGTCGACGCTCGAGGGCCAGCTGCAAGCGGCCGCGGCGCCCCACATCCAGTCGCGGCTCACGGTGGCGCTGCTCGCGGTGCTCGCGATCCCGCTGACATTCCTGCTCGCCTCGTGGTTCCTCGAGCGCCGCTGGGCGCTCGTCGCCTCCGCCTTCGTCGCCTGCAGCCTGCTCCACCACAGCTTCTCGCAGCAGTCGCGCCCCCACGCGGTCGCCTGCGCGACGTTCCTCGCCGCGGTCGTTGCCGCCGTGCACCTGCGCCACCAAGGCACGACGCTGCGCTACGCGCTCGCGGGCGCGGCGTGCGCGATCGCCGTGGGAACGCTGCACACGGGTGCGCTCACGCTCGTCACGTTCCTCGTGGCGCACTTCGCCCGTCGCACCTACAAGTCGAAGTGGCTCGAGCCGCGGCTGTTCCTTGCCCTGCTCTTCGTGGCACTCGCGCTGCCCGTCTTCTATCCGTTCCTGTTCTTCCCCGCAGCGCAGGAGAGCGCCGAGTCCGCTGCGCGCAACCTCGGCTTCGACGCGGGCACGTGGACACTGTTCCTCGGCGGCCACGAGATCTTCCTCAAGCAGTTCCTCGGACGCGGCGTCGAGCCCACCTTCCGCTCGCTCGTCTCCTACGAGCCCGCGCTGCTCGTGTTGCTCGTCATCGCCGGCGTGCTCGTGCTCCCGCGCCTGCTGCGCAAGCCCGCCGACGAGCCCAAGGTCGACAACTTCACCCGTCGCCGCGACACGTGGGTCGTGCTCTCGTTCGTCGTGCCCTACGCGCTGCTGGTACTCGCCTACGAGCGCACGTACGAGCGCTTCCTGCTGCCGCTCTTGCCCTACCTCGCGCTGGCAGCTGCGTTCGCGCTGCGCGAGCTCTCCCGCCTGCTCGCCCGCCGCAGCTCCGCCTTCGCGGAGCCCTCCGGCCAGATCGGACTGTGCGCGGCGGCGCTCGCCCTGCCCGCGTTCGCATCTTGGCGCCTGAGCGAGATCCGCTCCGCGCCTCACACCACCGCGGTGGCGGCGCAATGGCTCTCGTCGAGCGCGCAACCCGAGCAGGACATCGCCGTGTGGCCGGGACTCGAGCTCCCGCTCGCGCGCGACCTTGGAACGCTCGGGCCTTGGCCCGGCCCCAAGGTGCCGCTGGAGGCGCGCTTCCAGTGGCCGTGGAGCCGCTACCAGTCGCTCCATCCGGACATGGTCGCGCCCGAGCGCTGGAAGCTGCGCTGGATGCCCGCGAAGCCGCTCCAGATGCGCAACGACCCCGCGGGCTACGTCGCGGAGCAGGCGGGCACCCTGACCGTGATCGAGGTGTTCGCGGACAACCGCACGGATCCGGCCGGCACGCGCGTGCGCGAGGCGCTGGCGGCGAGCCGCGAGCTCCTCGTCCGCATCGGGCCCGACGGTCCCGGAACCGAGAGCGACCACCCCCTCGGCTACCAGGAGGAAACCAGCGTGCAGGCCCCCCTGTTCCTGTTCCGGGTCCTCGGGGCCCGCAGGACCGGCCCCGTGATCGAAGTCTACGGGGCCCCACGCCGATAAGGGCACCGGATGGCGGCCCCCCGGGCCGTCTCGCTACCCTCGTCCCCGTCCATGGATGCCGCCCAGCTCTCCCGCTACTCGATTGGCGTGGTGATTCCCGCCTACCGGGTCTCGCGCCACATCCAGAACGTGGTGCGCGGGCTGCCGTCGTACATCTCGAAGATCGTGATCGTGGTCGACGCGAGTCCCGACGACACCTACGAGAAGGTGGTCGAGCTCGCGGACCCACGCGTCGAGCTCCTGCGGCACGAGACGAACCAGGGCGTCGGCGGCGCGATGCAGACCGGCTTCCGGCGCGCGCTCGAGCTCGACCTCGACGTGATCGTGAAGATGGACGGCGACGACCAGATGGACCCGAGCGAGCTGCCGCGCCTGATCCAGCCGCTGCTCGACGGCACCTGCGACTTCGCCAAGGGCAACCGCTATGAGCACGTCGCCGCGCTCAAGTCGATGCCCGCGATCCGCATCTTCGGCAACGCCGGCCTCACGTTCCTCGTCAAGCTCGCCTCGGGCTACTGGAACCTGTTCGATCCCGCCAACGGCTACGTCGCGATGCGCGCGGACCTGCTGCGCCGCGTCGACCTCGCCAAGCTGCACAAGCGCTACTTCTTCGAGTCGGGCTTCCTGATCCAGCTCGGCATCATGCGCGCCGTCGTGAAGGACATCGCGATTCCGGCCCGCTACGGCGACGAGAAGAGCTCCCTGTCGGTCACGCGCACGCTGTTCGGCTTCCCGCCCAAGCTCCTGTTCGGCTTCCTGCGGCGCATGTTCTGGCGCCACTTCGTCTACGACTTCACCGCCGTCTCGCTCTACCTGCTACTCGGCCTGCCCGCGCTCCTGTGGGGCGTGATCTACGGCTCGATCGTGTGGCTCGAGGTGCAGGAGACCCACGTCGACGCGACCGCGGGCCAGGTCATGATCGCCGCCATGCCGATCATCCTCGGCGTGCAGTTCCTGACGCAGTCGTTTGCGTTCGACATCCAGAACGTGCCGCGCCAGCCCCTGTGCAGCGGCCCGATCGAGCCGCGCCGCTGACGCACGCCACGCCGAGCGCCGACGCGCTCAGTAGAGCTTCGGCGCCGCGTTGATCTTCTGGATCGCCTCTTCGAGGTTGAAGCCCACGATCTGCGCGTACTCGCGCAGGCTCGGCCAGCGCGGACGGTTGAATTCCGCCGCCTTCTTGAAGGCCTCGTCGCGCGTGAGCACGCCCTCGCGGATCATGTTCGACAGCATGACCTCGTCTTCCGAGAAGCCCGCCATCGTCATGTAGATGTAGTTGTAGAACGGCGCGGTGCCGTCGCCGATGCGCCACGTCGTCGTGGTGTCCGTGGCGACTTCCCAGTCGTACTCGTTGCGAATCGTGTCGACGATCGTGCGCTCGTCCCACTTCAGGTAGTGGTAGAGGTACAGGAAGTCATCCTTCACCACGAACGTCTGGTAGTACGCGTCGAGCGTGTCCTTGAGCGACTCGTTCCAGTAGCCCGGGTTCTTGACGTAGTTCTTGAAGTAGTACCAGAGCAGCCGGAACTCGTCCCACTGGTGCAGGCCCGTGAGCGTCATCCCGTGGTCCTTCTCACGGATGCCGCACAGGCCCGTCTTGTAGGGCGTGTCCTCGATCATGTTGCCCGTGCAGAAGATCACGAGCTTGATGCCCGTCTCATTCCGCAGGTCGCGCGCGTACTTGTAGAACTGCTTGTCGCCCGCGGTGAACAGCGTGACCATGCCGAGCTCGGGCTTCTTGAGCCACGCCTCGACGTTCTTGCGCACGTAGCGACGCTTGGTCGGGATGTCGGCGGAGCGCAGGATGTGCTCGACGCCGAGCTTGCCGCACAGGCGCGCCTGATTGCGGCGCGCGAGGTCGGTGACGAGGCCCCAGTCGTACGTGAACGCCACCGGGTTCATCCCGAGGTTCTTCTTCACGTAGTGCAGGCCGTAGGCGCTGTCGCGGCCGCCCGAGAAGGCGACGATCACGTCCGGGCTGCCGTCCTTCGAGCGGTACGGCTCGACAGCCTTGAGCAGTGCTTCCTCGCCCTTGACTGCGATCGTGCGCCAGTTGCGGCAGTAGCGGCACACGCCGTTCGTGTCGAAGTCCATGAACGGGTAGGTCTCCGGCAGGATGCACTTCTTGCACCGCCGCAGGTTCTTGCCCGTCTTGGTGTGGTCATGGATCGCGACCTTCGAGTGCACCGCCGGCGCGCTGGCGCCCGGCAGGTCCGCCACGGCCTTGCCGAGGCTGTTGAACGACTGCACGCCGAGATCCTTCAAGCCGACGAGCATGCCGTTGCCCGCGTGCAGCGGCTCGATCTCGCACTTGCCGACATGCTCCGCGACTCCGTGCGAATCGAGCAGGCGCTGCAGGATGAAGCGCTCGGACGCGAAGGCGAGGAACGAGCGACGCTCGTTGATCGCGAAGAACAGGGAGCCCGTGTTGGTGGCGAGCAGCAGGCTCGAGACGTCGTCGAGGAAGCACGCCACGCTCGCGGCGCCCTCGATCTCCGAATAGACCTTGCGCGTCGCCCAGACGACGTCCTGCGAGGCCTCGAAGTGCTTGCGCAGCAGATTGACGAGCACCTCGGTGTCGACCTCCGTGCGCCGCACGAGGTCCGGGTTGCTGCTCCACAGCTTCGCTTCGTTGACGATGATGCCGTTGTGGATCATCACCGATCCGCGCGCGACGACCGGCTGGTTGTTGTCCCCTTCCGTCTGCGCGCCGTTCGTGACGAGGCGCGAGTGGCCCGTGATCGCGAGCGTCGCGGGACGCCCCTCGCGCACCGCCGTGGTCCAGCGCGAGAGCGCGCCGTCCATCACTTCGCCGTACTTGGGGTTGGCCAGGAACTGGTCGACGGAGCCCGCCTGCTTGAGGACGTGGATCGACTCCCCATCGTGCACCGCGAGCCCCGCCGCCTCGCGGCCGCGAGCCTCCGAGCAGCGGAACAGGGTCTCGACGACCTTCCCGGCGAAGGACGCGTCGAAGGACGCGTCACGACCGTAGACGACTCCGAAGATGCCGCACATGGCTGGGGTTGGGCTCGCTCTGCTGGCTCGGGGGACGGTCGCGCGACGGGGCTTGGGGAGCCCCTGCGACCGCGGGCAGTATCGGCGCGTCCTCCCGGCGGACTGCACAGGCCGTCCACCGGAGGGCGCGCGCCGAGGCCGCTCGCCCGAGTCCGGGGCACACTCTAGCGCCGGAGCGCCCTCGCCCCCATGGAAGGTCCTTCCATGGGCCCCATCCTCATCGGAACTTCATGCCGACGGCCAGAGCCAGCCGAAGGCGCCCGCCGTCACGGCCGCGTACACCAGACCGTCGAGGAAGCCGCGCAGCACGACCGAGGTCGGCTTGAACTTCCAGATCCAGTCCGAAGGCCCTTGCCACGAGTACGCGAGCCACGCGGACACGCCCACGACCTGGAACACCTGCAGATAGTTCGCGCCCGGCGCGAGCGTCGCGCGCGCGATGTAGCCGACCACGAGCGACACGAGAAACGTGTACGCGATCCAGCGCCCGAGAAAGGCCGGCATCTTCGGCACCCCGCGCGGGCCGACGTAGACGAGCAAGTTGGGCCCCGCCTCCATCTTGGCGCAGAACTCGGGGCTCGCCATCGCCTTGCCATCGGCCGCGTGCGGGACCACGTACTGCCCCGGCGCCGGAGCTCCGCGACCCACGGCCGCACGCACCTCGTCCTCGTTGGAGAACTGTCCGTAGTCCGGCTTGTGCAGCTGCAGCACCATGTGGATCACGCTGCTCGCGACGAAGACGAAGGCCGTCGACGCCAGAGCGGGAAGAAGCAGGGCGGACCACGTGACCATGGGATTCCCTTCGCGTTGGTGAGAGGAAGAAGGCTCGCGCCCTTCAGAGGCCGAGGTGCTCGAGCATGCGCTTGCGGAGCGACTCGTCCGGCAGACGGCCGACGCCTGCCGCCATGTTGTCGACCAGGTGCTCCACCTTGCTCGTCGCCGGGATCGGGCAGGTGACCGCGGGATGCGCGAGCACCCACTTCAGGAAGAACTGAGCCCAGCTCGTGCAGTCGAACTCCTTGGCCCACTCCGGCAGCGGCTTGCCTTCGACGCGGTCGAAGAGCCCTGCGCGCTCGAAGGGACGCATCACGAGCACCGCGACGCCGTGGTCGCGCGCGGCGGGCAGCACGCGCTGCTCGACGACGCGCTCCTTCATCGAATACGGGATCTGGATGAAGTCGATGCCGTCCTCGCGCACGATGCGCTCGACCTCGTCGAAGCGCTTCATCTCCGTCGCGCCGATGTAGCGAATGCGGCCGGCCGCCTTCCACTCGCGCAGCGTCGCGAGGTGCGTGGAGTAGTCGACGAGGTTGTGGATCTGCATCAGGTCGATCCGCGCGGCGCCCATCAGGCGCTCCGAGTCCCCCATCTGCGCGATCCCGGC
>CAITGX010000313.1 GCA_903892045.1 uncultured Planctomycetota bacterium | reverse complement strand
GGCGAGCAGCTGCGCGGCGTGAATGCTCGCGCCCAAGTCGGCGAGCACGCGCTCGCTGGAATCGACGCGCAGCGCGAGGTGCCGCCACTCCCAGTCCGCCTGCTTCTCCGGCGTCTCGTCGAGCATGCGCTGCGCCATCAGAAGTTCGCCGGAATCCGCAGCGCTGGCCGCGGCGATCATGCGGGCGTTGCGTTCCGATTCCAGCGCGAGCTCACGGCCTGCATCCGCGGCCACTCGCGCGATCCTCAACGCGTCGTTGGCCCGCGTCGACCAGAGCGCCACGGCGACAGAGCCGACGAGCACCGCGGCGAGGCTCGCGGCGGCCAGTCGATTGCGTTGCGTCCACTTGCCGAACTCCGCCAGCGCGCCCTGCGCATGCGCACGCACGACGCGACCGTCCAGCCATGCGTGCAGGTCCTGCGCGAGGTCGCGTGCATCCGTGTAGCGAACGCTCGGCTCGCGAGCCATCGCCCGCTCGCAGATCGAGACGAGCTCCGCGTCCGCCTCCGGAGCGATCGTCGCGAGAGGCTCCGGCGGGCCGGCGAGAACGCGCTCGATGGTGGTGGCCTCCGTCGCGCCATCGGGCTGCGTGCCGCGACCGTAGGGAGGCTCACCGGAGAGCACCTGATAGAGCACCGCACCGAGGCTGTAGACGTCGGTGCGCGGGTGCGGCGCCGAGAGGCCGAGCGCCTGCTCGGGCGCCATGAAGGCCGGCGTTCCGACGATCACGCCGCTGGCGGTGCGCAGGCCTTCGTCGAAAGACAGATCCTCGTCCTCGCCATCGGGCGTCGGCGAGTCGGACGCCTCGAGTCGCCGGGCCACGCCCCAGTCGAGCAGGTAGATCTCGCCGAAGCGTCCCACCTTGATGTTCGACGGCTTGATGTCGCGGTGGATCACGCGCTGGTCGTGCGCGAAGGCCACCGCCTCGCACACGGCGAGCAAGGCGCGCACGACGCGCGGCAACGTCCAGACAGGGTCTGCGTTGCGCGAGAGCTCGATCACTTCCGCGAAGGTCGGCCCCGGCACGCGCTGCATCGTGAAGTACAGGCGACCGCCGGGATCGATGCCGAAGTGATGCACCGGGACGATCGACGGATGCTCGAGCGAGCCCGTGATGCGTGCCTCATCGATGAAGCGCCGCACCTGTGTCGCGGTCGGATCGCGGTCAGGGTCTCCGTGGGGAGCAAGCCGCTTGAGAGCGAGCTCGCGCTTCAGCGCTGGATCCCAGGCGCGCAGGATCTCGCTCATGCCGCCGCGCGCGAGCTCGTCGAGCTCGACGAAGCGCGGCGAGAGTCCTTGCGTGTCGCTCTCGATCTCCGCGAGCAACTCGGCGCGCAGCTCTTCCGAGCCCGCCGGCTCCAGCAGTCCGGCGAGCAGCTTGCCCGCCCCGGCCGCGGAATCCTGTGCAAGCGAGCGCAGATTCTCGAGCAGCGCGAAGCGCCGCCGCAGGGCCGCGCCCAGCTCGGGAGTGAGCGCCTCCACTCGCCGCAGCTCCGAATCGATCGAGACGGGATCCCCGAGCGCATGGATGCGCTCGTACTCGGCGGCGAGATCCTCGATGGAGGGCTGCGAGGGGGACATGGGCGAGCGGTGATTGTCCGCTCAAGGGCCCAAAACGACGAGCAGGCCCCGAACGCTCGCGGGCCGGCGCCGGGCTCCCTCGGGCCTCCGGCTCTAGCTCTTGGCCGCTTCTGCGGGCTTGGCGGCCGGGAAGCGCCGGGTGGGGACCACCTCGCGGCGCTCGCGGCAGCGGACGCACTCGTCAAAGAAGCGCGTCTCGCCGCTGGGGGAGGCATGGAGCACCTGACCGTCGTCCTTGGTGTTCCAGGCGATCTTGGGGTTGTCCGTGACCGGGACCCAGGTGTGACCGAAGAGGCGGCAGAAGAAGTTCATGAACCTGCTCGAGGGGCCCGAGAGGCTAGCGGATCGCGGGGCCTCGGGGTAGAGGGCCCTCGAGGCGCTCCAGACCCGCCGCACAGCGGGGGTCCCCGGGCCGGGCAGCGAGGGCGGCGCGGTAGAGCGAAGCCGCCTCCTCCGGCCGACCGGTGTGCTCGCAGATCACGCCGAGGTTGTAGGCGGCAGCCCAGCCCCCGGCAGCCTCGGAGCGCTCGACGCCGCTGCGGGACGGACCCTGAGCCAGACAGGCGCGGAAGCCGAGCTCTGCGCTCGTCACGTCGCCACAGTCGAGGGCGAGCAGCGCCGCGAGGAAGCGCGTGTCCGTGCGCTCCGCCGCCATGCCGAGCGCGCCCTCGACGAGGGTGCGAGCCTGCTCGACGTGCCCGAGCGCGCGCAGCGCCAGCGCGCCCAGCTCGACCGCGTGCACGGCCCACTCGTCGGCGTCGCAGGAGAGGTTCAAGGCCTGTTCCAGCGCCTCGAGCGCGTGGGCATGCTCACCCGCGGCCGACAGCGTGCGACCGTACTGGTACCAGCCGTAGCCATCCGACGGATGAGCTTCGAGCTCGGCGGCGAGCAGCTCGAGATTGCGCGCGAGCTTGCCGCGTCGCTCGACCGTCTCTCCGGCATAGCCGTGGTGGAGGACAGCGACATCCGTGTCCGCGCGCGGAGGAATCGAGCCAGCGACAGTCCACTGCTCGTGGATGCGACCTTCGTAGCACCCCAGCGGGTCGCGAGCAAAGAAGCGCACGATGTCCGCTTCCGACATCTCGCCACCTTCGAGTCGATTGCGAATGCGGAGACGTCCGGCGCGGCCCTGCGAGGCGCGAGCGAACGCCAGCAGGCGAGCCCGCAGCTCCTCGGACCCGTGCGCGGAGAGGTCGAGTTCCTCGTCGGCGTCGAGCACGAGCACCCAGTCTCCGCTCGCCAGAGCGACGGATGCGTTGCGGGCCGCGGCGAAGTCCGCCGTCCACTCCGCACGCCCGACGCGAGCTCCGAGGCGCGCCGCAAGCTCGGCGGTGCCGTCCGTCGAGCCCGTGTCGAGCACGCAGGTCTCGTCGACGACGCCCGCAACCGAGCGCAGGCAGCGCTCGAGGTTCTGCGCCTCGTCGCGCACGATCATGCACAGGCTGATGCGCGGCATGGGCTTCTCATCGAACGACTCCGGCCCCGTGCGTGCCATCGAATCGGGCCTTTCCCGCCCCTGAGACACGCGCGTCAGCGCGCAACCGCGGCAGCGACGGCGGCGAGCAGCTGCGCCATCCGGTAGGGCTTGGGCAGGGACGTCGGTGCCGCGCCCGGCACGCCAACGAGCTGCGCGTCCGGAACCGCAGCGCCCGTGCACAGGATCACCGCCAGAGACGCATCCCGCCGCCGCAGTTCTCGCAGCACTCCCTCGCCGTCGAGCAACGGGAGCGTCCAGTCGAGCAGCACGGCGCGCAGCTCGCCCGCGTTGCGCTCGTGGGCCGTCAGCGCCTCGAGCCCGTCGGCGGCGAGCACAACGCGATAGCCCGCTCGCGTGAGCATGGCCTCGGCGATCGTGCGCAGGCTGTCCTCGTCATCGACCACCAGCACGAGATCTCCTGCGCTCATCGTCCGAAGTACTCCTTCAACTGCCGCCGCAGCTCCGCCGCCGCACGCGGGTCGACGACGTCGAGCACCGCGAGCTCTTGAGTCGAGAGTTCGCAGCGACCCAGCGTGCAGCGGGCGAGCGCGAGGTTGAACAGTGCCGTGACGTTGCGCGAGTCGAGCCGCAGCGCGGCCTCGTACAGCGGCACCGCGTCCGCGACGCGCCCGAGCTGATGCAGCGCATAGGCGGCATTCACGTTCGCCTCGAGGAAGCGCGGCTCGAGCCCGACGGCCTCGAGGAAGCTCGCGGCCGCCTCCTCGAGCTTGCCCTGCTGCGCGCGCACCTTGCCCATGTCGTTCAGCACCTGCGCGCGGGTGCGTTCCTTGCTCACGATGCGCGCGCGCGCGACGTCATCGGCGGCAAGAGTGAGACCGCGTTCCACGTACAAGAGCTCGAGCGCCGCGAGATCCGTCTCGGGCACTGCCGCACTCCAGCGTCCGGGGAACGGAGCCGCGCGCTGGCGCAGCTCGTCCGCGCGTGCGCCGAGTCGCGAGACGTCCGCGAGCAAGGTCTCGACGTCGACCGGGCCCTTGTAGATCGCGGCGATCCGACGCTCCCGGTCGACGAGAAAGCTCGTGGGCACAGGCGTGCGACGACGGCGATCCAGCACGCTCGCCTGCAGGGCATCGAGCGCCTCGAGCGCCTCGACGCTGGCGAAGCCCGCGTGGAACGGCCACGAGAGCCGCGTGAGCATCTCGAGCGCCGCCGGGCGCGTCGTGGTCTCGTCGACGGAGAGTGCCAGCACCGCGAGTCCAGCGCTCTCCAGCTCGTCTCCGCGCGCCACGAACTGCTTCATCTCCGCCGCGCAGGGCGCGCACCAGCTCGCCCAGAGCGTGACGAGCAGCGGCGGCTCGATGCCCGTCTTGACGTCAGCGGCCTCGCCCTCGGGCGTGAGGATGGGAAGCGGAGGGAGCGGAAGGCGCGCGGCCAGCGGAATGCGCGCCACTTCGCTCGACGGCGCCGCTCGGGCCGCACCAAGAGCGAGCGTCGGAGGCGCAGCGGGCTCGACCGCGCGCGCGACGCCCGCGCCTTCTTCGAGCACGAAGCGCCCCGCGTCACCGGCGAGCGAGAAGTCCTCCCAGCCCGCCGCCGAAGGCTTCGGCCAGCGCACGCGCACGCGCAGCGGCTGCGCACCTCCGAGTCCGAAGTGAACCCACTTGCTCGACTGGGCGAGATACCCTTCGCCCGCGCGCAGGCCCTGCACGAGCCGACGTCCATCGGAGAGCTCGAGCTCGACGCGTGCACCGATGGCGTCGCGGTTGCAGCTGCGTCCGCGCAGGGAGAACTCCAGCGTGCGCGCGGAACGGTCGCCTTGCTGCAGGAAGACCCGCAGGCGCGGCGAGTTGCGGCCGGAGATCACGAGGTCGGAGCGTCCGTCGAGGTTCCAGTCGACGCGCGCGACGGCTCGCGTGTCATCGGGCAGGTCGAGCCCGCTCGGACCCGAGGCCGTCACGAAGCGCCCGTCGCGCGTGTTGAGGAACGCGCAGTCCTCCTCGCGCCCGCTCCACGAGTGGCCCTCGCGCAGCATGCGATGGATCGCGACCCAGCCGAGCTCGTAGCTCGCGCGCGCGGCCTGCTGCGCGGGAGTGGGGGAGAGCGACACGACCTGCCGCCAGAAGAAGCTTCACAAGTCGGCCGGGTCCTGCCCGGTGACGAAGCCATTCGGCACGTACAGGTCCTGCCAGCCGTCCTCGTCGAGGTCGACGAAGAGCGAGCCCCAGGCCCAGCGCCCCATGGTGACGCCCGCGCGCTCGCTCACGTCCTCGAACGTGCCATCGCCGCGGTTGCGGAACAGCGAGTTCCCGCGCGCGTGGCGCTGGAAGCCCGCGCGCGTCTGCGCATCGTCTTCCGCGTGGAACTTGCGCTGATACGCCACGCGCTCACCGGCGGACGAGAACATGTTGCTCACGTACAGGTCAAAGTCCCCGTCGCCGTCGTAGTCGCCCCAGCTGACGCCCATGCCGGCCGCCATGTCCTCGACTCCGGCCGCGGCGGCGACGTCGCGGAACTGGCCGCTCTCGTTGCGATAGAGATTGTTGCGACCGAAGTCGTTGGCGACGTAGCAGTCGAGGTCGCCGTCGTCGTCGTAGTCTTCCCAGCTCGCGGCGAAGCTGAAGCGGCGGTTGTTCTCGTCGAGGCCGCTCTCGCGCGTCGCATCGACGAAGGTCCACGCGGCCGCCGCGGGCGTCGCGTCGTTGCGCAGCAGCGTGTTGGGGCGACCGTTGTTGGCGTCGTGGTAGGGGAGCGGAGTGACGTTGGCGCTGTCGGGCAGGATGTAGCCGCAGCAATACAGGTCGAGGTCGCCGTCCGAGTCGTAGTCGACGGCGGAAAGCGAGGTGGTGCTCGGCGCGCTCGCGCGCGCGCGCTCGGTGAACTTGCCCGTGCCGTCGTTCTGGAGGAGCAGCACGTGCGGATCGAGCTCGACCGCGAGGTCCTGGTCACCGTCGTTGTCGAAGTCTGCGAACAGCGCACTGCGCGAAGCATCGAGGAAATCGACACCCGCGAGTGCGGCCGCGTCGCGCGCGGTGCCGTCCGCCTGGCGCAGGAACAGTCGGTTGGGCAGCCCGCCCGGCTGCGCGACGTAGAGATCGTCGAGGCCGTCACCGTTGGCGTCACCGAGTGCAAAGCCCTCGTGCCCGATCAGCGACATGCCGAGCGTGCGGTCGACGCGCGCGGCCCAGTGCTCGAGATCCGGCCGCAGTTGGGCCTCGAAGGCCTTGTCGGCGCCGAAGATCGCGTCGGTGGCTTCCGCGTAGAGCGGACTCGCCGCGCCGACGCGCCGCAGCTCCTCGTGGCGGTCCACTTCGACCTGCACCAGCCGCGGCAGCGCGTCCGCGGGCTCCTTCGGCAGGGCCGTCCAGCGCAAGTCCCACGTGGCGTGCACCTGAACCGCGCCCTCGGCCTCGAATCCCTTGGCGTGCAGGTACGCGCGCGTGCGAACGAGCTCCCCCTCGGGCTCGACCGAGAGCACCTTGAACTTCGCGGCAGAGCGCTCGCCCCCGAAGGCCGCCGCGAGCTCACGCAAGGCTCCCAGCACGCCGGGAACGCCCACGTGCACGAGCTCGCGCGATGGAGAGTCGCTGCGGCAAGCCGCGAAGGAACTCCCGGCCATCGGCACGGTCTCGCAGGGGGGCCGCAGGTCCGCGCAGGCCGCGCGCTCGCCGAGGATCGGCGCCAGAGCTTCCTCGCCAAGCTGCTCGGGATGCGCGAGCAGCTTGCCCAGCGCGGCGAGCTGCGCGCTCGCGCGCTCGTTGAAGAGCTCCGTGTCCCAGCCGTCGACGCGACTGTCGCGGCGCGCGTACTTGTCGGCGAACTCGGGGCTGCGCAGCTCGCCGCGCGGCGCCGGCAGCTCGCCGAGGGCCGGCTTCACGGGCACCTTCGGAGCCTCCGTGACCGCCGGTGCCGTCGCCGGCGCCGGCGGGGCCTGCGAACCCGCACGCGGCTCTTCCGAGCACGCTGCAGCGAACCCGAGGAAAGGCAGGATTCCGAGAACGAGCACGCAGAGCTTCACGCGCGGAGAGTCTAGTCCACGGCGCGGCAGGAAGGGCACGCCCGGAGGGACTCGAACCCCCGACCAGCGGATTAGAAATCCGCTGCTCTATCCAGCTGAGCTACGGGCGCGCGTGGGTCGGGGGGATGGGACTCGAACCCACGACTCGGAGCACCCAAAGCTCCGCCTCTACCAACTGAGGTACCCCCCGGGTCCGGCGCGCAGGTTAGCGCCGGGGCGCACAGGCCGCGAGAGGCCGCGGGGCTAAGGTGTGGCCCGGCGCCGCGCGGAACCCTAACCTCTTGCGCTCGCGATGGCTGCAGGTGCGGCCCGCGCAGCAGGGACACGCTCCATGAAAGTTCTGGTTGTCGGCGGTGGCGGGCGCGAGCACGCGCTGTGCTGGAAGATCGCTCAGTCTCCTCTCGTCGACGAGGTGATCTGCGCCCCGGGCAACGCCGGGACCGCGCGCGTGGCCCGCAACCTCGCGATCCCCGCCAACGACATCGAGAAGCTCGTGCACGTGGCGACCCACGAGCGCGTGGGGCTGGTGGTGGTGGGGCCGGAAGAGCCCCTGTGCCTCGGGCTCGCCGACCGCCTGCGCGCGGCGGGCATCGCGGTCTTCGGCCCCGGCTCGTCCGGCGCGCGCCTCGAGGGCTCGAAGCTCTTCGCCAAGGAGTTCCTCACGCGCCATCGCATCCCGACCGCCGCCTACCGGCGCTTCGATCGCTCGGGCACGGCCAAGGCCTATCTCGAGGGCTGTCGCACGTGGCCGCAGGTCATCAAGGCCGACGGACTCGCCTCGGGCAAGGGCGTGTTCGTGGTCCACAGCGCCAAGGAAGGCTGCTCGGTGCTCGACGCGGTGATGGAAGAGCGCCGCCTCGGCGACGCGGG
>CAITGX010000312.1 GCA_903892045.1 uncultured Planctomycetota bacterium | reverse complement strand
GGCACGAGCGTGAGCGTGCCCTGCTTCGCGTTCTACGAGCTCGACGGCACCTGGGGTGTCGAGGGCTACGGCGTGGCCCCCGACATCGAGGTCATCGACGACCCGGCCCTGATGGTCGGCGGCGGCGATCCCCAGCTCGAGGCGGCCGTGGCGCACCTGCTCAAGGAGATCGAGGCCTTCGAGTTCCACCGGCCCCGGCGCCCCGCCGGTCCCGACCGGCGCGGCCCCGGCGTCAGCCCGGAAGACCGCTAGGGCGGGGGGGGGCGGCGGCGAGTGCCGCCGATGCTCAAGGTCGGCGGGGGAGGGCCCCGATGGATACGATCCTCCTCGGCCGCTCCGGCCTTCCCCCAAGCCCCACCCTCCCCGAGCGCAGCCCATGAAGTGGAAGAAGGAACAGGTCGTGATCCTCTGCGGCGGCGAGGGCACGCGCCTGCGTGAGGAGACGGAGTTCAAGCCCAAGGCGCTCGTCGAGGTCGGCGGCCGGCCGATCCTCTGGCACCTGATGCGCATCTACTACCGCTGGGGCTACCGGCGCTTCGTCCTGTGCCTCGGCTACAAGGGCGAGCAGATCAAGGACTACTTCCTCAACTACCAGTGGCACGACTCGGACTTCACGCTCGGCCTCAAGTCGGGCAAGAAGGTGCTGCACACCGAGGATGGTGACATCGAGGACTGGGAGATCACGTTCGTCGAAACGGGCGCCAAGACCCAGACTGGCGGGCGGCTGTTCCGCGCGCGCGACTACATCGAGACGCCGACGTTCCTGTTCAACTACTGCGACGGCCTCTCGGACATCCACCTCGACAAGCTCGTGGCGCACCACCGCAAGATGGGCAAGCTCGCGACGCTCACGGGCTTCCACCCGCGCTCGCGCTACGGCGAGGTGTCGGTCGACGAGCGCGGCATCGTCACGCACTTCCAGGAGAAGCCGATGATGAACTCGCTCACCAGCGGCGGCTTCTTCGTGATGGAGCGGGGCGTGTTCGACTACCTCGACCCCGAGTGCATCCTCGAGACGGGCCCGCTCGACACCATGAGCAAGGAACGCGAGCTCGCGCTGTACCAGCACGACGGCTTCTGGTTCTCGATGGACACGTACAAGGAGGCGCTCACGCTCAACGAGCTGTGGGCCAAGGGCGACGCGCCGTGGAAGGTGTGGAAGTGAGCCACTGGAAGCAGACGAACGTCTTCGTCACCGGGGCGAGCGGGCTGCTCGGCAGCGCGCTGTGCGAGGAGCTCGTCGCGCGCGGCGCGTCGGTCACCTGCCTCGTGCGCGACTGGGTGCCGCAGTCGCGGCTCCTCGGCTCGGGCCTGTCGGCGCGCTGCAACATCGTGCGCGGCGAGCTCGAGGACCTTGAGACGGTCCTGCGTGCGCTCAACGAGTACGAGATCAACACGGTCTTCCACCTCGGCGCCCAGACGATCGTCGGCACCGCGAGCCGCTCGCCGCTCTCGACCTTCGAGGCCAACATCAAGGGCACGTGGGTGCTGCTCGAGGCCTGCCGGCAGCTGCCGCGGCTGGTGAAGCGCGTGCTCGTCGCGTCGAGCGACAAGGCCTACGGCTCTCACGACAAGCTGCCGTACCAGGAAGACGCGCCGCTCGTCGGGCGCTTCCCGTACGACGTGTCGAAGTCCTGCGCGGACCTCATCTGCGCGAGCTACTTCCACACCTATCGATTGCCCGTCGCGATCACGCGCTGTGGCAACCTGTACGGCCCCGGCGACCTGAACTGGAATCGCCTGATCCCCGGCACGATTCGCTCCGTGGCGCGGGGCGAGCGGCCGATCGTGCGCTCGGACGGCTCGTTCGTGCGCGACTACTTCTACGTGCGCGATGCGGTCGATGCGTACCTTGCGCTGGCGGAACGGCTCGGGGAGCCCAAGTTCCACGGCGAGGCGTTCAACTTCGGCACCGAGGAGCCCAAGTCGGTGCTCGAGATCGTCGACTTGCTGCTCGCTTCCATGGGGCGCAAGGACCTCGAGCCCGTGATCCTGAACGAGGCGAGCCACGAGATTCCGCGCCAGTACCTCGATTGCGCCAAGGCGCGCGCTTGGCTCGACTGGCGTCCCCGGCGCACGCTGGCGCAGGGACTCGCCGAGACCATCCCGTGGTACCGCTCGGCGCTCGCCTGAGGGGCGGTCCGCTTCGGATCCGGCATCGATTTCCGGCTGTAAGTTGATGTAGATATGCCACTTACGGCTTCATGGCCGGGCGCGGGACCGGGCGGGAACTTGGACTTCATGCGGGGCTACGGCCTGCCCGAAGAGGGTCAATTCCCGCCCCGTCGTATCCTTTCAGCACGCACTTCCCATGCGCCTGCGCCTCTACCTCGCTGACCTCGGACACAACCTGCTCACGCTGAGTTCGGATGTGTATCCGCTGGGCATCGCCAATCTGGCGACCTACGCCCGAGCGAAGCTCGAAGGGCGAGTGGAGCTCGAGCTCTCCATCTTCCGTGAGCCTCAGGACCTCAAGCGCGCCATCGACAACGGCGCGCCGGACCTGCTCGGGCTCTCCAACTATGCGTGGAACGAGGAGCTCTCCAACCACTTCGCCGGGTACGCCAAGGCGCGCAACCCCGAGACGGTCGTGGTCATGGGCGGGCCGAACTACCCGCTCGTCGACAGCGTGCGCGGCGAGTTCCTCGCGGCGCTGCCCAAGGTCGACGCGTACATCGACGGGCCGACGTACGAGGGCGAGCGCGCGTTCGTGAACCTGCTCGAGCGCCTGATCGAGAGCAAGGGGCGCGCCGGCGGCCTGCGCGAGGGACGCATTCCGGGCGTCGACTGGTTCGACCATGCGCGCCACGAGTTCCACCGCGGCGGCGAGGTCGAGCGCATCCGCGACCTCGACGAGATCCCGAGCCCGTACCTCGCGGGCCTGATGGAGCCGTACCTGCGCACGGGCTACTTCCCGATGATGCAGATCTCGCGCGGCTGTCCCTTCACCTGCGCCTTCTGCAACTCCGGCGTGCGCTCGAACAGCCGCGTGTTCGCGCACTCGGTCGACAACGTCAAGGCCGATCTCGCGTACCTCGCCGAGCGCGTCAAGCCCGAGATCACGCTGTGCTTCGCCGACGACAACTTCGGCATGTACGAGCGCGACGTCGAGCTCGCGGACTACATCGGCTGGCTGCAGGACAGCTACGGCTGGCCGCGCTACATCCGCACGACGACGGGCAAGAACAAGGGCGAGCGCATCATCCAGGTGATGCGCAAGATCAAGGGCGCGCTGCCGATGACGGCGGCCGTGCAGTCGATGAACCCGGTCGTGCTCAAGAACATCAAGCGCGACAACATCAAGCTCGAGACCTACCGCGAGATCCAGAAGGAGCTCGAGTCGCAGGGGATGCAGAGCTACGGCGAGCTGATCCTGTGCCTGCCGGGCGAGAGCAAGCAGAGCTTCTTGAAGGCGGTCGAGGACCTGCTCGACGCGGGCGCGAAGCGCATCTCGGCGCACCAGCTGATGCTCTTGCACGGCGCGGAGCTCGCCAATCCCGAAGAGCGCGCGAAGTTCGGCTTCGACACGCGCTTCCGCGTCGTGGCGCGCAACATCGGCGACTACACCGGCGAGCCGCTGGTCGAAGTCGAGGAGATGGTGGTCGCGACGCCGGACTTCAGCTTCTACGACTACCTCGAGACGCGCGTCTTCCACCTCCTGCTCACGATCTTCCACTACGAGGGCAACTACGACGAGCCGTTCGCGTTCGCGCGCGCACACGGCGTGAAGCCCTTCGATCTCGTGCGCCACATGCAGTCGCTGCTGGCGCAGGCGCCGGCGGGCTTCGCCAAGGTGATCGCGGACTTCCTCGAGGAATCGCAGCAGGAGATCTTCCCCACGCGCGAGGCGTGCCTCTCGTGGGCGCGCGCTCACTACGCGCAGCTCGTCGACGGCACGCTCGGCGGCAACCTGCTGTCGAAGTACTCGATGCTCGGGCGCTTCTACGTCACGCAGGACGCGCTCGAATTCCTGCGCCTGTCGATCGAGAGCGCCCTCTCCGCGCGCGGTGCCGCCTACGCAGCCGACGAGCTCGCGGCGGTGATCGACCACCTGCGCGGAGTCGTGCTGCACGTGCCGTTCGCGGCCACCACCGCGGAGACCTGCAGCTGGAGCACACAGTACGACGTCGAGCGCTGGGCCGAGTCGGGCTACGCGCGACCGCTGTCGGACTTCCGCCTGCCCGAGCGCACGAGCGTCTCGGCGGAGTGCGCGCCCGAGACCAAGGCGCTGATCCTGACCAAGGTCGGGACCTTCGGAGAGCACGCTTCGGGGCTCGGGAAGTTCACGCGCACCCTGTTCGCGCGCGACCTGCGGCGTAGGCTTGTGAGGGACCGCGCGGCCGGCGCGGTGTCCGCCTGATGAGCCCGAAAGCCCCGGAGTTCTCGCTGGTCGTGCCCTGCTACAACGAGCAGGAGTCGATCCCGTTCACGCTGCCGGCCCTGTGCACGGCGTTCGAGAAGGCCGGCATCGCGCTCGAGCTCCTCGCCGTCGACAACGGCTCGAAGGACCGCACCGGCGAGATCCTCGATGGGCTCACGGCCAAGGGCCTGCCCGTGCGCAAGGTGACGGTCGAGGTCAACCAGGGCTACGGCTGGGGCGTGCTCTGCGGCCTGCGCGAGGCGCGCGCGGAGTGGGTGGGCATGATCCCCTGCGACGGCCAGGTCGACCCGGAAGATGTCGTGCGCCTGTTCGAGGCCGTGCGCTACAGCGACGGCAAGCTGATCGGCAAGGTGCGGCGGCGCTTCCGGCTCGACGGCTGGACGCGCAAGTTCGTGTCGATCGCCTACAACGGCCTCGTGTTCTGCCTGTGGCCCGGCCTCGGCTCGATCGACGTCAACGGCAGTCCGAAGATCGTGCACCGCGACGTGCTGCGACGCCTCGACCTGCAGTCGAAGCGCTGGTTCCTCGACCCCGAGCTGATGATCAAGGCGCACTACCTCGGCGTGCGCGTGCTCGAGGTCAACGTGTTCGCGCGCATGCGCGGGCACGGCCTCAGCCACGTCCGCGCCATGACCTGCTGGGAGTTCTTCTCGACGCTGCTGCGCTATCGCTT
>CAITGX010000311.1 GCA_903892045.1 uncultured Planctomycetota bacterium | reverse complement strand
GGTGATCGTGGTGTTCCCGTCGGTCCTCATGCTCGCGTGGCTCGGGATCGAGGTCGGGCTGGCGTTGCACTCGTCCGCGGAGGCCCGCAACGGCGCGGACGCCATCGCCTTGGCGGCCGCCGCTCAGCACGACGAGAGCTACGCCGCCGCCATCGAGGACGCCCTGACGGCCGCTGCGGCCAATCGGGCGCCGGTGGGGCCGATCTCGATCACCGTGGGACCCGGCCCTGCCGGTGGCGGTGACTTGGAGTTTGGGCGCTGGGATCGGTTCCAGCGCCAGTTCGTGCCCGACCCGGAGGGCGGCCGCGCCGTGCGCGCCACCGTGCGCTTCGCCGCCGACCACCCCAACGGAGCCCCGGGCCTGATCCTGCCCGCGCTGTTTCCGAGCACGGCGATCCGCATCGAGCGCCAGAGCATTGCGGTCTTCGTGCCGCCCAAGCACCTCGTCTCGGCGCTGCTGCTCGGGGACGGCAACGAGGCCCTCGAGGTCGAGCGCGCGGCCCGGCTGCGCACGCGCGGTTGCGTGCTGGTCGCCTCGGGCGAGGCATCGGCGGTCCGCGTGGCCGGCGCTCCGCGGGTGCTGGTGGCCGAGCTGCGCGTCGCCGGCGGTTTCGAGGAAGGCAGCGTGGAGCTGGTGGACTCGGATGTGGTCGCTGGGGCCTCGATCCCGGCGGACCCCTACGCTTCGATTCCGCTCCCGCCGCTCGACTCGGCGCCGCCGGAACCGATCGACCACGACGACCTCGGCACCACCTTCGTCCACCCCGGCGTGCACTCCGGCTTCGAGGCCACGGGCGGTCGCATCGTGCTGCTGCCGGGCCTGCACCAGTTCGAAGGCCCGATCGTGCTCTCGGCTGACGCGGAACTCGAGCTGGATGCGGCCACCCTGCTCTTCTCGCCGGTCGCCCGACTGACGCTCTCCGACCGCGCCCAGATCTTCGGATCGGCGGCGGAGTCTGTCCCGGGCTGGGAAGACTTCTGGATCCTGCAGGAAGCGGGCGCCCGCACCTGGAGCTTCACGGACACGGCCGAGATCGACCTCAAGGGACACATGTACGCGCCGACCACCCGCCTCGTGCTCGAGGGCAGCTCGCGCATCGATTCCGGCACGCTGGTGGCCGAGTCGGTGCGCGTCGATGGCGATGCGGTCCTGCGCCTGCGCGAGAGCATCGACGCGCTCGAGAGCACGCCGGTGCCCGGGCGCGCCAAGCTCGTGCGCTGAGCGCGCGGCGAGCTACTTGCCGCCCGCCGGCGGGTCGGCGCGCTTCTGGCCGACCGCGAAGCTCTGGCCCTGCCCGATCGTGGCGAGCTCCTTGAGCAGCGTCATGTTGGCCTCGCCGAGCCCGACGCAGTGGATGCGGATGCGGCGGAAGGCGTTCATGCGGCGCACGTCGTCCACGATCCAAGGGCAGTTGGGGTCCCCCGAGAAGATGAAGGGACCGGGGTAGTTGAGGTTGGCCGTGCGCTCGGCCTTGACCTTGTATTCCTGGTCGACGACCACGTCGCCCTCGCCGTAGTCCTTGTCGGTGACCGTGAAGTCGTCGACCGAAGGCGTGCCGTCGGAGAGCATCAGGATCGTGTCGCAGCCCTCCGTGAGCGCGTCGGCGTTGACGTAGGCCTCGGTCTGGGCGAAGCCGCGGCTCGTCAGGGCGAAGGCGAGCTTGAGGCCCGCGTGCATGTTGGTCTCGCCGCGCAGCTTGCCGTCGAGCGAGGTGCGCGTGTCCGGCGCTCCGAGCTCGATCGCGTCGAGCTCGTCCATGACCTTGTCGATGTTGGCGCGCGTGGCCTTGATCATGCCCGGGCACGAGTCGAGCGTGCCGGCCGCGGAACCGAACCACACGATGCAGAACTGCTTGTCGGGCGTGAGGCGCGAGAGCGACACGCGCAGGTTCTCTCGCGCGAGGTCCCAGCGCGTCTCGATGCGGTGCCAGGGAATGTCACTTTCGTCGAGAATCGCGCCCTTTTTCTTCTTTTCCTTCGGCCCCGAGAGCGGACCGGCGGGCTTGGCCGAGGGCTCGATCTTCTTGCACATCGAGTCGGACATGTCGACCACGTAGCACAGGCGCTCGCCGTCAGTCTCGATGCCGAAGAAGCGCGGCGCCGCGGACGAGGGGCTGGTCGTGCCGCGCTTGACCTCGCCGCGAGCGAGCAGCTCGAGCCACGCGTCGGGATTCACGTACAGCTGGTTCGACTTGAGGATGCCCTGCAGGTGCCGCGCGACTTGCACCTTGGCCGTGTGCGACAGCCCGACTTCGTCGGCGAGCAAGCCGATGTAGGCGGTGAGAGCTTCGCGGTAGGCCGCATCGTTGACGCGGTCCTTGTTCGCGAACAGCGCTCCGCTCATCGCGCCCAGAATCGCCATGCGCTCCTCGTCCTTCTTGGGGAAGGCCGTGCAGTTGGGCACGATGATGGCCTTGAGGTCCGGGTTGCGCGTCGCGCCGAGCCCCGCGATCGCGGCCGCACGCAGGAGCGCGTTCTTCTCTCCGGTCGCGATCGCGAGCACCTCCGCCGCGTCGCCGCGATCGGCCTGCACCTTGAGCGCCTGCACCCACAGCCACGTGTCGACGGGCTTGCGGTTGGCGCTGCGCAGGGCCTTGAACGGCTCGACGAACTCCGCGCGGTCGAAGTTGCGCCCGAGCAGCGTGGCGAGCATGTAGCGCGCGTACTCGGGGAAGCGCCCGGGGTCCTTGGTCTCGACGTAGTCCTTGGCGAGGATCGCGAAGGCCTCGGGGTTGCGCGTCTTGGCGAGCTTCTCGCGTCCCTCGGTGTGGTGCTGCAGCGGCAGGCGCTGGATCGTCTCCTTGTAGCGCTCGAGCGCCTTCTGGAAGGCGTCGGAGCCCTGCGCGGTCGCGAGCGGCGCGAGGGCCAAGAGCGCGAGCAGGGAGCGGGCGAGGGAGCGGGCGAGCGCGGGGGATCCGTTCATGCGCATGGGGCACTCTCCAACAGGGACGGGCCAAGCCTAAGTCGCGCCCGGCCCGGGGGGCGCGCGGCAGGTGGCTTTTTCATCCCACGAGGTCACCCGACGCGGCCCGGATCCGGCGCCTTGGGCGTGGGACGCTGGCTCCGGGGCTGGAAAATCGGCCCTGGCAGGCCCGTCCGAGGGCTTGCGCGGCATGGGGGGCGGTTCCCATCCTCTTGGCCCTTCAAGTTCAACCCAGCGCCCCTTCCGGGGGGCGCGCAATCCCCTGCCACCACACCCATGTTCACTCCCTCCCTCGCTCTGATCGCTCAGGAAGCCGCCAACACCGAGAGCCTCGGTGGCTCGTTCGTCGCGCTCGCCCTCGGCGCTCTGCAGCTGGTCGTCTCGCTGGCGATCTTCACCTTCTCGATCAATCAGGGCCTCAACGTCGTGTCGCGCATGATCGACGGCATCGACATCTGGGGCGAGATCAAGCGCAAGAACATGGCGGTGGCGCTGCTCGCCGCCGGCGCGGTGGTCGCCTACACGAACGTCGTCGCGGGCGGCGTCGCCAGCATGACCGACGGTCTCACGACCCTCGTCAAGGGTGAGCTCTCGGACGGCATCGGCGCGCTCGTCGGCGGCGTGATCAACCTGTTCGTCGCGATCATGGTGGCCGGCATCGCCGTGACCTGGACGTTCAAGGCCATGGACAAGTTCACCAAGGACATCGACGAGAAGGCCGAGTTCCGCGCCGGCAACGTCGCCATCGGCATCCTCTACGCCGGCATCCTCGTCGGCGCCTCGGAGCTGATCGCCTCGGGCGTCTCGGGCGTGAGCTCGGGCATCACCGGCCTCGTCAGCGCCCTGCTCGGCTGAGCCGGCGGCGAAGTCTGATCTTCCTGCGCGGGGCGCGGTCGCGAAGGCGGCTGCGCCCCGCGCGCTTTCCCCCGCGCACCTCAGGCCCGGCGTGCGGCGACCAGCTCGTCGTAGTGCCGGAGCAGGCCGGTGACGTCGTCGGCGACCGTGCGCACGGCGCGGCGCGGCGCGAGCTCCCTCCAGATGCCGGGCTCCTCGAGGAAGCGGCGCAACGCGCGAGCGAGGTCGGCTGCATCGTCGGGCCGGAATCCGACGGCGTTGCCGAAGCGCTCGGCGAGCTCGCGCATCCCGCCGTGGTCGGAGAGCACCACCGGCATGCGCGCCATGACCGACTCGTGCACCGTGAGCGGCGCGTTCTCCCACCAGCGGCTCGGCACCACGAGCACGTCGAACGAGCGGAGGATCTCGGCAATGCGCCGGTTGTCGAAGCGGCCGTGGAAGGTGACTCCGGGATGGCGGTTGCCGGCCTTCATCGCTGCCACGTAGCCCTCGGTCTTCTCGCCCGTGCCCGCGCCGTGCACCGCCAGCGTCGCCTGCCCGTGCGGGAGCGACTGGAAGGCCTGCACCAGCAGGTCAGGCCCCTTGGTGGGCATCAGCGTGCCGACGAACCCGAAGCGCACGGGGCGCGCGGCCGGATCGCGCTCGGCCCGCGGCGGGAGCGCGCGGAACGGCGCGTCGTCCATGCCGTACTCGGAGAAGTGCAGCGCGTCCGCGGGCACGCCCTGCTCGACGAAGCGCTCCATCAGGAAGCGCGAGGGCGCGAGGATGCGGTCGGCGCGCAGCATCGCGCGCAGCATGTACTCGTTGCGGCGCAGGATCGGCGCACGGAAGGTCTCGTCGCCGACGTAGCGCAGCGCGCGCAGCGGGAAACGCAGGCTGCGCTTCGCGAGTCCCTCGCCCGCGGTTTCCGCCGTGCGGCCACGCGCGTAGTGCGTCAGCCACTTGCGCGCCCACGCGAGGCGCCACGTGCCGATGCACAAGGCGCAGCGCCACGGCTCGACCCGCTCGCACAGGTGATGGCGCGGCGTGAAGCGCTGGCCGCGCGGGCAGTGGAACCAGAAGTCGTGCAGCGTGAAGAGCGTTGGTACGCCCGCGGCGGCGAGCACGTCGAACACGCCCGTCGACAGTCCGACCGTGTGCTGCACGTGCGCGACGTCGGGCGCGAGCTCGCGCAGCCAGCGCGCGAAGACCTCGTCGACCACCGGGTTCGTGTAGGTCACGCGCAGCCGGTGCGGCGAGCCCGGCACGAGGTTCAGGCGCGTCACCTTCACGCCGTCGACGTCCTCGTTCACGAGCGCGAGATTCGCGACACCCGGCCGAAAGCCCGGCACGAACACGCGCACGTCGTGCCCCTGTCGCACGAGCTCCTTCGACACGGTCCACGTGTAGACCTCCGCCCCGGCCATCTGGTCGGGCGGGAATCCGTGGGCCACTTGCAGGATGCGCATCGAACGTCGCTCGCGATTCGAGCGGCCATGCTAGCCATGGCCGCGGCAGGGCTCCAACGCCGCCTCGCGCGCGACGCCTGGAATCGAGCGACACTCAGCGCGTGTTCGCGAGGACGGCGATGACGGCGACGATCGAGGCGAGCGCGAGGACGAGCAGCGCGATTTTGAGCCAGCTCCACGGGCGCTCGCCTTGCACCTCGCCCGTCGCGGCGTTCACCACGACGCGGTAGGTCTTCGACTTCCAGCGGTAGCTCGCGATCCACACGGGCAGCAGCACGTGCTTGTAGGTCAGCGCCGACCAGTCGGTGTCGATCGAGAGCACGCGCTGCTCGTCGCCGCCGATGCGCCGGCGCACCTCGAGGTCGAGCTCGCGTTCGACCTGCGCGCGGGCGCTCGAGAAGCAGTCGGGGAGCGGGCGCTCGTAGGTGCGAGCGAGGTAGCCGGCGAGGTACTCGGGCGCCCAAGGCTTGAGGCCGTCGAGCGGCCACGGCTCGAGCGCCGCGAGCTCGCCCTCGGGCAGGCCCGAGCCCGCGCTCTCGAGCACGTCGTCGAAGAAGCGCCGGAAGCTGCCCGACGCCGGATACCAGCGCGTCTTGCGCACGGTCCTGCGGTTCTTTCCATGGCCCACCGTGACGTAGTAGTGCTCGCCGCGCATGCCGCGGTAGCGGTTCGCGGTCAGCGCATCGAAGGTGAAGAACGGCAGGTACACGCCTTGGAAGGCCGCGTCGATGCCCTTGCGAGCGAGCGCACTCGGCAGGAACCAGCGCGACTTGACCCACAGCTTGAGGTTCGCGCGCGCGGCGGTGGCCTCGATCTGGAACGGCACGATGCCGTCGACGGCGAGTCGCTGCGTCGACTCGTGCACGCCCTCGCGCGCCATCGACTGCGCGCAGTAGGGACAGCGCTGCGCGGTGAGCGCGCCCTGGAACTGCACGGTCGCGTGGCAGTTGTCGCAGCGCACCTCGTGCAGGTCCTCCTTGCGCGCGACCTCGGAGCGGCGCTCGGCGGCCTTCTCGAGCGCGGCGAGCAAGTCGTTCTCGCGCACGGCGCGGCTGCTCTCGGGCGCGGGCGCGACGTGGCCGCAGTAGGGGCACTTCGGCGCCTGCTCGCGTGGATCGAAGGCGAGGTCCGCGCCACAGCCGCCGCAGGGGAACTTGTAGGCGCGCGCCGCGCGCGTGGCCTCGTCCTCCGCGGGCAGCGGCGGCGGCTCGCTGGCTTCGCCGACGACCTCGTCCTCGGGCGAAAGCGGCGGATCCTGGGGCAGGCTCATGGCGGTGCGTTCAGGCTAGCGGCGTGGCTCTCAGGCTGGAATTCGAGCTTGGGTACGCGCGGACCGCGCGGGCATTCGAGCGCGGTCGCCACTAGCATGCTTCCCACATGGCCCGTGACGACATCGAGTGGGTGCGCGAGGACGCGGAAGGGGAGCGCATCGAGATCAAGGCGCACCAGATCCGCGAGCGCTGGGACTTCTACTGGCGTCCGGGGCGCAGCTACGGCTGGGAGAAGCTCTCCGAGCCCCTGCTCGAGGACTGGCTCGAGGTGCTCGACGGCGTCGAGCGCCGCGTGCAGCGACGCCAGTACCCGCTCGACGAGCCCGCCAAGGTGCGGCGCCTGATCCGCCAGCGCTTCCCGCGCGCGGAGCTGGACGAGGGCTGATCGCGTACAATCGCGAGCCCATGACGCCCGTGAACGAGACCAAGGCGCGCCCCGGCAGCTCCGACACCGTGACGCAGGGCATCCGCGTGCAGGCGCAGGCCCAGTTCGTCGAGTCCGAGTCCGATCCCGACCGCCTGCGCTGGTTCTACGCCTACCGCATCGTGATCCGCAACGAGGGGGACGCTCCCGCGCGGTTGCGCTCGCGTCACTGGATCATCCTCGACGCGAACAACCAGCGCGAGGACGTCCGCGGTCCGGGCGTGGTCGGCAAGACGCCGCGCCTCGCGCCCGGCGAGCAGTTCGAGTACGTGAGCTCCTGCCCGCTGCGCACGGCCTGGGGCACGATGGAAGGCAGCTACGCCTTCGAGCGCGACGACGGCACCTCGTTCGAGGCTGCCATCGGTCGCTTCTTCCTCGCTCCGCCGCGCAAGCCCGCCACCGTCGGCTGAGCCGTCGATTCGCGCGGCTTCGCGCCCCGCTTCGCGGGATTGCGTGGGAGCCCGCCGGGTCCGCGTCGAGACTCTGCGCGTGCGTGCGGCCGGCACGCGGAGGTTCGATTCCATGCGCAAGTCGTCGCTGCTGCTCGTCGCGCTCCTCGCCGCCGTCGCGGTGGGATGCTGTCTCGTCCGCCCGCTGCCTGCACCGCCGCTCGAGAGCTTCGCTGGTCGCTGGAAGGGTGGAGCGCGCTTCCTGAATCGGGAGCTCGCGACGGAGTACGGCGCGCTGCCCGTCTCGCTCGAGCTGGGCGCCGACGGCGCGCTCGCCGGATCGCTCGGCGAGGTCGCGCTCGGGGAGCTGCAGGCGTTCGCCTTCGAGTTCGGCGGGCTCGAGATGCGCGCCAAGCTCGCCGGAAACGTGCTGACGACGGGCAGCCTCGCGCCGCAGGGCCAGCACTGCGTGGTGCTGCTGCTCCACCCCGAGCACGCTGGCCAAATCGAAGGCAACCTGCACCTGAAGTCGAACTTCGCGTTCGACGTGTCGATGCGCGTGTGCGCGCTCGAGCTGCGGCGCGAGTAGCGACCCTGCCCAGCGGCGCTACGATTCGCCGCGGGTCCGCGGCTCGCGCGGGCTGTCGCTCCTCGCTCTCGCCTCTCGCGGAGAATCCGATGCGCACGCGGTTGCTTCCCCTGTCCCTCGCGCTCGGCGCGTTCCTGCTCGTGGCCTCGCTGGCCGCCTTCCAGTCCGCCCCCACGCCGCGCTCGGGCTTCCTCGACGTGCTTCGAGTCGGCACGAAGCTTCAGCTCCAGCAGGACGGCGACGGGCTCGTCACGCTCACGCTCTTCCCGAGCCTCGGCACCCACGAGGTGCTCGAGGTCGGCCCCGACTGGTTCAGCTGCGGCTTCGTGGGCAACGTCCCCGGGATGCCCGTGACGCGCATCCCCCAGACGGCGATCCGCAGCATCCAGATCTACCCGCCGTCGACGAAATGAAGCGGCCGTCCGACGCCCGTTGCTGAGCGCCGGACGGCGGTGCGCACCTGCGCGCGCGGCTAGCCGGCGAGCTCGGGCTCGGGCTCTCGGGCGGTGAGGTGGAAGGAGCCGGCGCGCCAGTCGATGGTGGCGCGGGCGCCGGCGGCGAGCGTGCCGCGCAGGATCGAGTCGGCGAGCAGGTTCTGGACGCGCTTCTGGATCACGCGCTTGAGCGGGCGGGCGCCGTACTCGGGGTCGTAGCCCTCCTTGGCGAGCGCCTCCTTGGCGGCGCCGGTGAGCTCGAGGGAGATCTCCTGCTCGGCGAGGTGCTTCTGGAGGCGTGCGAGCTGCACGTCGACGATCTCGCGGATGCGGTCGGGCTCGAGCGCCTTGTAGGTCAGGACCTCGTCGAGGCGATTGATGAACTCAGGCCGGAAGAAGTCGCGCAGCTGCGCGCCGTCGCGCAGGTTCGAGGTCATGAGGACCAGTGACTGCGTGAAGTCGACCGTGCGGCCCTGGCCGTCGGTGAGGCGGCCGTCGTCGAGGATCTGCAGCAGCACGTTGAAGACGTCGGGATGCGCCTTCTCGACCTCGTCGAGCAGGATCACGCAGTGTGGCTTGCGGCGCACGGCCTCGGTCAGCGCACCACCTTCGTCGTAACCGACATAGCCCGGAGGCGCGCCGATCATGCGCGAGACGGAGTGCTTCTCCATGTACTCGGTCATGTCGAGGCGCACGACGGCGCTCTCGTCGTCGAACAGGAACTCCGCGAGCGCCTTGGCGGTCTCGGTCTTGCCGACGCCCGTGGGGCCGAGCAAGAGGAACGAGCCCAAGGGCCGCGTGGTTTCCTGCAGGCCGGCGCGCGCGCGGCGTACGGCCTCGCTGATCGCCGCGAGCGCGTGGTCCTGGCCCACGACGCGCTCCCGCAGGCGCGCTTCCATGTGGAGCAGCTTCTCGCGCTCGGTCTCGAGCAGGCGCGCGGCCGGGATGCCGGTCCAACGGCTGACGACCTTGGCGATCATCTCCGCGTCGACCTCTTCCGGCAGCAGCGCGCCCTCGCGCTGCACGTCCGCGAGCTTCGCGGCGTTCTCCTTGAGCTGCTTCTCGGCCTGCGGCAGCTCGCCGTAGCGCACCTGCGCCACGCGCTCGAAGTTGCCCTCGCGCTCCTTGCGCTCGGCCTCGTTGCGCAGGCCCTCGATCAGCGTCTTGCCCGCGCGCAGCGCGGTGATGAGCTCCTTCTCGGCCTGCCAGCGCCCGCGCAGGGCGCGGCCGGACTCCTCGAGCTCCGCGAGTTCCTCGCCGATCTGCGCGATGCGCCGCGCCTCGTCGCCGCGGTTCTCCTTCTTGAGCGCCGTGCGCTCGATCTCGAGCTGGCGCACCTTGCGCTCGATCGCGTCGAGCTCCGGCGGCAGCGAGTCGATCGAGAGCCGCACCTGCGCCGCCGCCTCGTCGACGAGGTCGATGGCCTTGTCGGGCATGAAGCGCTGCGTGATGTGGCGATCGGCGAGCCGCGCGGCCGAGACCAGCGCCTCGTCGAGGATGCGCACGCCGTAGTGCACCTCGTAACGCTCCTTCAGGCCGCGCAGGATCGCGATCGTGTCCTCGACGCTCGGCTCGCCGACCTGCACGGGCATGAAGCGGCGCTCGAGCGCCTTGTCCTTCTCGACGTGACGCCGGTACTCGTCGAGCGTCGTCGCGCCGATGCAGTGCAGCTCGCCGCGCGCGAGCGCCGGCTTGAGCATGTTGGCCGCGTCGACGGCGCCCTCTGCGGCGCCCGCGCCGACCAGCGTGTGCAGCTCGTCGATGAAGAGGATGATCTCGCCCTCGGCCTGCGCGATCTCCGCGAGCACCGCCTTGAGGCGCTCCTCGAACTCGCCGCGGAACTTCGCGCCCGCGAGCATCGAGCCGAGGTCGAGCGCGAGGATCTTCTTGCCCTTCAGGGGCTCGGGCACGTCGCCGGCCACGATGCGGTTGGCGAGGCCCTCGGCGATGGCGGTCTTGCCGACGCCAGGGTCGCCGATCAGCACGGGGTTGTTCTTGCGTCGCCGCGAGAGCACCTGCATCACGCGCCGGATCTCGGTGTCGCGCCCGATCACGGGGTCGAGCTTGCCGGCCTGGGCGTCGGCGGTCAGGTCGCGCGCGTACTTCTTGAGGGCCTCGAAGGTGCTCTCGGGCTCCGGGCTCGTCACGCGCCGGTTGCCGCGCACCTCCGCCAGCGCGGCCTCGACGCGCTCGAAGGAGAGCTTGCGCGCGGCGAGCAGTCCCTTCACCTCGGGTCCGCCCGACCTCGCGAGGCCGAGCAGCAGGTGCTCGGTCGAGACGTAGTCGTCCTTGAGACGCGCAGCCGCCGCTCCTGCCTCGTTGAGGGCCTCGGCGAAGGTGCGCGCCGGCTGCAGGTTGCCGCCCGAGGCCTTGGGCAGCTTGTCGAGCTGCAGCACGAGCTCGCCCGCGAGCACGCGCGGATCCACACCGAGCTTCTTGAGCACCGCAGCCGGGACTCCCTCGCTCTCGCGCAGCAGCGCCACCGCGAGGTGGGCCGCCGTGAGCTCGGGATGCCCCGAGTCCGCCGCGAGCTTCTGGGCCGCCTGAAGAACCTCCGCCGCCTTGGTCGTGTACTGGGTCTGCATGGCTGGGGAACCGCAATCTCTGTACCAACCCGCGCGTCCAGCCCGCGCCTCGAAAAGCGGCCTTCCTGACTACGCCAGAGGGGGTAGGCCTGCCGTTCTGGCTTCTGTTGGCGCCAAAATGGCACCTTCGGGGCCGGGCAGGGAGCCCACGGTCCAAGGCTCGCCCGAGCTCACACGCAGCCTCCGCCGAGAGCGCAGCGCGCCGCGCCCACCGCCGCGAACAGCAGCCCGAGCACGACCGCCAGCAGGTGGACTTGTCGGTTCGCCGAGCGTCCGCTCGCCGGGTCACGATCGGTCGCGAGGCCCACGAGGCCGGCGACGGCCGTGGCGAGGGAGAGCGGCACCGCCAGCCAGTTGAGGCAGCCGAGGCAGCACGGGAGCCCTGCGGCGGTCGAGAGCGCCGAGAGCACGATCAGGACGAGCGAGACGGTGGACATCAGGAGGCCCGCACCCGCGGGCGAACGAGACGGAAGGCGAGCAGCGGGCCAGCGAGCGCGGTGGCCCAGAACGCGGGGTAGGCGAGCGCGACGAGCGGGTTGAAGGCCAGCGCGCGGGCGAGCTCGCCGTGGCTCGCGGCCGTGAAGGCGCGCGAGAGCCCGCACAAGAGGCAGCCGGGACAGGGCACGGGCTCGAGCCCGACGGCGCGCCACGGGGCGCCTTGGGCCATGGCCTCGACGCTGTAGTGAAAGCTCGCCCACAGCGCGGCCGCGGCCAGCGGTGCGAGCGCGATGAGGACGACCTGCAGCGCGCGGCGGTCGCGAGGGGACAGGTGAGGCACGAGCGCGCCCTACAGCGCGCGGTTCGTCGCGTTACATGCGCTGGAAGACGGCTCCCGCGTCGGACGGTAGCTCCCCCGAGCCTGCAGCGATGCGGCACCGCTCGAGCCCTGGCGCGGACGGCGCGTCGCCCGCGGTGCGACATGATCGGTGCACGCCAAGGCGGGGGAGGTCGGGCCTTCGCTGGGGCTGCACGACGCGCTATCCCCGCGAGCGGAACGCCTCGCGCCGGGCACCTCGCGCCGGACACCTCGCGCCGGACACCTCGCGCCGGACACCTCGCGCCGGACACCTCGCGCCGGACACCTC
>CAITGX010000310.1 GCA_903892045.1 uncultured Planctomycetota bacterium | reverse complement strand
CTGCGCTCCATCGAGGCGCGCGACGTCGATGCCATCGCGAGGCTCGGTGGTGGACCGCCCGCTGCCCGCGACCCGCTGCTCGAGAGCCACCTCTCGACGCTGGGCGAGCTGCAGGTGCGACAGGCGGAACTCGAACGCGAGACGACTGGCGAGCACCCGCTGCGCATCGAGAACGAGCAGCGGCTCTCGGCGACGATCGGTCTCATCGAGCGCATCGTCCGATCGCGCGTCGAGGGTCTCGAAGGGCACCAGCGTGAGCAGCTCTCGCTGCTCGGCTCGTACCGCGAGCGCCGGACCGGCTATCCGGCCGAGGAGCGCGCGCGGATCGAGACGGCCCGCGCGGCCCTGCGTCGCCGTACACAGGATCACCTCGAAGGTCGCCTGCGCGGCATCGAGGCGGGCATGCAGGACCTGCTCTCGGAGCTCGAGCGCGTCGAGGCCTCGCTGGGTACCCTGCCCGAGGACGAGCGCGTCGTCGCCGAGCCGATGCGCAAGCTCGCCGCCCACACGGAGATCGTGAAGCTGCTGCTCGCCCGCGAGCAGGAGGCCGAGATCACGCGCGCCTCGACGCAGCCGGCTGCCGAGTTCGTCGATCCCGCCGTCGCGCCGCTCGAGCGCAGCGGACCTTCGGTTCCGTTGCACGCGGTGCTCGGTCTCGCGCTTGGCGTGCTCGCAGCCGCCGGCCTCGCCTGCGCGCGGGAGGCGTTCTCTCGCGGCATCTTCACCGAGTCCGAGCTCGAGGCGGCGACGGAGCTGCCCGTACTCGGGGCGATTCCCGACTTCCGTCGCGGGCGCTACCGCGTGCGCGACGCGATCCAGTACTTCGTGCCGTTGCGCGACGATCCGGAGGGGCCGACGGCCGAGGCGTATCGCTCGCTGCGCGCCAACCTCAAGTTCGCGCTCTCCACGGACTCGGACCTGCGCACGCTCGCGGTGACGTCGTGCACGCCGGGCGAGGGCAAGTCGAGCTCCAACGTCGCGCTCGCGATGGCGTTCGCGCGCAGCGGGCGACGCGTCGCGCTCGTCGATTGCGACATGCGCCGTCCTTCGATTCACCGCTACCTGCGACTCGGCCTCGAAAACGGCTTGTCGGACGTGCTCGAAGGTCGGCGTGCGTGGAGCGACGTGGTGCATCGCGGGGTAGGCGAGCGCCTCGACGTGCTGACGGCGGGCGAGCAGCCTCACAGCCCGGGCGACCTGCTCGACGGGCAAGCATTCGCCAAGCTGCTGGAGGACCTCGGGCGCGAGTACGACCTCGTCGTGTGCGACGTGCCGCCGGCCATCGCGGTCTCGGACATCGAGAGCTGTGCCGCGCGTCTCGACGCGGTCGTGCTGCTCGTGCGCTCGGATCGCGCCTCGGCTCGGCAGGTCGAGCAAGCGACCCGGCGCCTGCGCCAGTCCGGCGCGAACCTGATCGGTGCGATCCTCAACGGGGTCGGTACCTCTCTTGTCAACGGCAAGTACGGAGACAGCTACGGCTATGGGTACGGCAAGCGGAGCGAGCGGCGTGTCGGCTGAAACCGGTCTCAAGGAAGTGCGCAAGCGCGCCGGACTCGGCGAGCGTCGCCGCAGCATGAAGGCGGGCGAAGGCCTGCGCGTGTGCGTCGTCGGGCTCGGCTACATCGGCCTGCCCACGGCTTCGCTGCTCGGCACCAAGGGCTGCAAGGTCACGGGCGTCGACGTCCGACAGGACGTCGTCGACACGATCAACCAGGGCCGCATCCACATCGAGGAGCCGGACCTCGACCTGCTCGTCAAGAGCGCCGTGAACTCGGGCAAGCTCTCGGCCTCGACCACGCCCGTGGAGTCCGACGTGTTCGTGCTGGCTGTTCCGACGCCCATCCAGTCCGACAAGCAGCCCGACGTGAGCATGGTCGAAGCCGCCGCGCGCGCCATTGCACCGTGGGTCCGCAAGGGCAACCTCGTGATCCTCGAGTCGACCAGTCCCGTCGGTACGACGGAAGACGTGGTCGCGCGCGTGCTGCGCGAGGCCGGGCATGCCATCGGTGAGGACGTGTTCGTGGCCTACTGCCCCGAGCGCGTGCTCCCGGGCCGCATCCTCACCGAGTTGGTCGAGAACGACCGCGTCGTCGGCGGCGTGGACGACGCCTCCACCGAAGTCGCGCTCGAGTTCTACCAGAGCTTCGTGCGCGGCGAGGTCGTGGCGACGGACTCGCGCACGGCCGAGATGGTCAAGCTGTCGGAGAACAGCTACCGCGACGTGAACATCGCGTTCGCCAACGAGCTTTCAATGATCTGCTCGGAGGCGGGCATCAGCGTGTGGGAAGTGATCCGCATCGCGAATCGCCACCCGCGCGTGAAGATCCTGCAGCCCGGACCGGGCGTCGGCGGTCACTGCATCGCGGTCGATCCGTGGTTCATCGTGGCGGGAGATCCTGCGAACGCGAAGCTCATCCGCGCGGCGCGCGAGGTGAACGATCGCAAGCCGCACTGGGTCATCGAGCACGTCGAGGAATGCGCGAAGCGGGTGGTCAAGCCCGTGATCGCGTGCCTCGGCCTGTCATTCAAGGCGGACGTCGATGACCTGCGCGAGTCGCCGGCGGTCGAGATCGTGCGCGAGATCCAGGCCCGCAACGTCGGGGAGCTACTCGTGGTCGAGCCGCATCTCCTGTCCCACCCGGACTTCGAGCTCGTCCGCCTCGACGAGGCCGTCGCTCGCGCCAACATCGTGCTGGTGCTCGTCGATCACAAGCAGTTCAAGCGGCTGCGCCGCGACGCTCTCAACGAGAAGATCCTAATCGACACGCGAGGGCTGTTCCTGTGAGCGTGCGGGTCCTGTCGGTCGTCGGAACGCGGCCCGAAGCCATCAAGATGGCGCCCGTGATGCGGCGTCTCGCGGCGCATCCGTTGTTCGACGCCCGCGTGTGCGCCACGGCGCAGCACCGGCAGATGCTCGATCAGGCTCTGTCTCTGTTCGAGATCGAGCCGCACTACGACCTGAACGTGATGGCTCCCGGCCAGGATCTCTCGGACGTAACGTCCAAGGTCCTGCTCGGCATGCGCTCCGTCCTGCGCGACGCTCGTCCGGACGTCGTGCTCGTTCACGGCGACACCACGACGTGCCTCGCCACGTCGATGGCTGCCTTCTACGCCGGAATCCCGGTGGCTCACGTCGAGGCGGGGCTGCGCTCTGGAGACTTGCAGGCTCCGTTCCCGGAGGAGTTCAACCGCATCATCACGGATCGCGTCGCGCGCTGGCACTTCGCTCCGACGGATGGGGCGCGCGCGAAGCTGCTCTCCGAGGGATGCGATCCGGCCAGCGTGCACGTGACCGGCAACACCGTGATCGATGCG
>CAITGX010000309.1 GCA_903892045.1 uncultured Planctomycetota bacterium | reverse complement strand
TCGTCGAAGCCAAAGTCGTTGGCGATGCACGTGAGCTGGCTCGGGTCGGAGAACGCGATCGCGGGCAGCGCGTCGCGGTTGCCGCGGAAGCGGCCCGTCCACTCCTCCGCGAAGTGCATGGCGTCGCACATGCTGCCGCCGTTGCCGCACGAGAGCAGCTTGCCGCCGCGGGCGAGAGTCGTCGCGGCCGCTTCGACGAAACGCTGGACGTTGGGGAGCGCGTCGGGCGACGCCAGGAAGGCCTGCAAGGTCGCCAGCGCCTCCTCGAAGGACGCGCGCACGGGGTCGTTCTGGCTCATGCGGCCGATTCTCTCCCACTTGCGCGAAAGCCTCAAGCGCGCGCACCTCTGGACAGCATCCACGCCGTGTCCGATCCTCTTTCCAGCCCCATGAACAAGTACGCGCTCGTCGCCCTGCTCGCCGTCGCCGGCTCCGCGGCCGCCTTCGTGGCCCTGCGGGCCAAGGACCCCAGCTACGTGGCACCCCAGAAGGTGGAGCAGGCCACGATTCCGTTCGTGCTCGCCTCGGAGCCGGCCGCGGGCGAGACCGTGCGCGTGTTCGAGGTCGAGGGAATGTGCTGCGGCGGTTGCCGCCCCAAGGTTCACGCCGCGGCACTCGGGGTTGCCGGCGTGCGCGAGGCCGCGGTCGATCAGGAGGCCGGCACGGCCACCCTGCTCGTGAGCTCGCAGGTCGATGTCGCCGCCCTTGAGCGCGCGCTCACCTTCGACAAGTACGAGGCGCACGCGCGCCCCTGAACGGCGCTCAGGCTTCCGGCAGGAGCTTCTGCGTCGAAGGCCCACCGACGATGTCGGTCCGCACGTTGCGCGACTGCATCTCGAGTTCCTCGGGCACGGCCTCGAGCTCGCCAGCGAGCTCGGCCGTGGCACGCGCCTTCGGCACGAGGCGGAGGTTGTAGGAGCCCACCGCCGCGTTGAAGGCGTCGGTCGCGCTCTTGAGGCCTTTGCCCACCTTGTGCAGGTCCTCCGCGACGTTCTGGATGCGCACCAAGAGCTCCTTGGCATGCGCGCCGATCTTGAGCGCGTTCTCGTTGAGCTTCGCCTGCTGCCACTGCATCGCGCAGGTTCGCAGGAGCGCGAGCAGCGTCGAAGGCGTGGTGATGATCACGCGCAAGTCGAGCGCCTCCTTGAAGAGCGTGCCGTCGGCCTCCAGCGCCGCGACCAGCGCGCTCTCGACCGGTACGAACATCACGGTGAGCTCGATCTCGCCTTCCACGGACGCTGCGTAGTCGCGCGAGTTGAGCGTGCGAACGTGGCTGCGCACCGCACCGGCGTGGGACAGGCGCTTGCGCGCACGCTCCGCGTCCGGCTGGGTGGCGTCGATTGAGTCGAGGTACGCGCTCATCGGCACCTTGGCGTCGATCGGGATCGAGCGACCGCCCGGCAGCCGCACGATCATGTCCGGCCGCAGGCGCGCGCCGTCCTCCGACTCGATACTGGTCTGCTCGATGAAGTCGACGTGCGCGCCGAGCCCCGCCATCTCGACCACGTTGCGCAGCGTGATCTCGCCCCACTGGCCACGCTGGCGGTTGTCGCGCATGGCGCTCGAGAGCGTCAATGCAGCCGTCGACGCCTTCTGCTGCAGCTCCGCAATCTGCTTGAGCTGCTCGGAGAGGGACTTCGAGTCGCCCTCGCGCTTCTCGCCGAGCTCCTTGACGAGCTTCTCCTGCTTCTCGAGCTGCTCCTTGAGCGGCTGGACCAGCGACTGGATGGCCTGCTGGCGCGCCTCGAGCTCCTGCTGCGAGAGCTGCTTGTGGCCCTCGAACTGCTCCTTGGCCTGCTTGAGGAGCTGCTCGGCTTGTTGCTTGAGCACGTCGCCACCCGTGGCCTTGAACACGTCGACGAGTTGCTGCTTGGACTGCTCCACGGTCGCTCGCAGCTCGCGCAGCGAACGCTCGCGCTCGTCGAGACTCGTCTGCAACGCGGCAAGACTGGCCGCGATCTTCGCGCGCTCGCTGGCCTCCGCTCGCGTGGCGCCCCGCTCCTGCTCGAGCTTCGCGCCGAGGTCGCGGACTTGCGCCTGGAGGCCGTCGGCGCTGGCTCGAGCAGCACCCTCGCGAGCCGTGAGCTCGGTGTCGCGCGCGCGCAAGTTCGACACTTCCGTCCGCAGCGCTCCGAGCTCCGACTTCGCGGCGTCCAGCTGAGCTTGAAGCGTGGCGGCCGCAGCCGTCGACTTGCCGCGCGACAGCAGATTCGCGATCAGGAAACCAGCAACTGCGCCGACACCGATTCCCGCGAGGAGTGAAATCGCATCCATGCGCGGAACTCTAGCGAGCGCGTCGAAGCCTGCAAAGACGAGCACGCGATCGCTACAGTTGCGCGCGTGAACGGGGCGCACGACCACGAGGCCATCGAGCGACGCAGGCGCGCGCGGCTGGGCCTCATCCTGATCGCGCTCGGCGTCGTCGGAATGCTGTGGGGCGTGTTCCACATCCTCGGCAGCGTGCCGAAGCCCGCGAAGCGCGAGTTCGCTTATCGCACCACGGACTTCCAGGCGCGCTCGGCCGTGCACGACTCGTTCCTCGGTGGCTTCGCGCGCGCGATGGCCGGACTGGGACTCGCGCTCTACGGCGGTCACCTGCGCAAGAAGGCGCGCGGTGACGGACCGGGCGCGAGCGTCTAGAGAGCGCGCACGAACGACTCGAGCGCGCTCGCCAAGTCTTGCGGCGCCTCGTGGGTCGACATGTGGCCGCAGCGGGTGAGCTCGACGAGGTGCGCTCGAGGGATCGCGGTCGCGATGCCACGCATCTCGGCGGGCGGCGAGATCGCGTCGTGCTCACCGACCACCACCAGAGTGGGAACGTCGATGTGCGGCAGCAGTGTCGTCGAATCGCGGCGGGCGGCCATGCCGCGCAGGGAAGCCGCGATGCCGGTGGGGGGCGCGACTTCCATCAACTCACGCACGCTCGCCACCACGTCCGGCCGCGAAGCGAGTGTCTCCGGCGCGAGCAGGCGCGGCAGCATGCCTTCGATCACCGGCGCCGGACCGTCGACGAGCGCACGGGCCGCGAGCGCGGCGCGACCTGCGGCTCCCTCGGGCGTGTCCGCGATGGCGCGCGTGTTGCACAGCGCGAGAGCGCCGACCCGCGCGCGATGTCGCCGGAAGAACGAGAACGACACGTAGCCTCCCATCGAGAAGCCGACGAGCGTGACGGGCTCGGTCACCCGCAGAGAGTCGAGCAGCTCCGCGAGCTCGTCCGCATGCGTGTCCATCGACTGCACGACCTCGTCACTGCCCGGGCCGAACGCGCTGCCGCCAAATCCGCGCAGGTCGGGCAAGATCACGCGTGCATGCCGCGCGAGCGCCGGCACGATCGCGCTCCATTGCCCGCGGTGGAACGGAAAGCCATGAACGAGCAGCACGGGCTTCCCTGCACCCCGTTCCTCGCAAGCCAATCGTGTGCGCTGCATGGGCGATAGTCTCCGCGCCGCTACGGCATTCGGCGTAGCCCCCGTCGCAGCCGTGCGCGCGGGAATCCTGCTACGGTCCACTGAGTATGAGTGAACACGCCCTCAAGCTGAAGGCGCCGGATCCGGTGAAGGCGCACGGCGCTTGGGTGTACCTCGCCATCTCGATCCTAGCCGGCGTGCTGTCCGCGGCGCGCTTCGACATGCTGACCGCGCTGCTCGCGGGCACGGCGTTCGTCGGCGTGTTCGTGCTCTCGAGCGCGTTTGCCGTGTACCCCCGCCGGTGGCTCCCGCGCCTGTCGACGGGCCTCGGGATCCTGCTGGTCACCGTGAGCTGCGGGTTCGCGCTCTCGCTGGAGCCGATGTCGCTCGCCTATGGAACCGTCGCGGTCTTTCCGGCGTCCGCCGCGGCGTGGCTCGGCTTTCGCCACGGTTTCCAGTCTGCCGGAGCGCTGTCCTTCGCGGTCGTCACGCTCGTCGTCGCCGCACCGGCGTCGATGTGCGCCGGCGGAGCGCCGCATCTCCTCGGACTGCTGCTGCTCGCGTTGCTGGCACCCTTCTTTGCCTGGCGCACGTGGTGCACGCGTGAGGCGCTGCGCGAGAGTTCGGGCTGGACGCGCGCGAAGCTCCGCGCGCTCGGCTGGCGCGAGGCCGCGATCGCGCTGCTCTGGACCACCTTCTCCGTGGCCCTCGTGCACATGCTCGCCGCGCGCTAGCGCGAGCCCTCGAACACCGGCACGCCATCGATGACCGTGCCAATGCAGTGCGAGGTGTACTCGAACGGGTCGCCGTCGTAGAGCGCGAGGTCGCCATCCTTGCCGACTTCGAGGCTGCCGAGTCGCGCGTCGAGACCGAGGATCTTCGCCGCATCGAGCGTGATCGAGCGCAGCGCACGCTCGGACCCGAGCCCGTAAGCCGCGGCGACGCCGGCTTCGTACAGCACCACGCGCGTCTTCGGCACGTAGCTCTCGTAGCCCGACTGCAGCGTGAACGGCACGTTGGCGTCGGCGAGCTTGCGATAAGTGGAGCGGCTCGCGTTCTCGAGCTCTTCCACGAAGCGCGCCATCGGCGGGTGGGCGATCACGGGCACCTTGGCGAGGCGCAGCTCGTCGATCACGACGTAGGACTCGCTCGCGCCATCGAGCACGAGCTGGAAGCCGAACTCGCTCGCGAGACGCAGCGCGGACACGATGTCCTGATGGCGATGCGCGGTGACGAGCAGCGGCGCCTTGCGCTCGAGCACGTCGACCAGCGCTTCCTTGCGCAGGTCGCGCTCGGGACGCTTGCTGGCATCGTCGCCAGCCGCGCGCAGCTTGCGCTGGTACTCCTGCGCGCCGATGAGTGCCTCGCGCAGCATCGACATCTGCTTGCCGGCCGTGCCGGGCGACTTCGTGCGCGAGCCCGTGCCGAGCGTCGCGGCGATCATCGCGCGCGGCACGATCACGGCCTCGTCGATCGTCTCCCCGCGCGTCTTCACGATCATCGTCTGGCCGGAGATGAGCGACTGCGGGCCGTGCCCGGTGTGCAGCGTGGTCACGCCGAAGCCGCGCACCCACTCGATGAGGCGCTCGCGGGCGTTGTAGGCGTCGATCGCGCGCAGCTCGGGCTGGATCGGGCCGGTCGGGTCGTGCTGGTCCTGATCGTGCGGCTGGTTCAGGTAGCCCGCGAGTCCGACCACGCTGTGTGCGTCGATCAAACCGGGCGTCACGACCTTCGCCGTCAGCGTGCGCACGCCCGCCGGCGGCTGCACCTGACGCTCGTTGCCGACGGCGACGATCTTGCCGTCCTTCACGACGACGATGCCGTTGTCGATCACGGCGCCCGAGACGGTGTGGACGCGCTCGCCGCGGACCACGAGGTCTTGCGCGAGCGACGGCAGCGAGAGGAGGGCGAGCGCGAGCGCGCGGACGAGCTTCGTGTTCATCACTTCACCGCCTCCCCGATGCAGCACAGCGCTCCGGCGCGCGCGAGGCCCGCGCCCCAGCCGCCTTCCGCCCAGAGCCGATCCTCCTCGTTGGCGAGGTCGAACACCTTGTTGCCTTCGACCCAGGTCTGCTCGACGCGCGTGTACGTGGAGAAAGGATCCCCCGACAGCACGAGGAAGTCCGCGTCCTTGCCGGGCTCGAGGCTGCCGACACGTGCGCCGAGATCGAGCATCTTGGCCGCGTTGAGCGTGAGCCCCGCGAGTGCCGTCTCGCGCGACACGCCCGCGCGCACGGCGAGCGCGGCGCTGCGCAGGAAGAGCCGCGAGTCCGTGATCCAGTCGTCGGTGTGGAAGCCGACGAGCTCCGGTCGACCGAGCTTCTCGAGCTCCGCAGCCGAGCGGGCGTCGAAGTCCATCGCCTCCAGCTTCCCGCCGGGCGTGTCGAGCACGATCAGCGAGCACGGCGCGTTCGCCGCCGCGATCTCGTCGGCCACCTTCCACGCCTCGCTGACGTGGTGCAGCACGACGCGGAAGCCGAACTCCTTCGAGAGTCGCAGCACGGTGACGATGTCGTCGTGACGGTGCGTGTGGTGGTGGACGATGCGCTTGCCCGAGAGGATCTCGAGCATCGCCTCGTGCCCGAGGTCGCGCGAGGGCAGCTTGCTCGCGTCGCCCGCGGCCGCGTCGACCTTGCGCTTGTATTCCTGCGCCGCGAGGAAGTGCTCGCGCACGAGCGCCGCCGACTTGCCGCGCGTGCCGGGGAACGGCGGGTCCTGCTGGCTGTTCGTCCCGTTCGCCATCTTCATCCCGCCCATCGGCGCACCGTCGTCGAAGCGATAGCACTGCTCCTCGATCGTGCGCACGTCGCGATTCTTGAGGTAGATCGTCTGGCCGCTCATCAGGGGGCCGCGGCCGCTCAGCACGTGCAGGGTCGTGAGGCCGCCCGCCTGGGCGCGCTGCAGGCCGGCGTCGCGGCAGTTCACCGCGTCGAGCAGGCGGACGTCC
>CAITGX010000308.1 GCA_903892045.1 uncultured Planctomycetota bacterium | reverse complement strand
GCGAGATTCTCGCGCGCAATCCCTTCGCGGGGCTGGGCGGCGAGCGGCTCGTGGCGGCGCTCGAATGCGTGGAACGGCTCGGCCTGCCGGATGCGCCGGCGGGGGAGCGTGGTGCGGAACAGCGCGCCCAGTGGGCCGCGACGATCTACGCGACGGCGATGGAGCACCCCGACGGGCGTGTGCGCGTCGCCGCCATGGGCGCGCTGGGCACGATGTCGGGACGCGGGCTCGTCTCGCTGCAGGAAGTCGACTGGCAGCGCTGGTGGCAGTCGGAGGGTGCGGCCACCTTCCGCGCGCCGGCGGCCGCAGAGGGATCGAGCGGCTCGTGAGCGAGTCTTCCGAGCACAAGCCGCGGCGTCGCTGGCTCGGCGCGCTCAAGATCGCGCTGGCGCTCGCGATCGTGGTGCTGATCGGGCGCAACGTGCCGTGGCGCGACGAGCTGCGTTACAAGGGCGACGACGTCGAGCGCTCGTTCGTCGGGCGCATCGAGGGCGACTGGAAGGCCGAGCGCGTGCAGTTCGTGTTCGACGAGCCGCAGCAGCGCGCGGCCTTGCCGAGTGCGTGGAGCGCGAGCGGGGACGAGCCCAGCGTGGCGCGGATCGAGATCGCGCGCAGCGTGGAGACCTCGTGGCAGCCCGGAATGCCGCGCGTATTCCTCGAGGTCGAGCCGCGCGGCCTGTGGATCGCGCTCGGGCTGGCGGCGCTCGGCATCCTCGCGACGAGCCTGCGCTGGTGGCGTCTCCTGTGCGCGGCGGGCTGCCCGACCGGCTTCTTCGAGGCCTTCCGGCTCACCTACATCGGCTTCTTCTTCAACATCGTCGTGCCGGGGCTCACCGGCGGTGACGTCGTCAAGGCCGTGATGGTCGCGCGGCGCCACCCCGAGCGAAAGGCGGCGGCGGCGATCAGCGTGCTCGTCGACCGGCTGATCGGCGTCTTCGTGCTCGCGCTGCTCGGGGCGATCACGATCGTGGTGCAGGGCGAGCGCTTTGCCGCCGTGCGCACGCCCGTGCTCGTCGGGCTCGGCTTCGCGGTGCTCGGCGTGCTCGGCTACACGAACGCGACGCTGCGGCGCGTGGTGGGCTTTGAGCGCTGGATCGCGAAGCTGCCGATGGCGGGCATGTTCCGGCAGATCGACGAGGCCGCGACGATCTACTCGCGCCGGCCCTTCGAGTTCGCGCTCGCGTTGCTGTTCTCGCTCTTCAACCAGGCCTGCGTGATCGGCGCCCTGTGGATGCTCGGCACGTCGTTCGGCGAGCGCGCGCTCGGGCTCGTCCACTACGTGGTCGTGGCCTCGATCGGGAACATCGCGGCCGCGGTGCCGCTGACACCGGGCGGCGTGGGCGTGACCGAGGTGGTGTATGGCCAGCTGTTCGAGATGCAGGGCGGGGCGCTGCTCTTCGGCATCGCCACCAGCCTCGCGTGGCGCGTGTGCATGATCGCGGTCGGGCTGCTCGGCGGGCTGTTCCTGCTCGCACCGGGTGCGCGTCTCGCCGACGATTCAGCGCCGCCGCGCTCGAATTCGCCGACGGACGTCGGGTAACCTGCTGCGCCCCGTCCGCAGCTCCAAGGATCCGCCGCATGTCCCTCCTCGTCATCGGAACGCTCGCCTACGACACGATCGAGACGCCCTACGCGCGCCGCGAGAACGTGCTCGGGGGCTCGGCGGTGTACTTCTCCGTGTCGGCGTCGAACTTCGGGGCCGTGCGCCTCGTCGGCGTGGTGGGCGGCGACTTCGAGAAGAAGGACCTCGAGATGATGTCGTCGCGCGGCGTCGACATCCGCGGCGTCGAGAAGGTCGCGGACGGCAAGAGCTTCCGCTGGGCCGGGCGCTACGAGGCGGACTGGAACACGCGCACGACGCTCGAGACGCAGCTCAACGTGTTCGAGCACTTCGATCCGAAGGTCCCGAAGGCGTACCGCGACTCGCGCTACGTGTTCCTCGCCAACGCGGAGCCCAAGGTGCAGCTGCGCGCGCTCGAGCAGTGCACGCAGCCGGCGTTCGTCGTGGCAGACACGATGAACCTGTGGATCGAGATCCGGCGCGACGAGCTGCTCGAAGTGCTGCGGCGCGTCGACGGCATCGTGCTCAACGACGAGGAAGCGCGCATGCTCACGGGCGAGCGCAGCCTGATCAAGGCGGCCGCCAAGGTGCGCGAGCTCGGGCCGCGCTACGTGATCCTCAAGAAGGGCGAGCACGGCGCGTTCCTCGTGGGCGAGAACGTGCGCTATGCGCTGCCGGCCTATCCGGTCGATCAGGTGCTCGATCCCACCGGCGCGGGCGACTGCTTTGCCGGAGGCTTCATGGGCTATCTCGCGGCCGCGGACTGCGTCGAGCCGGCCACCATGCGTCGGGCGATGCTGTACGGGACGGTCACGGCCTCCTACTGCGTGCAGGGCTTCGGGGTGGAGTCGCTCGAGAGCCGTCGGCGGGCGCACATCGAGTCGCGCTTCAACGAGCTGCTCGAGTTCGTGACCCTCTGATTCGCGAGGCGCGGAGCGATTTTCGGGTGGCTTGGGGTGCGACCAAGGGCCCGCCCGAGCGACGGAAGGGCTCCCGGGCCCAAGGGCGCGCGGAAAATCCCACTTGACCCTTGGCCGAGGCCCCGTGGGGGGCTAACCTCGGCCCCTAACAAAGGCCCAATGACCGGCTCTGGCACCCCCTAGAACGGGGGTCGGGCCCCCAGACGGCACGACAACCCTCCAGAGACAACCCTCCAGAGCCTCGACTGCCCACAGTCCCGGTCGCCCCGACGGCGACCCCCGATCCCGAACGCGAAGGAACCACACCCATGAACCCGCAGCCCAATGCCAAGGACCAAGCCAACCAGGACAAGCTCACCCCCGCGGAGCGCGAGAAGCAGAAGAACCTCGCCTCCGCGCTGGCGGACATCGAGAAGAGCTACGGCAAGGGTGCGATCATGCGCCTCGGCGACAAGGGCGCGCTCAACGAGGTGCGCGGCCTGATGACCGGCGCGCTCTCGCTCGACCTCGCTCTCGGCGGCAAGGGTCTGCCCAAGGGCCGCATCGTCGAGATCTTCGGGCCTGAGAGCTCGGGCAAGACGACGCTCACCCTGCAGGTGATCTCCAGCTGCCAGAAGGATGGCGGCGTGTGCGCGTTCGTCGACGCGGAGCACGCCCTCGACCCGGCCTACGCCCGCAAGCTCGGCGTGAAGCTCGACGACCTGCTCGTCAGCCAGCCCGACACCGGCGAGCAGGCGCTCGAGATCGTGGAAGCGCTCGTGCGCTCGAACGCGGTCGACGTGGTCGTGGTCGACTCGGTGGCCGCGCTGGTTCCGCGCGCCGAGATCGAAGGCGAGATGGGGGATAGCTTCGTCGGCCTGCAGGCGCGCCTCATGAGCCAGGCCCTGCGCAAGCTGACGGCCGCGATCTCGCGCTCGGACTGCCTCGTGATCTTCATCAACCAGATCCGCGAGAAGATCGGCGTGATGTTCGGCAGCCCCGAGACCACCACCGGTGGCCGGGCCCTGAAGTTCTACTCCTCGGTGCGCCTCGACATCCGTCGCATCGGCCAGCTCAAGGAGGGCGAGGAAGTCGTCGGCAGCCGCGTGAAGGTGACCGTGGTCAAGAACAAGATCGCGCCGCCGTTCCGCAAGGTCGAGTTCGACATCATGTTCGACCGCGGCATCAGCTACGAGGGCGACCTGCTCGACCTCGGCCTCTTGCACGGCCTGATCCTGAAGTCGGGCACTTGGCTGTCCTACAAGCACCCCAAGGACGGCGAGATCCGCCTCGGTCAGGGTCGCGAGAAGGCGCGCACGCTGCTCATCGACAACCCCGATCTGGCCAAGGAGATCGATCGCGAGCTGCGCGCCAAGCTGGCGGGCAAGGACAACCTCAACCTCACGGCGGGCAGCAGCAGCTCCGCGAGTGACGACGACGAGCTCAAGCCTGCCACGGCGGCCGCCGCCAAGCCTGCGCCGGCCGGAGCGAAGCCCGCCAAGGTCTGAGCCGCGTCAGGCCCCGATGGGGCCGGCCGTGCACTTCCGTGCGCGGCTCCGGGTGGCGGAAGCTGCTCGGAGCCGCGCTCGTCGTTACACTCCGCCGCTTCCAACCGACAGAGCCGATCCATGACGAACGCTTCCACGAAGTCCGCGGCGCAGGTGCGCCAAGAGTACATCGACTTCTTCGTTGCCCGCGGGCACCGCTACGTCCCGTCCAGCCCGGTGGTGCCGGCCGACGATCCGACGCTGCTCTTCACCAACGCGGGGATGAACCAGTTCAAGGACGTGTTCCTCGGCACGGGACGGCGCGACTACAGCCGCGCCGTGAACTCCCAGAAGTGCATTCGCGTCTCGGGCAAGCACAACGACCTCGAGGAGGTGGGGCTCGACACCTACCACCACACCTTCTTCGAGATGCTCGGCAATTGGTCCTTCGGCGACTACTTCAAGAAGGACGCCATCACCTGGTCGTGGCAACTCTTGACCGAGGCGTGGGGGCTGCCGAAGGATCGCCTGTGGGTGACCGTCTTCGGTGGGGATGAGAAGGACCGTTTGCCGGCGGACGAGGAAGCCGAGCGGCTCTGGAGGGAGTGCACGGACATCGACCCCTCGCACATCCTGCGCTTTGGCCGCAAGGACAACTTCTGGGAGATGGGGGAGACGGGCCCCTGCGGTCCGTGCACGGAGATCCACATCGACCGTGGCGGTCCGGGCTCGGATCCGCGCGACGGAGCCAACCGTGCGATCGGCGTCAATGCCGGCAACGAGCGCTTCATGGAGCTGTGGAACAACGTGTTCATGCAGTTCAACCGGCTCGACAACGGCAGTCTCGCCGAGCTGCCGGCGAAGAGCGTGGACACGGGCATGGGCTTCGAGCGCGTGCTCGCCGTGATTCAGGGCAAGCGCTCGAACTACGACAGCGATCTGTTCCAGCCGCTGTTCCGCCGCATGGAGAAGCTCACGGGGCTCGCCTACGGCAAGGAGGAAGCGACGGACGTCGCGTTCCGCGTGTGCGCGGACCACATCCGCGCGCTCTCGGCCGCCATCGCCGATGGCGCGCTGCCTTCGAACGAAGGGCGTGGCTATGTGCTGCGTCGTCTGCTGCGTCGCGCGTCGCGCTTCGGGCGCCAGCGCATGGGCATGCGCCAGCCGTTCCTCTACGAGGTCGTGCCCACCGTCGCCGAGGTGCTCGGGCCCGCGTTCCCCGAGATCGTGCAGCGGCTCGACCACATCCGCGGCCTCGTCAAGGCTGAGGAAGAGTCCTTCGGCGTGACGCTCGATCGCGGCCTCGTGCTCTTCGACCAGCTCGCCAAGCGTGTCGAGGGGGCCGGCGGCAAGCGCCTTCCGGGCGCGGAGGCCTACGACCTGTACGCCACGTACGGCTTCCCCCAGGACTTGGTCGAGCAGATGGCGCGCGAGCGTCACTGGGAGCTCGATCGCGACGGCTGGGACGCGGCGGAAGAGAAGCACCGCAGCGCGAGCCGTGCCGAGGGCACGTTCAAGCAGCTCTTGAGCGCGGAGCAACTCACCGGATTGCCGCGCACGGAGTCGACCTGCCACGCGGGCGATGGCTCGGCGCACGAGCTCGCCACGAAGGTCGTCAAGCTGTTCCAGAATCCCGGCCAGAAGGACCGGCTGGTGCTCGAGCGCTCGCCGTTCTATGCGGAGAGCGGTGGCCAAGTCGGCGACAGCGGCACGATCGTCGCGCCGGGCGGTACCTTCCGCTTCGTGGTCGAGGACACGCAGAAGATGGGCACGGTCGTCGTGCACGTCGGCAAGGCCGAGGGCACCGCAACGGTTGGTCTCGCGGTCGAGGCCCAGGTCGACGAGGCGCGCCGCGAGCGGATTCGCAAGAACCACACGGCGACGCACCTGATGCACAAGGCGCTCAAGGAAGTGCTCGGCGCGCACGTGGCGCAGCAGGGCTCGTACGTTGGCCCTGATCGCCTGCGCTTCGACTTCTCCCACGGCAAGTCGCTCTCGGCCGAGGAACTCGAGGCCATCGAGGCGCGCGTCAACGAGCGCGTGTGGCACAACGCTCCCGTGGTGACCACGATCGAGGCGCTCGAGGCCGCCAAGGCGCGCGGTGTCGTCGCCATGTTCGGCGAGAAGTACGAGGAGCGCGTGCGCGTGCTCGACGTCGGCGGCTGGTCGATGGAGCTGTGCGGCGGCACTCACGTGCGCGCTGCGGGCGACATCGGTCCCTTCGCGATCCTCTCCGAGCGTGCGGTTGCGGCGGGAGTGCGACGCATCGAGGCGGTCACGGGGCCGGAGGCCGTCGCCTGGATGCAGGCGCAGCGGCGCTCGCTCGTGACGGCGGCTCGCGCGCTCAAGTCCTCGCCCGAGGAGCTCTCGGTGCGCATCGAGCAGCTGCAGGCGCAGCTCAAGGAAGCCAAGAAGAGCGTGGCCCAGGCGAGCAAGGCGGATGTGGGCAGCGCCTTCGACCAGCTCAAGACGCGCGCGGCGACCCGCGGTGGCGTGCTGTGCATCGTGGCCGACTTCCCGGACCTCGACGGCGAGGGCGTGCGCGAGCTCGGCGATCGAGCCAAGACGCTGTCGAAGGACCTCGCGCTCGTGCTCCTCGGCCGTCAGGAGGGACGCGTGCCGTTCCTGATTGCGTTCGAGGGGGCCGCGCTCCAGAAGGGGCTCAAGGCGGGGGACCTGGCCAAGGAGTTTGCCACCCACCTCGGTGGGGGCGGCGGCGGTCGGCCCAATGTCGCCCAAGGGCAGGGCCTCAAGCCGGATGGGGTCCCGGGCGCTCTGGCCGCGGCCGAGGCCTGTGTCGCTCGCTTGAGCTGAACACGCCGGTCCACTCGCTCCGGTCCACTCGCTCGGTTCCATTCTGAGCGGGAGGCGACGGCTGGGCCCTCCTCACGGGCCCCGGCGCGCCCTCCGCCCCGCGCGACCCCCGCGTTGACACCGGGGGGGTGCGCTAGTACCTTCCTACGCCCTCACAACGAACAGGGGCGGTCCCATTCCGACCGCCTCCCTTTGAAGCGACTGCCATGCCGAACCCGAAGCGCCGCCACTCCAATCACCGCTCCCGCATCCGCCGCTCGCACCACGCGATCAAGGTCGGGGCGACGAACTACTGCCCCCGCTGCAGCGCGGCCGTGCGCACGCACCGCGTGTGCGACAACTGCGGTTACTACGGTTTCGCCAAGGGCGCGGACAAGAAGGGCTCGGAAGTCTTCCAGAAGGAAGAGTTCTAGTCCTCGCTCGGTCCGCTCCTCGATCCGTCTTCCAAGTCCCACACTCTAGAAGGAGCGCGCCGCCATGGCCGCGAGGATCGCTCTCGATGTGATGGGGGGTGATCAGGCCCCCGACGCCACCCTGCGCGGAGCGCTGCTCGCGTGCGCGGCGGACAATCCGCGCCGTATCGCGCCGGAGCGCGTGCTGCTCGTCGGTGACGAGGCCGTGATCCGCGCCAAGCTCGCGGAGCTGGGCACATCGCAGGCCTTCCCGATCCAGCATGCGTCCCAGGTGATCGGCATGGCCGAGAACCCGGCGACGTCGCTGCGCTCCAAGCCCGACTCCTCGATCGTTGTGTGCGTCGGCGCTGTCAAGAAGGGCGCGGCGGGTGCCATCGTGAGCATGGGCAACACAGGCGCCGTCGTCGGCGCGGCGACGCTGGGGCTCGGCACGCTCGAAGGCGTGCGCCGCCCAGCGATCTCGGTCACGCTGGCCATGACCGGCAAGCCGGTCACGGTGCTCGACATGGGCGCCAACCGCGAGGCCAAGCCGCAGGACCTCGTGCAGTTCGCCGCGATGGGCGCGGTCTACATGCGCGACTGCCTCGGCGTCGAGAACCCGCGCGTAGGCCTGCTCAACATCGGCAGCGAGCCGACCAAGGGCACGGACCTCCTCAAGGAGGCCTATCCGTTGCTCGAAGCCCAGAAGGAACGCCTGCAGTTCATCGGCAACGTCGAGCCCAACGACTTGTTCCAGTCCGCCGTGGACGTGGTCGTGACCGACGGCTTCACGGGCAACATCGTGCTCAAGCTCATGGAGGGTTTCTCGGCCTTCATGCTGCAGGCGATGATGAAGGAGCTCTCGGCGCACCAGGCCACTTGGGCCAAGGACGCGTTGGGGAACCTGCGGCGCAAGATCGACTACGCCGAGTACGGCGGTGCATTGCTGCTCGGCGTCAACGGCGTGGTGGTCAAGGGCCACGGGCGCTCGGACGCGACCGCGGTGGCCAATGCGCTCGTGGTGGCGGCTCGCACGGTCGACTCGGGCATCAACCAGCACATCATCGAGGGCCTGCGGGCCCAGACCGCGTAGCACCGCGGTCGGCGGCCCGGACTTGGGCCGCCGACCGGGCCTCGCTAGAATCCTGCCCCTGCCGCGGACCGTTCTGCTCTCGGCCTCTCCTCGCCCCCCTCCAAATCCCACGATGACCTCACGCGTAGCGGTCGGAAT
>CAITGX010000307.1 GCA_903892045.1 uncultured Planctomycetota bacterium | reverse complement strand
GCCAACATGCGCTCGAGCCCGATCGCCCTGCACACGGCGGAGGCCAACGACCAGCACTACGAGGTGCCGACGCGCTTCTACGAGCTCGCGCTCGGGCCGCACCTCAAGTACTCGGGTGCCCTCTGGAACGAGGGCACGCGCACGCTCGGCGAGGCCGAGGCGGCAATGCTGGCGCTGTATTGCGAGCGCGCGGGTCTCGTGGACGGCATGGACATCTTGGAGCTCGGCTGCGGCTGGGGCTCGCTCAGCCTGTTCATGGCCGCGCGCTATCCCAAGAGCCGCATCCTCGGCGTCTCGAACTCGCGCACCCAGCGCGAGCACATCCTCGCGACCGCCAAGGCGCGCGGGCTCTCGAACCTCGAGATCGAGACCTGCGACATCAACCGCTGGAGCACCGAGCGCCGCTTTGACCGGGTCGTGTCGGTGGAGATGTTCGAGCACCTGCGCAACTGGGAGCGGCTGTTCGCGCTCGTCGCGAGCGCGCTCAAGCCCGAAGGGAAGCTCTTCTTCCACATATTCACCCACAAGCGTCACGCCTACCTGTTCCAGACGGAGGGCGACGACAACTGGATGGGGCGCAACTTCTTCACCGGCGGGATCATGCCCTCGGACGACCTGCCGCTGGAGTTCCAGCGCGACCTCGAGTGCCTCGAGCGCTGGCAGGTCGACGGCACGCACTACGGCAAGACCGCCGAGGCGTGGCTCGCCAACATGGACCGCAACAAGAACGAGGTGCGCGAGCTCTTCCGCGCCACCTACGGGGCTGGCCGCGAGCGGGCCTGGATCGAGAACTGGCGCGTGTTCTTCATGGCGTGCGCGGAGCTTTGGAACTACCGTGGCGGCTCGGAGTGGATCGTGTCCCACTACCTGTTCCGCCGCCGCCCGTAGCCCGAGGTTTTCAAGGATGTCGCCCCGCTCCCCCCTGGAGGCGCCCCCGCGCAAGGGCGCGTCGCTCGCGCTCCTGCGCTGGATCGACTCGTGGGCGGGCATCGACGAGCCCGTGGCGAGCACCGCGAAGCGCGTCGACTGGCCGCGCATCCTGCCCTTTGCCCTGCTGCACGTGGCCTGCCTCGGCGTGATCTGGGTGGGCTGGAGCCCGGTCGCCGTCGGGGTCGCGGTGGCGCTCTACGTGGTCCGCATGTTCGCGATCACGGCCTTCTACCACCGCTACTTCTCGCACCGCACGTTCAAGACCTCGCGCGCGATGCAGTTCGTGTTCGGCGTGCTCGGCAACAGCGCCGTGCAGCGCGGGCCCTTGTGGTGGGCCGCGCACCACCGCGAGCACCACCAGCACTCGGACACGGACGACGACACGCACTCGCCGACGCGCCACGGATTCTTCTGGAGCCACGTGGGCTGGATCACGGCCAAGCACAACTTCCCGACGCGGCGCGAGCGCGTGAAGGACCTGCTCAAGTATCCCGAGCTGTGCTTCCTCGACCGCTTCGACATCGTGGTGCCGATCGCGATGTTCGCCGGGCTCTACGGCCTCGGCGCGTGGCTCGGCGCGGCCTACCCCGAGCTCGGCACGAGCGGGCTGCAGCTGGTCGTGTGGGGCATGATCTCGACGGTCGTGCTGTTCCACGCGACCTTCACCATCAACTCGCTCGCGCACGTGTGGGGCACGCGGCGTTTCCAGACCACCGACACGAGCCGCAACAACTGGCTCCTCGCGCTCATCACGCTCGGCGAGGGCTGGCACAACAACCACCACCACTTCCAGGGCTCGGTGCGGCAGGGCTTCTACTGGTGGGAGTACGACCCGAGCTACTACGCGCTGCGCGCGATGAGCTGGCTCGGTCTCGTGTGGCAGCTGAATCCGGTGCCCGCGGCGGTGCTAGAGAAGCGCCTCGAGAAGCGCGCCTAGGGAGCGATCGGCTTGCGCGTCGCCATCGTCGGCAGCGGGATCTCGGGGCTCGTGGTCGCGCACCACCTCGCGCGCGAGCACGAGATCGAGCTGTACGAGGCGGGCAGTCACGTCGGCGGCCACACGCACACCCACCAGCTCGAGCTCGGCGGGCGCACGCTCGCGGTCGACACGGGCTTCATCGTCTTCAACCGCAAGACCTACCCGAACTTCTGTCGCCTGCTCGAGGAGCTCGGCGTTGCCTCCAAGGAGAGCGACATGAGCTTCAGCGTGCGCGAGGAGCGCACGGGCATCGAGTGGAACGGGCGCAACCTCGACACGGTCTACGCGCAGCGCTCGAACCTGCTGCGGCCCTCGTTCCACCGCATGGTGCTCGACATCCTGCGCTTCAACCGCGAGGCGCTCGAGCTGCTCCAAGGCGAGGACGAGATCCCGCTGGGCGACTTCCTGCGCGAGCGGCGCTACTCGGAGAGCTTCCGGCGGCTCTACATCCTGCCGATGGGGGCGGCGATCTGGTCGGCGTCGCCCGACGAGATGCTCGCCTTCCCGGCGCGCTTCTTCGCGCGCTTCTTCCACAACCACGGGTTCCTGCAGGTCGAGGGACGCCCGGTCTGGCGCGTGGTCGAGGGCGGCTCGGCGCGCTACGTCGAGGCCCTGATCCGGCCCTTCGCCGAGCGCGTCCACGTCGACACCCCCGTGCGCTCGATCCGGCGCCTACCGGACGGGGTCGAGCTCGAGCTGCCGCGGGGCGAGCGGCGGCGCTTCGATCAGGTCGTGATCGCCACCCACAGCGACACGGCGCTCTCCCTGCTCGCGGACCCCAGCCCCGCCGAGCGCTCGGTCCTCGGCGCCATCCGCTACCAGGAGAACGAGGCCCTGCTGCACACCGACGCCCGCCTGCTCCCCCGGCGGCGCAAGGTCTGGGCCAGCTGGAACTACCACCTGCTCGACCCGGGCGGACCGGGCTCGGGGGCGCAGGGGACGGATCGGGTGAATCCGCACCGGGCGACCTTGACGTACTGGATGAATAGGCTGCAGGGCCTCGACTGCCCCGAAGTGCTCTGCGTGACCCTGAACCACTCCCAGGCCGTCCAACCCGCCAGGGTCCTGCATCGCATGACCTACCACCACCCGCACTTCGACCTGCCGACCGTGGCCGCCCAGAGGCGCCATGGGGAGGTCAGCGGCGTGAACAGGACCTGGTACGCCGGCGCCTACTGGCGCTATGGCTTCCACGAGGACGGCGTGATGAGCGGCCTGCGGGTCGTCGAGGGCCTCTCCGGCCGCCGTGTCCTCGTGGAGCCTTGGTCGTGAGGAGCGCCCTGTACTTCGGCCGCGTGGGGCACCGCCGCATCGGCGGGGTCGAGCACGCCTTCGAGTACGGCCACTTCTTGCTCGCGCTCGACCTCGCGGAGCTCGCGACGGTGTTCGCGGGACGCTGGCTGTGGTCGAGCGGCAGCGCGAACGTCGTCAGCTTCCGCCGCGAGGACTACCTCGGGGCCAGCTCGGGCCTCGCGCTCGACGCGGCCGTGCGCGAGCGCGTGCGCGAGGAACTCGGACGACGGCCCGAGGGCCGCGTGGTGCTGCTCACGCAGCCGCGCTTCCTCGGCTACGTGTTCAACCCGGTCAGCTTCTACTACTGCTTCGACGCACAGGACCGGCTCGACGCGATCGTGGCCGAGATCACCAACACGCCGTGGGGCGAGCGGCACAGCTACGTGCTCGACGCCCGCGGCGGCGAGGGAGCGCGGGCGCGCTTCGCCAAGCGCTTTCACGTGTCGCCGTTCCAGGACATGGGGCAGGAGTACGCGTGGCACTTCAGCGAGCTCGGCGACGAGCTCGGCGTGCAGATGACCAACTACGAGGGCGGTCGCGCGGTGTTCGAGGCGCGGCTCGCCATGCGCCGGCGCGCACTCGACGGCGCGGGCCTCGCGCGCGCCCTGTGCCTGTGCCCCGGCTTCTCCGCGCGCTCGATGGCCGCCATCTACTGGCAGGCCCTGCGGCTCAAGCTCAAGGGCGCGCCGTTCTTCGAGCACCCGCGCACCCGCACCGACTCCCTGACGGAGCACCATCCATGACGAGCCCCGCCTTCACCCAGCAGGTCAGCCACGCGGACGCGCCCGTGCGCACGGTGCGCAGCCGGCCCTTCACCGCTCTCGAGCGCTTCGCGCGCTCCCAGCTGCACGAACGCCTCTCAGGGCTGCGCTGGGGGCGGCTCGTGCTGCGCGACGAGCTCGGCTCGCAGGTCTTTGGCGGCGCACACGGACCGAGTGCGACGATCGAGGTGCACGACGGCGAGCTCTACCTCGACATCGCCAAGCAGGGCAGCGTCGGCGCCGGCGAGGCCTACGCGCACGGCGCGTGGTCGACCGACGACCTCGTGGCGGTGATCCGCATCCTCGTGCGCAATCGCGAGGTGCTGCAGGGCATGGAGCGCGGCTTCGCGCGGCTCGGCTCCGCGGCGCTGCGCCTGTGGCACCGTCGGCACGACAACACGCGCGCGGGCTCGCGCGAGAACATCTCGGCGCACTACGACCTCGGCAACGAGTTCTACGAGCTGTGGCTCGACGAGACGCTGATGTACTCGTGCGCGGCGTTCGAGCGGCCGGACATGACCTTGCACGAGGCGCAGGTCGCGCGCCTCGACCGCATCTGCCGCAAGCTCGACCTGCAGCCGACGGACCACCTGCTCGAGATCGGCACGGGCTGGGGCGGGATGGCGCTGCACGCGGCGCGCGAGTTCGGCTGTCGCGTCACGACGACGACGATCTCGCGACGCCAGCACGAGAAGGCGGTCGAGCGCGTGCGCGCGGCGGGCCTCGAGGAGCGCGTGACGGTGCTGTTCGAGGACTATCGCGACCTCTCGGGCAGCTACGACAAGCTCGTTTCGCTCGAGATGATCGAGGCCGTCGGCGAGCGCTGGTACGACACGTACTTCGAGACCTGCTCGAAGCTGCTCAAGCCCGACGGAATGATGCTGCTGCAGGCCATCACGATCCGCGACTCGCTCTACCGCGAGGCGCTGCGTTCGGTGGACTTCATCCAGCGCTTCATCTTCCCCGGCAGCTGCATCCCGTCGACCTCGGCGATCATGGATCGCGTCGCGCGCGTGACCGACATGAACCTCTACCACCTCGAGGACATCGGTCCGCACTACGCACCGACCCTGCGCATGTGGCGCGAGAACATGGCGGCGAACGCGGCGCGCATCCGCGAGCTCGGCTACAGCGAGGAGTTCCTGCGCATGTGGGAGTTCTACCTGTGCTACTGCGAGGGCGGCTTCGAGGAGCGCTCGATCCAGGACGTGCAGCTCCTGCTCGCCAAGCCGCTCAACCGGCGCGAGCCGCTCTTGCCGAAGCTCGGCTGAGCGCGCGGCGTGAGCAAGCTCACGAACTTCGTCGGCTTCCAGCTGTGCTGGTTCGCGTGCGTGCTCGGCGCGGCGCGGGGGCATGAGTGGGCGGGGCCGCTGTCGGTGGCGCTGTTCCTCGGCTGGGCGCTCTTGCGCGTCGCACGTCCCGCGCGCGAGCTGGCGGCCCTCGCGCTCGCGGCCGGGCTCGGAACGGTGGTCGACACGCTGCAGCTGCAGATGGGCTGGCTCGCCTATGCCGGAACGCCGATCGCAGGCGCGCTCGCTCCGGCGTGGATCGTCGCGCTGTGGGTCGTGTTCGCGATGACCTTCGACAGCTCGCTGGCGTGGCTCGCGCGGCGACGCGCGTGGTTCGCCGCCTTTGGCGCCGTCGGAGCGCCGTTCTCGTACTGGGGCGGCGCGCGGCTCGGCGCCGTGACCTTCGGAGAGCCGCTGTGGCCCTCGGTCCTCGGCATTTCCGTGTGCTGGGGCCTCGCCCTGCCGCTCGCGTCCTGGGCCGTGGAGCGCTTGCGCGGCGGGGCGGGCGAGCGCGAGGGCACCCCCGCTTCCTAGAATCGGCGGCATGCCGCGCCGCCGCCGCCATCACGGGCTCCCGACCAATCCGGGCATGAGTCCGGGCTCGCTCGTGATTCCTGACGGAGCGCCGCGGCCGCGCGTGCGCGTCGTGCGCTACGACGCGCGGACGATCGAGGCGCGCGACCACGTGTCGCTGGCCGAGCTCCTGCGGCTCGCCGAGGCGCCCGAGGTCACGTGGATCGACGTCGAGGGCTATGGCGATCGCGAGCTGTTCGAGTTCCTTGGAGCCAAGCTCGGCGTGCCGCGGCTCGCGCTCGAGGACGTGCTCGGCAACAACTCGCGTCCCAAGCTCGAGCCGTTCGGCGACGCCCTGTTCGTGATCGCGCGCGCGATGAAGACGGGGGAGCACCCGGAGTCGGAGCAGCTCTCGATCTTCGTCCGTGGCACGACCGTCATCACCTTCAGCGACGAGCCGCTCGACCTGCTCGCGCCCCTGCGCCAGCGCCTGCACGACCCTGACAGCATGACGCGGCGCAACGGGGCCGACTTCCTCCTCTACCGCATCCTCGACTGCGTCGTCGACACGTACACGCCGTGTCTCGAGCATCTCGGCGCGCGACTCGATGCCGTCGAGGCGGAGGCGATCGCGCGGCCGTCGTCGAAGCCGCTCACCACGCTGTACGAGCTCATGCGCGACTTGCGCGTGCTCGCGCGCATCGCACTGCCGATGCGCGAGCTCGCGGTCGCGCTCGGTCACGAGGCGCGCGGCTTCTTCCGGCCTGACACGCTGCCGTTCCTCTCCGACTTGCGCGAGCACACGCAGTCGGTGGTCGAGCTCTCGGCGCACTACCGCGACCTCGGCACCGACGTGCGCGAGCTGATCCACGGTGCGCTGAACCTGCGCATGAACCAGGTCATGCGCTTCATGACCGCGATCACGACCGTCTTCATCCCGCTGTCGTTCGTGACGGGCCTGTACGGCATGAACTTCGAGAACATGCCCGAGACCAAGTGGCCCTACGGCTACTTCCTCGCGCTCGGCGTGCTCGCGACGATCGCGCTGTTCACGCTGCGCTGGCTGCGCGTCCAGGGCTGGACGCGCGTCAACGAGGACGAGTGAGCGCCGACGCGGCGTGAACGAGTTGCGGCGATGGGGGAGCTGAAAACTGCGACGGGGACGCGTCGGCGCTGGCGCATCGTGCTGGCGCTGGCGGCGGCGCTCGTGCTGCTCGTCGCGCTGCGCAATGTGCTGATCGCACCGCTGCTCCTTGCACGGCTGGCGCAGCGACTCCGCAGCGAGCACGGACTCGAACTCGAGACGGGCGCCGCCTCGGGCAACTGGATCACCTCGCTCGCCATCGAAGACCTGCGGTTGCGCTCGACCGATGCCGGTCTCGCGTGGGACGTGCGCGTCGAGGGTGTGGAGCTCGACTACGACCTGAGCGAGCTCCTGCGCGGCGACGGCGAGGGACTGCGGAGCGTGCGCGTGGGCTCGGTTCGCGGCACTGCCGCCATCGGGACGCGCGGGGGCACTGCGGCGTCCGTCGACGTCGGGCGACGCCTCGCGTGGATGCCCGACGAGATCCGGATCGCGGCGCTCGACTTCGTCGTCGGACTCGACGGCGGGCGGGACGTCGCACTGAGCGGCGGCTCGTTCGAGCTCCTCGGAGACGTGGCCGACGTGCGCGTGGAGCAGCTCGCGCTGCGCGGCGACTGGCCGGTGCGTACGCGACAGTTGTCCCTCGTTGGTCGCGCTCGGCTCGGTGAACATGAGCTGCGTCTCGAGCGACTGGACGTAGCCGGGGAGCTGTCCATGGCGCTCGAATCCGGACGCGTGCGCTCGACCTCAGGCGGGCTTGAGGTCGAGCTCGCGGGCCGGCTCGAGTCCTCGCCGTTCACGCTCGTCGCACTCGAGCGAGAGCGAGCGTGGAACCTACACTGGAGTGTGGTCGACGCGGACCTCGCGCGCGTCCGTGCCAGCGTCGTCGAGCTCGACGGGCTGGACCTCGCTGGTCGCGCGACGGGCGCTGGCCACTTGCTCTTCGACGAGCAGGGCGCGTGGCTCGCCGCGCGACTCTCGGCTCAGGACGTGTGCCACCAAGGACGCTCGTTCGAGACGCTCGAGGCCGAGTTGCTCCTGCGACCGGGCTGGCTCGAGCTCGGGCGTCTGGAGGTGCGCCAGCGCGAGAACCTGTTGTGGGGCCGGGCCCTCGAGCTGCCGTTGCGCGACTCCACCATGCTGGAGTTTCTCGAGTCCGCGCGCGGCGAGATCGAGCTCGCGGTGCACGACGTGGGTGCCTTGGGAGCGAGCCCTGCCGCGTGGATCGGGCCGCACCGCGTCGTGCTGATGGGCGAGCTCGGGCCGCAGGGCCTCGCCCTCGAGCGCGGCAGGCTCGAGACGGGGACGGGACGACTCGTGCTGCGCACCGGGAACCTGCGCTGGCGCGAGCCGCTCGCCGAGGCGACCGAGATGTCGCTGGAGGGGGACCTCTATTTCGCTGACCTTTCCGAGCTCGGTAGGCTCGTCGACGAGCGTGCGTGGGCTGGCACGGCGAAGGGAACGGTCGAGATCGGCGGCACGTTCGCGCAGCCGGCGGGAAGGCTCGGACTGCGCGGAGAGCGCGTCGTGGTCGGTGGCTACGAGCTCGGCGAGCTCGAAGCGCGGGCGAGGATCGAGGGTGCGCGCGTGGAAGTCTTGTCCCTGCGCGCGCTCGGCGGCCTCGGCCAGCTCGACCTGCAGGGTTCCTTCGACTGGCGCGCGCGCTCGATCGAGAGCGCGAACCTCCGTGCGTCGATACCTGGGCTCGAGAAGCTGCTGCCGGAGACGTTCGAGCGCGGTGTCGTGGCGCTCGACGCGCGGCTGTCCGGCACGTTTCCGGCCGTCGCCGGCGAGGTCGAGCTCGAGGCGCTCGACGTGGCCACGCGCGATGGGCTCGAGCTCGACTGGATCGAAGCGAGCGCTCGGCTGGCGGCGGATCGGCTCGAGTTTTCGAGCTTCGCGTGCGGTGCCGCTGGGCTGGTGGCGCAGGGGCGGGGTGCGCTCGTTCACGCGGACTGGAGCGGGCCGATGCTGGCCGAAGTCGAGCAGGCACTGCTCGTGCGCGAGGGCGTGGCGCTCACACTCGAGCGTCCCGCGGCGATCGAGTTCGATGGCGACTCGCTCGCGGCGCCTTCGCTCGCGTTCCGTGGTCTGCGCGGCGAGCTGCTGGCCGACGTCCTCTGGCGCGAGGGGCGGCTCGAGCTCGATGCTCGCTTTGACGATGTGGAGCCGATGCCGTTGCTGGCGCCCTTCTTGGTGCGCGGCGCTTCTGTGGGCGACGTCGACGGCCGGCTGGTGGTCCGGGAGGTCGACGGCCGCTACGAGCTCGCGGCCGACATGCGCGCGAGCCGGCTGGTGCCGGCGGATGGCTGGCCGGAGCTCGAGCTCGAGCTCGCGGCCCGCGCGGGCGGCCCACGCGCCGTGGTCGAGAGCCTGCGGCTGCGCGCGGGCGAGGCACTGTCCCTCTCGCTGGCGGGCGAGCTTCCGTTCGACGAGCGCGAGCCCTGGCGCGTGGCGGAAGGTGCGCTGCAGGCGAGCGCGGAACTCCGCGTCGGCGACGCTCGGATCCTGCCGTGGCGTGCGCTCGGCCTCCCCGGTCCGATCTCGGGCGAGTGGCTCGCCAGCGCGCGACTCGCCGGAGTGGCTCCCGACCTGCGCGGCTTCGCGGAGATCACCGGGCGCAACCTGTCGATCGCGCCGGAGTCCGACCGCGGCGTGGTCTCGACGCTCGGTGTCGGCGAAGGAACCGTGCGCGCGCGTGCGACCCTCGACGGCGCACTCGTGCTCGACGACTTCGAGCTCGCGGCGCGGCCCGGAGTGCGGGTCGCGGCGCGCGGCACGTTGCTCTCGCGCCCGGGACTCGAGCGCTGGTGGCGCGAGGGGCGCCTCCCGCAGGACGAGTCCGGGATGGATCTCGGGGCGAGCTGGTCGATCGACGACCTGGCCGTGCTCGCGGAGCTCACACCGTCGCTGCGCCGCACCGCTGGCCTCACGCGCGGTGAGGTTAGGGTCGGTGGCACGCTCGCGGCACCCATATTGATGGGGCGCGCCGAGCTCCGCGGCGGGGAACTGCGGCTCGATGCCGGATTTCCCGCGCTGCAGAGGCTGGAAGGCGAGTTCCGGCTGGAGGGCGAGCGCGTGGTCGTCGAGCGGCTTCAGGGCGAGCTCGGGGCCGGTCCGTTCGAGATCGACGGCCAAGTGCGCCTCTCGCCGCGCGTCGAGCTCGACCTCGCGATTCGAGGGCGCGAGCTGCTCGTGGTGCAGCGTCCCGACCTGCGCGTGCGCGCCGATGCGCAGCTTGCGCTCGCGGGTCCGCTGGATGCGCTCGTCCTGAAGGGCGAGCTTGCGCCGCAGGACAGTCGTTGGTCGCGCAACTTCGACTGGTTCCGTCCGAGGCCGCGCGGTGGCCTCGGACGCGAGGCGAGCCCGCCGCTGTTCTCGATCGACAAGGGGGCACTCTCCACCTTGCGCTTTGACGTGCGCCTGCGCGGTGGCGAGCCCTTCCGCATCGACAGCAACGTGGCCCGCGGCTCGCTGCGTCCCAACCTTGCGCTCACCGGCACCGGTCGCGCGCCGATCCTCACGGGCGCCCTGTTCCTCGATCCGACGGTCGTGCCGTTGCCAGCGGCCAACCTCGAGCTGCGCTCCGGCACGCTGGCGATCGACCGTCGCGACCCGCTCGATCCGGCGCTCGACTTCACCTTGTCGACGCGCGTGCGTGGCTACGACATCGCGATCCGCGCAGGGGGGCGCTACAGCGCGCCCGAGCTCGAGCTGTCATCCGTCCCGCCGCTCCCGGGCGAGGACATCCTGTTGCTCCTGCTCACGGGCCGCGCACCCGGTGCCTCGCTCACGGGCGATGACGGCATCGATGCCGCCGAGACGGTGATCGTGTACCTCGGCAAGGACCTGCTCTCGCGGCTGTTCGAGGGCGAGGGCTCCATGATGGAGCGCGTCGAGTTCCAGACCGGGGCCGACGTGACGCAGAACGGCGGCTCCACGGCGCAGGTGCGCATCCGCGTGAGCGGCCGAGCGGATGGCGTGGGGCGCGCGATCTACTTGCGCGGCGAGCGCGACATCTACGAGCGCATCAACTTCGGAGCCCGTTTCGTCATGAGGCTGCGTTGAAGCGGCTCGGGCTCCTCCTGCTGTCGCTCCTGCTCGCCGCGTGCGCGGCCGCGCCGGGACCGCGCACGGCGCTCGATGCGGCCGAGGTCGCGGTGCGCTTCGAGGGCGCCAAGGCGTTCACGGCCCTCGACCTCGAGCGGGTCGTATCCGCGGATCTCGCCGACCTGCCGCGTCGCGCGCAGCCGCGCTCGGCGGTCGACGATGCCGCCTTCACGCTGGTCGAGCACTACCGCGCGCAGGGCTTCGCGTCCTGCGCCGTGGAGTACGAGTACTCGGAGGACGCCGGCGCCGGGCGCAAGGCCGTATTCCTCGTTCGCGAGGGACCGCGCACGCGCCTCGCGTCCGTCGCCATCGAGGGCTGCGCGCGGCTGCGCGCGTCCGAGGCGCTCTCCGCGCTCGGGCTTGCAGGTCTCGAGCGCTCGAGCGTGCCGCGCTGGTATGTCGAGCGCGAGGTCGCGGAGGCGGCACGCTCGCTCGAGGCCTACGCCGCTTCGAAGGGGCACCTCGATGCGCGCGTGAGCGAGACGGCGGTCGAGTTCGATGCGACCCGAACGAGCGCGCGCGTGACGCTGCGGCTCGCTGAAGGAGCGCGCTACACGGTCGCTCCCGCGCTCTCGCTCGAGGGCGGCGTGCCCTCCATCGACGCGGAGCTCGACCTCTCCGCGTGGAGCGGCCGTCCGCTCTCGCCGCGTCTGCCGCTCGACCTGCGCGCGCGCATCGAAGAGCACTACCAGCAGCGCGGGCGGCCGGATGTCGAGGTCGACCTGCGCGAGGGCACGCCCGACGCCGAGGCGCGCGTGCCCCTCGCCTTCACAGTCGTGCCCGGGCCCGAGGTGCGCGTGTCGGGAATCGTGGTTCGCGGCAACGAGAAGACGCGCACGAGCCACGTGCTCGACCTCGTGACGATCCGCGCGGGCGATCGCTACGACGTGCGCGCCGTGCGCGCGACGTTCACGCGGCTCAATCGCAGCGGACTCTTCCGCCGGGTGGATGTCGCGCTCGAGGCCGGTGGCGAGCCGGAGCGTCGGCTGGTGGTGGAGGTCGAGGAGGCGACGAGCACCGAGGTCTTCTTCGAGCCCGGCTACGGCTCCTACGAGGGTCTGCGCGCGCTCGCCGGCCTGCGCGAGACGAACCTGCTCGGCGCTGGACGCACCTTGAGCCTCGACGGCCTGTTCGCCCAGCGCGCCCAGCGCGCCGTCGTCGGTCTCTCCGAGCCACACCTCTTCGGCAGCGACTTCGAGGCGGGAGTTTCCGTGTTCCAGGAGCTGCGCGACGAGCCTTCCTACGACAAGGATGAGCTCGGTGCGGCGCTGTCGCTCTCGCGCGAGCTGCGGCCGCGCCTGCGGCTTTCGACCGAGTACCGCTTCCGTGCCTCGCGCGTCAGCGACATCGACGTCACGGATCCGGCGGCACTGGCCCAGACCGAGAACGTCGACATCTCGACCCTCTCGCTGATCGGCAGCTGGGACCGGCGCGACAGCATCTTCGTGCCGACCGAAGGCAACCTGCTGCGCGCCTCGCTGGAGTACGGCGATGCCGCGCTCGGCTCCCAGCTCGACTTCACGCGCTTGCGCCTGACGGAGACCTGGCTGACCAGTCCACTCGACGGGACCGTGGTCGCGCTCTCGTGGCGCATGGGCGTGATCGCGCCCCACGGCTCGACCAGCGGCATCCCGCTGCAGGAACGCTTCTTCAACGGCGGCGAGAACACGGTGCGCTCGTTCCGCGAGGACGAGCTCGGCCCGCGCGACCCCGAGGGCAATCCGATCGGCGGCGAGGGCTTTCAGGTCTTCACCGCCGAGCTGCGCCAGCGCGTGAAGGGGCCGCTCGAGGGAGCGCTGTTCTGGGACGTCGGAACGCTCGCGCCGCAGGCGCAGGACGTGCTCGACTGGCAGGGCGCTCGCTCCGCGCTCGGCACGGGAGTGCGCTACCTGTTGCCGATCGGCCCGCTGCGCCTCGACTGGGGCTGGAATCCCGACCCGCGCCCCGACGAGGACCGCTGGCGCGCACACTTTTCCGTCGGCATGGCGTTCTAGCCGCGTCGTCTCAAGCGGCCGGCGCGCGCCTTCCGAGGGGAGCGGGGTCCGCCATGCGCTCGCATCCCGCCACCGGTTGGTTCATCGCCTTCGTCGTCTTCGTGCTGTTCCTGATCGGGAGCCTCGGAGCCGACGACACGGTGCGCGCCACGCGCCGCGCCCGGATCTGGCGGCCTGGAGACGCGGGCTTCGCGCTGCGCGTGCCGCCGGGATGGAGCGACTGGAGCGAGTCGCGGCGCGATGGTGCGCAGGCTCTGGTGCGCGACCCGAGCGATCCCTTCGCGGGCGCGCTCGCCTATCGCGTGGAGCCCGACTTCCATGCGGTCAGCGATCCCGACTGGATCGAGGACTTCGCGCGCGAGACGCTGCGCTCCGAGGGGCGCCTGGTCGAGCTCACCGAGCGCGGCGAGATCGACGGCTGCCCGGCGGTGCGGCTCGAGTGGAGCGCGCGCGGTGGCGCCGGCGAGGGCAGCCGCGGCTTCGAGCTGGTGCTCGACCGCGGCATGGCGATCGTGGTGCTCGAGGCGCACTCGCGCGAGAGCGACTGGCCCCTCGTGCGCGGCGAGCTGGCGGCGATGCTCGCCAGCGTCTCGCTCGAGCGGCGCTAGACGCCCATCACGTGGTAGCCGGCGTCGACGTAGACGATCGAGCCGGTGATGCCGCGCGAGTGGGGGCTGCAGAGGAACAGGCAGGTGTCGCCGACCTCCTCCGAGGTCACGTTGCGGCGCAGCGGCGCGGTCTCGGCGATGTGGTCGAGCATCGAGTTGAAGCCCGAGACGCCGGCCGCGGACAGCGTGCGGATCGGACCGGCGCTGATGGCGTTGACGCGGATGCCGCGCGGGCCCAAGTCGGCCGCGAGGTAGCGCACGCTGGCCTCGAGCGCGGCCTTGGCGATGCCCATGACGTTGTAGTTCTTGATCACGCGCTCGCCGCCCAAGTACGTGAGGGTCACGATCGAGCCCTCGCGGCCCTCCATCAGCGGCAGCGCCTTGCGCGAGATCTCGGTGAGCGAGTACGCGCTGACCTCGTGGGCGAGCATGTAGCCCTCCTTGGAGGTGTGGAAGAAGTCGCCCTCGAGCTCCTCGCGCTTGGCGAAGGCGACCGCGTGGATCACGGAGTCGAGCCCGCCGAGCTCGGCCTTGATCGAGTCCATCACGGCGTCGATCTGGGCCGGCTGGGTGACGTCGCAGGGCAGCACGATCGAGCCGGGCAGCTCGGCCGCGAGCTCGCGCACGCTCTTCTCGAGGCGCTCGTTGGCGTAGGTCACGGCGAGGCGCATGCCGGCGTCGGCCAGCGAGCGGGCACAGCCCCAGGCGATCGAGCGCTTGTTCGCGACTCCGAAGATCACACCGGTCTTGCCGTTCAGCGTCAGTCCCATCGAGCTCATCCGTAGGGTTGGGGAGGGGCCCCGGGCGCCATCGGGCGGCCGGAGCGGGCCCGGGATGGTAGCGCCGGGGCGTCGCGAGACAACCGCGGTGGCGAGCGCCGCCCGGGCGCCGCTAGACTCCGCGCCGCTGCGCGAAGTTCCGCGTTCATCGCGAAGAACTCGGCGCGTCCTGCGTAGTGCCGCGGTCCAGAGCTCCTCGGAAGTCCAGCCCCTGCCATGCCCAGCCTGCACACCGTCTTCGTCGCGGCCGCTCTCGGCGGCTCGCTCCTGATGGTCATCCAGGTCGTCCTCGCGCTGATCGGCGGAGGGGGCGACGCGGACATCACGCCGGAGTCTCACGACTTCCATGTCGAGCCCGCCGACGCGGCCCACGACGGTGCGCATGGCGCGGGCGGGCTCTCGTTCCGCACGGTGGTGGCCTTCATCGCCTTCTTCGGCGTCGGCGGCTGGGCGGCCTCGAACGCGGGGCTCGCGGGCTGGGCCAGCGTGCTGATTGCGCTCGCCTCGGGCAGCATCGCGTTCTTCACGGTCGGCCTGATCATGACCCAGCTCTCGCGCCTGCGCTCGGAGGGCAATCTCGACATTCGCAACGCGCTCGGCGTCGAGGGCCGCGTGTACCTGACCGTGCCGGCGGAGCGCTCGGGCACCGGCAGCGTCACCGTGCCGATCCAGGCGCGCACCATGCAGTACAAGGCCATCACCCGCGGCCGCGAGATCAAGACGGGTGCCCTATGCAAGGTCGTGGCCGTGGCCTCGAGCGACACGCTCGAGGTCGAGGCCCTCTGATTCCCCCGAACGAAACGAGTCTTCCCATGTCCCAGTTCCTTTCGCTCGCCACGCTCGCGCCGCAGGGCGGCGTCGACGGCCTGCTCGAGAACCCGGTCGCCATCGTCGGCGTGCTGCTGGTGCTCCTGTTCGCCTTCAGCTTCATGCTGATGCTGGTCACGCGCTACCGGCGCTGCCCGTCGAACAAGATCCTCGTGATCTACGGCAAGGTCGCGAAGGGCGAGTCCTCGCGCTGCCTGCACGGCGGCGGCTCGTTCGTGTGGCCGCTGATCCAGGCCTACGACTACCTCGATCTCGAGCCGATCCAGATCGAAGTGCCGCTCAAGGGCGCGCTGTCCGCGGAGAACATCCGCGTCAACGTGCCGAGCTACTTCACGGTCGCGATCGGCACGCAGCCGGGCGTGATGCAGAACGCCGCGATCCGCCTGCTCGGGCTCTCGACCGAGCAGATCAAGAACCAGGCGCTCGACATCATCTTCGGCCAGCTGCGCCAAGTGATCGCGTCGATGAACATCGAGGCGATCAACAAGGACCGCGACGTGTTCCTGAAGAACGTGCAGCACAGCCTCGAGCCCGAGCTCGAGAAGATCGGCCTCGTGCTGATCAACGTGAACATCACCGACATCACGGACGAGTCGGGCTACATCGAGGCGCTCGGTCGCAAGGCCGCCAGCGAGGCGATCCAGCAGGCCGAGATCGACGTCGCCGAGCAGCTCAAGAAGGGCGCCATCGGCGTCGCGGCCGCGGATCGCGAGCGCGAGATCGAGGTCGCCAAGGCCACCAAGCTGCGCGAGATCGGCACCAAGGAGGCCGAGCGCGACATGGCCGTGCGCGTCGCCGAGCTCCAGAAGGAGCGCTCGATCGGCGAGCAGCGCGCGAGCTTCGAGAAGGAGGCGCAGGTCAAGGAAGCCGAGCGCGACATGGCCGTGCGCGTCGCGGAGTTCGCCAAGGAGAAGGCGATCGGCGAGCAGCGGGCCTCCTTCGAGCGCGAGTCGCAAGTCAAGGAATCCGAGCGCGCCATGCGCGTGCAGGTCGCCAAGGCCAACGCCGAGGCGGTCTCGGGCGAAAACCTCTCGCGCGCGCTGATTGCGCAGTCCGAAGCCGAGCTCAAGGTCAAGCAGGCCGAGAGCTTCGCGCTCGGCGAGACGCGTCGGCGCCAGGCCGAGGCCGAGGTGGCCGCGGCCCAGTACCAGGCCGAGGCGATCGCCGCCGAGGCGAACTCGAAGAAGGTCGAAGCCGAGCAGCGCGCGCTGCTCGAGGCGCCGGCGCGCGCGCAGAAGGCGCGCATCGTCGTCGAGGCCGAGGCCGAGGCCGAGCGCGTGAAGATCGAGGCCGCCGCCCGCGCGGCCGCGCTCACGCTGCAGGCCGAGGGCGAGGCGCGCGCGACCTTCCTGCGCCTCGAGGCGCAGGCGCGCGGCGAGTTCGAGATCCTCGCGCGCAAGGCCGAGGGTCTCTCCAAGCTCGTGCAGGGCTGCGGCGGCGCGAACCACGCCTTCCAGCTGCTCATGCTCGAGCACCTCGATCACCTCGCGGAGACCAGCGCCAAGGCCATCTCGAACATCAAGTTCGACAAGGTCACGGTGTGGGACTCGGGCAACGGCAGTGGCAAGGGCGGAGCCGCGGGCTTCCTCTCGAGCCTCGGCCAGGCCGTCCCGCCGCTGATGAACGTGATGAAGTCGGTCGGTGGCGTCGAGATGCCCGAGTACCTCGGCAAGCTCGCGGCCCCGGAAGCCGACGAGGGCACGAAGAAGAGCTGAGCGCGGCGCGCTGGCTTCGAATCGACGGGCTCCCCGCAGGCAGGGGGAGCCCGTCGTCGTTGGTGGGCCCCCGAGGTCCGGCGAGCCTCCGTGCACGAAAGTGGGGGAAACAGGCGTCCCGGACGCGCGCTGGCCGAAGCGTGGCCCGAAAACCGCACTTCGACGCAAGTGACTGTCAAGAATGGACTTGGAGACCGATCCTTGGCTGGTCTGGCGCGGACGGAGGTGCGGGAGCCTCTGGCGGGACGCGGGCGACTTGCGGAGAACCAAGTGCGTCCTGCGCCGCGCCCCAAGTCCCCGCGCGGCGAGCTGTTCCCGAGCACAGGAGTCCGTTCGATGGCATCGACTTCGAAGACGGCCGAGAGCGAGTGCGACTCGCCGACCGTGGAGGCCTCGCAGGCTTGTCCCGAAAAGCGCGCGAGTCGCGCGAGCGCCCGAGCGCTGCTCGCGGGTGCGACGCCGCGCGAAGTGCTCGCGCGCCTCATCGCGGGCGATCCGCTGGAGCTGCGCGCGCGAGTGGCGAGCGGTCTCGCGAGCGAGGCGCTGTTCCTCGATCCCGACCGTGCGTTCCTGCGCACCGCAGCGCACGTCGCGCGTTTCGCCCCGCGCTATCGCGGACAACCGGAGCTCGATGCCTGGCTCGATGCGCGCGTGCAGGCTGCGCTGCGCGAGCTGGCCGAGGAGGAGCGTGAACAGTCCGCGCACGGACGCGCGGCACCGACGGCTCTTGCGGAGCTCGCCGGCAAGCTCAAGCTCGAACCGGCCGCGCTGGCGCGCGCGTGTGTCGCGCTCAACGGCTGCGAGCGCCTGGAGCGACGCGCGTTCCGCGCGCTGGTGATCGAGGCGCGCGAGATCGACGTGGCCGCGCGCGAGCTCGGCAGCACGCCGAGCGAGACGGGGCGCGCGGCGCGCCGGGCACTCGAGGCGGCGCTGGCAGCGCTCGGCCAGGGGAGCGCGGAATGAGCGCCTGCAGAGTGTTGGACGAGCTCTCGCGCGAGCTCGCGCCCGAGCTGCGAGCCCTCGCGGAGCTCGAGGCGCGCCGCGGCCTCGTGCGCTCCGATCTGCTCGGCGTCGGCTGCCTGCCGCCGCGGCTCGCGCAGGCGCAGGCGGAGCTGCTCGTCGTGCACGTGTCCGAGGTCTCGGCCGTGCTGGCCTCCGCCGCACGCCTCGCCTTGCGCGGCCCGTCGCTGCCGGAAGAGGAGCACGAGGCCCTGCGAGAACGCTGCCTCGAGGCGCGTCACCTGCTCGCGCTGGACGGTCTCACTCCCGGCGAGGGGGTCGCGCGCGCGCTCGATGCCTTGGCGGTCGAGCGTCGGGCCGCGTGGCCGACGGCGCTCGAGCTCGCGTCGCTCGCCGTCGCGCTGCGGCCGAGCTCCCGCGCCCGCGCGGCGCTCGCGCTGGCTCTCGCCGCCAGCGGGGACTGGCGCCCCGCCTCGGCCGTCGCACTCGCCGCGCTCTCGCGCCCGCGCAGCGCGGCCGTTCGCCGTCGCTGGCTCGCACGCCTGTGTCTGTGGCTCGAACGGCTCGGGGATCACGACCGAGCTGCGCTGCTCCGCGCCGCCTGAGAAAGGAACCGAGATGCTCGCCGTCGATCCCGTGTCCACGCTCCTGCCCGATGTCCCCGAGCGGAGGCGTGCACCGGCGCGCGCGCTCGTGACCTGCCTGCGGCTGCTCGTCGACAGCGGCCGGGCGAGTCCCGCGGGGGTCGTGGGTCTGTCGCTCGAGCGCGCGCGCGGCGAGCTCGACTTGCAGCGGCGGAGAGCGCTGCTGCGCGCTGTGCTCGATCTCGTGCGGCACGGACTGCGCGCCGCGCTCGGCTCCGCGAGCTTCGCGGACTGTGGCGAGCCCGAGCTCGAGCGGCAGCGCGCGTGGGGGCTGATCGAGGAGCAGCGTGAGGAGCTGCCGTGGCTGCCCGAGCTGCCCGACTTCGAGGAAGGCACGGCACGCGCGCTCGGGCGGCTGCTCGACGGCGCTGCGCGCCTCGGGCTGGCTGCCGACGAGGAGCGCACGTGGCGCACGCGCCTTGTGCGCGTGGCGGCTGGTCTGGAGCAGGCCGAGCGCGCATGGCACGTGCTGCGGCAGGAACGTTCGACGGGCGGTGCGTCTGCCGTGGTCGCGGCCGATGCGCTGGCGGGCTGGTGCGAGTGCCTGCTCGAGCGCGGAGCGGTGCGCGCGGCGTTGCATGAGCTGGAATCCGCACCGGGGCTCCTGCAGCGGGACCTGCGACTCGCGCGCCTCGCGCAGTGGGCGCGGACCTGCGCCGGCGAGGAGCTCGCTGGCGAGCCGCTCGGCGGGTCCGCGCGCGTGCCTGCAGCGCTGGTCGCGTTGCGCGCGGCTCGTCCGGACTGGCTGCCGCAGCTCGCAGGCCGTGAGGCCGAAGGCGAGGCGCGCTGTGCGGCGGAGTGCGCGGTCGATGCGCGCGAGCTGCGGCGCCTGTGCGGCGCGAGCGTGGTGGCCGTCTTCCTGCTGCGCGAGCGGGGGCGGCACGAGGTGCGGGAGTGCGACGTCGCTCCGGCGCTGCGCGAGCGCGTGCGAGACTGGCTGCGCGGACTCGAGAGCGTCGCGTCGCAGGTTGGCTCGCCCGAGAATGCGCTGGTCGTGAGCGCCCAAGGGCGCGTGGTCCATCGTCCGGCGGCGGGCGCGGCGCGCGAGAGCGAGCACGAGGCGCTGCGCTCAGCCCTCGCGCCCCTCACGCGCGCGCTCGCACTGGCTCCCCTGCGTGATGCGCTCGGCGAGGTCCAAGGCTGGATCCGGCTCGAGTTCGAGCATCACCTCGTGCCTCCGCTCGTCGCGCTCGAGCGCATCGGCGCGCGCTTCGCGGCACGCCACGAGGCGCAGCGGGACGTGCGCGCTGCGGCCGTGGTGCCTTCCGCCGCGACTCCGGTCGCCGCCGGCGAGGGCCCGTGCGCGGAGGCGATTCGCGCGCTGGTGGCAGAGCTCGGCATGAAGACCGCCCAGCGACGCTGGTGGGGCTTCGAGGTCGACGGCGACGAACTGCGGGAGAGCTGTGATGGCGGCGCGGAGCTCGGGGAGGAACGCGGTGGCGGTCGCGCGCTCGCTCGAGCGCGCCGGACGGCGGCGCTGGTGCGCTGGGCCGAGCCCGAGCCGGAGCTCGCGTTGGCCGCGAGCTCGGCCTCGGGGCTCGTCCTGCCGATTCGCTCCGGCGAGGCGCTGTGCGGTTTCCTCGCCGTGGAGTCGCAGCGGCGCAACGACTTCCCGGTTGCTCTGGCGGAACGCTGGGCGGCGCGCGCCGCGAGCTTCACCGAGCTGCGCATCGCGCGCTTCCGCGAGTGGCATCGCGGGGAGCACGGGCACGATGTGTGGTTCGCGCCCGACAGCGGCGGCCAAGGCTGGGTCGAGCACGTGTTCGCGGCCGCTCGTTCGCAGGCCCCGTGCGCGCTGTCCGGCGCCGCGGGCAGCGGGCGGCGCGTGGTGGCGCGCTGGCTGCAGTTCGAGGGCGGGCGGGCGCGTGGCCCTGCGCTCGCCGTCTCGGCCCTCGCTCTCGGTGCCGGGTCGATCGCGGCGCTCGCCTCGCGCGCGGAAGGCGGAGTGGTGCTGGTCACCGACGTCGAGCGCGCCAGCGAGGCGCTGCAGGTCGAGCTGCTCTCCCTGTGGGAAGCGTCGGGGCGCGCGAGCCGCGCACGCTGGATCTTCCTGTTGCCCGAGGCTGCGGCGCTGCTCGCGGAACGCGGCACCCTGCGAGCCGATCTTGCGCGGCGGCTCGAGCGACTTGCCTTGCGCGTGCCTTCGCTGGCGGAGCGACGCGTGGAACTCGTGCGCATCGTGCAGGCGCTGGCGCGGCGCTGCGCGGCCGAGGAAGGCGTCGCGGCTCCCATTCTCGATGACGAAGCGCTGGCGCTCCTGTGGCGCCAGCCGTGGCCGGGCAACGTGCGCGAGCTGGAGAACCTGATCTTCAAGCTCGTGCTCCAGCATCCCGGAGCGGAGATCGGGCGCGAGGCGCTCGAGCGCACCGCGCGGCGGGCCGGGGTCGAGCTCCTGCGACGCGCGAGCTCGCGCCAGCCCGATCCGGAGCTCCTGCGCGCGGCGCTCGCCGCGACCGCGAACCTGCGCGGCACGATCAACAAGACGCGCGCGGCGCTGTACCTCGGCTGGGACCCCGACACGCTCGTGACGCGCATGGAACAGCTCGGGCCCATCGCCTCCAAGGCCGCCGGGGGCGACAGCGAGGACTGAGGGCGCCGGCGAGGCCGCGGGCGGGCGGCCGGGAAAGAGATCGGGGAGCCCGTCCTTGCGAACGGGCTCCCCAAGTGCTTCCCAGGGGGGAAGTCTCCGCCGACCTCCATGGCCCCCCCGGGCATGGCTGTCAGTGGACGAGGCGTTGACCTCGCACTCCTGTATACGGCAGATCGGCCCGCGTTCCTTAGGGAAAGTTGAAAAAATGTTTCAAAGCGGCAACATTCTAGGCGGGTAGGCCGGCGGAGCTGGGAGAAATGCCCTTTTAGGGCCTCCGGAGGGCGCTTTCTCTCCTGTCCCATGTTTCATGAATGTGCCGAAAGTGAAACGCCGGGGGCCAGGCAGGGCCGCGGCGGGGGCTCGCTTGCGCGCCGCGCGGGGGTCGGGATACTGCCCCGGCCCCACGGCCCACCCCCCAGCCTTCCCGCCCAACCGCGGGGCAGGAGCGGGCGGGCCGTCGAGCCGGTCTCCATGAAGCTCTCCGACTTCGACTACCACTTGCCCGAGGAGCGCATCGCGCAGGCCCCGGTCGAGCCCCGGGACAGCGCGCGGCTGTTCGTACACGACATTCTGGGCGATCGCAGCGAACACCGGACGGTGCGCGACCTCGACCAGCTGCTCCGGCCCGGGGACCTGCTCGTGGTCAACGACACCAAAGTGCGACGCGCGCGGCTGGTCGGGGTCCGCGCGAGCGGTGGCGCGGTCGAGATGCTGCTGCTCGAGCTGCGACCGGACTTCGCCTGGCGTGCGCTGGTCCGTCCGGCGGCCAAGCTGCGCGAGGGCGAGCGGGTCGAGCTCGAGGGCGGGCGGCTCGTGGCGCGGATCGGCGCGCGCGGCGCGGAAGGCGGGGAACGCTCCGTGCAGCTGCTCGACCCGAGCACGGGCGAGCGCGCGAGCGAGGAACTCGTCGAGTCGGTCGGCCGTGCGCCGCTGCCGCCGTACATCCGCCGTCCGCGCGGGGCCGATCCGGCGGCCGAACGCGACCGCGAGTCCTACCAGACGGTGTTCGCGCGCGAGCTCGGCGCTGTCGCGGCGCCGACGGCGGGCCTGCACTTCACGCCCGAGCTGCTGGCGCGACTCGAGGCGCGCGGCGTCGAGCGCACGAGCGTCACGCTGCACGTGGGCGAAGGCACGTTCAAGGGCGTGTCGGTCGAGGATGTCTCGCAGCACGTGATGCACTCGGAGCGCTACGAGCTCTCGCAGGCCACGGTCGACGCGGTCGAGCGCTGCCGCGCGCGCGGTGGGCGCGTCGTCGCGGTCGGCACGACGAGCGTGCGCGTGCTCGAGAGCTGCGCGGCCGCCACGGGGCGACTTGTCGCGGGGCGCGGCGAGACGTGGCTGTTTCTCGTGCCCGGTGCGCCGTTCCACGTCGTCGACGTGCTGATGACCAACTTCCACCTGCCGAAGAGCACGCTGC
>CAITGX010000306.1 GCA_903892045.1 uncultured Planctomycetota bacterium | reverse complement strand
CGCGGCACGCCCGGCAGCGGGTGAGAGCGGCAGGCTGGCCGAGGTCGCGTTCATGAGCTCGGTGGCGATGCGATCGACGAGGCGCTGGGCCTTCCCGGAAAGAGCCGTCGCGCTCACTCCCGCCTCGGCGGCAGAGCGGCCACGCAGGGCCACGGTTCCGATCGCGCCGAGCAGGAGCGCGAGGCATCCGGTGGCGATCACCACTTCGAGCAGGGTCACTCCGCGCCGCGCGCGACGTGCGGTCAACGGCGACGGCACAGGATCGTCTCCAGGTCGAAGGTCTCGTCTCCGCGCGCTCCGCGCCACTCGACGCGCACGCGCACCGGAAGCAGCTCGTAGTCCGCGGCCCGGTTCTGGCCGTCGATCGCGCCATCCGCATTCAGGTCGCGCGGCATGCCGAGCGCAGCATCGACGACATCTTCGCGCAGCCACTCGACGCCGCCCGCGATGACCGTCGGGAACAGCACGCGCCCGCACTGCCCGTCGGCGTCTCCCGGCCGCGCGCGAAGGCCAGCCACGACGAAGTTCGGGCCTCGAGCGGTGAGCGTGAGCCCGGCGTCGTCCTGCGTGCTCTGGTTGTAGAGCGCGTAGGCCTCGCGGAAGTCGGACGCGGAGAGCTCCTCGAGCACGCGCCGCGCGGCCACGCGCGCGAGTGCGGCATCGCTCTCGCAGCGTTGCAGCGTCAGCGACGAGAGCATGGCTCCCGCCATGCCGACGGCACCGAGCGTGAGCACGACGCCTCCGACGAGCACCTCGAGCAGCGTGAAGCCGCCGCGCTTGCTGTGATGAAGTCTGTTCCCCATGCCTGCATCGCCCCGCGCGGCCTGCGAGCCACGCGCACGACGACGTCCCCGGACGGGGATTTCGGCCGCCGCGGTGCCTCGGCCGAACAGGAAATCGCAATCTGAGGGCCGCGGCGCGGACGGGCACGAATCGGATTCGCGCTGCCGACAAGCGCGCTGCAGGCCTGAAAAGCGACCGGCCGCGCACCCAGAAAGGGTTGCGCGGCCGGTGCACGAGCGCGGCGGCCCTGACTACTTGGCCGGGCGCTTCCAGCTGCGCATCGCGGCACGCAGGTAGGCCTCGAGGTCCGCGACCTTGACGCTCTCCTGCGTCATCGAGTCGCGGTGGCGCACGGTGACGACGTCGTTCTTGAGCGTCTCGCCGTCGATCGTCACGCAGAACGGCGTGCCGACCTCGTCCTGACGACGGTAGCGCCGGCCGATGGCCGCGCTCTCGTCGTAGAAGGTCGTGAAGCGCGCCTGGCGCAGCATGCGGTCGATCTCGCTCGCCTTCTCGGGCATGCCTTCCTTCTTCACGAGCGGCAGCACCGCCACGGTGATCGGCGCAATCTCCGGGTGGAAGTGCAGCACCGTGCGCACGTCGCCGTCGGGGAGCGCCTGCTCCTCGTAGGCGTCGATCAGGAAGGTGAGCGCCGTGCGGTCGACGCCCGCGGCGGGCTCGACGACCCACGGGACGTAGCGCGCCTTCGACTCGGGGTCGAAGTACGACAGGTCCTTGCCCGAGGCCGCGGAGTGGCTCTTCAGGTCGAAGTCCGTGCGACAGGCGATGCCCTCGAGCTCGCCCCAGCCGAACGGGTACTCGTACTCGACGTCGGTACAGGCCCTGCAGTAGTGCGCGAGCTTCTCCTGCGGGTGCTGGTACTTGCGCAGCTTGGCGGGGTCGATGCCGTAGTCGACGTACCAGCTGAAGCGCTCGTTGACCCAGTACTCGTACCACTGGTCGTTCTGCTCGGGCGGGATGAAGAACTCCATCTCGGCCTGCTCGAACTCGCGCGTGCGGAACACGAAGTTGCCGGGCGTGATCTCGTTGCGGAACGATTTGCCGATCTGCGCGATGCCGAAGGGCGGCTTGACGCGCGAGCTCTCGAGCACGTTCTTGAAGTTGAGGAAGATGCCCTGCGCGGTCTCGGGGCGCAGGTAGGCGACCGAGCCGGAGCCCTCGACGGGCCCGACGTTGGTCTTGAACATCAGGTTGAACTCGCGCGCCTCCGTGAGCTCGCCGCCGCACTCACCGGGCTTCTTGGAGGGCTTCTCGGGGCAGCGCGCGTCGTCGAGCTTGTCGGCGCGGAAGCGTCCCTTGCACTTCTTGCAGTCGACCATCGGGTCCGTGAAGTTGGACACGTGGCCCGACGTCTCCCACGTCTTGGGGTTCTGGATGATGGCGCTGTCGAGGCCGACGATGTCGTCGCGCAAAGTGACCATGCGGGTCCACCAGGCCTCCTTGACGCGCCGCTTCAGCTCGACCCCGAGCGGGCCGTAGTCGTAGGTGTTGCCGATGCCTCCGTAGATCTCGGAGGCCGGAAACACGAAGCCCCTGCGCTTGCACAGGGAGACGATCTTGTCCATCAGGCTGGGGGCGGGGGTCGACATGGGCGCTCCAGATCGGGTCGATTGGGGCGAGGAGTGTAGGGAGCGCCGCACGCAGACTCCATCGGCGGCCGTTTCGGCCCGTTGCCGAGACCGCGCAGGCACGGGAAATGGGCGGGATGCGGCCTATACTCCGTCACCATGCAGCAGGCTCCTGCGGCGCCTCCGACGCCGGTCCATCCCCTCTGGAACGCCCCCCTCGCCTCGCGCGCCAAGAGCGGCGAGGTGGCCCGCGAGCTCGACCGCATCGCCGACAAGGTGCGCTCGAGCCAGCGGATCACGCCCGAGGAAGGGCTCTACCTGCACGAGCGCGCGGACATGCTCACCCTGGGCCTGCTGGCCGACCACGTGCGCCGCGCGAAGCACCCCGAGCCGCACGTCACGTACATCGTCGACCGCAACCTCAACCCGACCAACGTCTGCATCACCGACTGCGGCTTCTGCGCCTTCTACCGCCGCCCCAAGGCCGAGGGCGCCTACGTGCTGCCGCGCGAGGAGATCGTGGCCAAGATGCAGGAGCTCGCCGACCAAGGCGGGCGCCAGGTGCTCATGCAGGGCGGCCACCACCCGTACCTGAAGAGCGACTGGTGGTGCGAGCTCTTCTCCGACCTGCGCGCGCGCTTCCCGCAGATCAACCTGCACGCGCTCTCGGCGCCCGAGCTCGACCACCTCTCGAAGATCGACAAGCGGCCCGTCGAGGACGTGCTGCGCGACCTGATGGCGGCGGGGCTCGGCAGCGTGCCCGGCGCCGGCGCGGAGATCCTCGTCGAGCGCGTGCGCAAGATCATCGCGCCCAAGAAGACGACCACAGAGCGCTGGCTCGAGGTGCACCGCCGCGTGCACGAGGCCGGCCTGCGCTCGTCGGCGACGATGATGTTCGGCCACGTCGAGACCGCCGCGGAGTGCATCGAGCACATGACGCGCCTGCGCGACCTGCAGGACGAGACCGGCGGCTTCACGGCCTTCGCCTGCTGGCTGATGCAGCCCGACGGAGTGCCCGAGGAGCACATCTACCCCGAGCGCAAGACGCCCAGCGTGTACCTGCGCATGCAGGCGCTCGCGCGCATCTACCTCGACAACTTCGAGAACATCCAGACGAGCTACGTCACCGCGGGCCTCAAGATGGCGCAGGTGACGCTCTCCTACGGCTGCAACGACTTCGGCGGCACGATGCTCGAGGAAAACGTGGTCAGCGCGGCCGGCTGCTTCAATCTCGCGCCGATTCAGAAGCTCGAGAACGTGATCCGCCGCGCGGGCTTCACCCCGCTGCAGCGCAACTCGTGGTACGGCATCGTCGACCCGCGCCACCTGGAGTTGCAGCGCGGCCCGGCATCGGGCGCCGAGTGCCGCCCGCGCGGCTGGAAGGGAGCGAGCGCGTGAGCACCGCGACCCTCTCGACGCGCGATGAGCGCCTGCTCGCTCTCGCCCGCGCGCATGGCCTCGGGACGATCGCCGAGAAGGTGCTCGCGCGCGAGCGCCTCTCGCACGACGACGGCGTGGCGCTGTACCGCAGCCCGCACCTGCACGCGGTCGGCGCGCTCGCCAACCACGTGCGCGAGCGGCTGCACGGCGACCTCGCGTACTTCAACGTCAACCAGCACGTCAACTACACCAACCTGTGCAACAAGCTGTGCCGCTTCTGCGCGTTCCAGCGCTTGCCGGGTCAGGAAGGCGCCTACCAGCTCACGCCGGAGCAGGCCGCGGCCAAGATCCGCGCGCAGCTCCACCAGCCGGTGACCGAGGTGCACATGGTGGCGGGCGTCTGGCCCAAGATCCCCTACTCGTACTACCTCGAGCTCCTGCGCGCCGTGAAGGCCGCGCGACCCGAGATCCACATCAAGGCCTTCACCATGGTCGAGCTCGACCAGATCGCGAAGTCGGCCAGGAAGCCGCTCGAGGTCGTGCTGGAGGAACTGAAGGAAGCGGGCCTCGGCTCCGTGCCCGGCGGCGGCGCCGAGATCTTCAGCGAGCGCATCCGCAAGGAGACCTACCACCTCAAGATCTCCGGCGACGAGTGGCTCGCCGTGGCGCGCAAGGTGCACCAGTCCGGGCTGCGCTCGAACTGCACCATGCTGCACGGCCACATCGAGACGCCCGAGGAGCGCGTCGACCACCTCGATCGCCTGCGCCGCCTGCAGGACGAGACCGGCGGCTTCCAGACCTACATCCCGCTGTCCTTCCACCCGGAGAACAGCGAGATGGCGGATGTGCCGGGGCCGACGGCGGTCGACGAGCTGCGCGAGATCGCGCTCGGGCGCCTGCTGCTCGACAACATCCCGCACATCAAGGCCTATTGGATCCTGATGGACATCCCGATCGCGCAGCTCGCGCTCTCCTACGGCGCGGACGACGTCGACGGGACCGTGGTCGAGGAACACATCTACCACGACGCCGGCGCGACCACGCCCGAGGCCGTCAAGCGCGCCGAGCTCGTGCAGTGGATCCGCGACGCCGGCCGCATCCCGGTCGAGCGCGACACGCTCTACAACGTCGGGTGGAGCGCCGATCCGGAGCTCGCGCCCGTCGGCAGGCCTGCGCCTGTCGCGAGCTGAACTCGTCGCGAGCTGAACTCGTCGCGAGCTGAACTCGTCGCGAGCTGAACTCGTCGCGAGCTGAACTCGTCGCGAGCTGAACTCGTCGCGAGCTGAACTCGTCGCGAGCTG
>CAITGX010000305.1 GCA_903892045.1 uncultured Planctomycetota bacterium | reverse complement strand
CGGTCCACCAGCTCCGGCGCGCCCTCGGCGTCCATGCTGAGCCACGGCGTCCCGCTGCGGGACAGGGCGCGCCGCACCACGTTGGCCGCGATGGTGCGCACCCAGGCCCGGAAGCCGCCGCGCTCGCCTGGGCGAAAGCTGCCAGCGTAGCGGAACACGTTCACGAAGGTGTCCTGCAGCAGCGCCAGCGGATCGAGCCGCGCCCCCTGCACCCGCACGCGCCAGCGCAGCCACTCGAGCACGCGCGCCGAGGAATGCTCGTAGAGGTCCTCGAAGCTCGCTTGGCAGCGCTCGGCCCGGAAGAGCTCCATCAGGGCCGTGTCGATCCGGTCGTCTCGCTCGGACTCGCCTTCCCCCGGCAGGCGGTCCAGAACAACGCCTCGGGTCCGCAGGAGAGCTTCGCAGCGCAGGTTCAGGGGGGGCGGGAGGGTGGGCATGGTAGGCGACAGAGCAGCTTGCGTGCCGGGCCTGCCCCAGACCGTGCCAAGATCCATAAATGTATTGCTAGAAAGCTTTTAGAGCGATTCCTGTTGGCGGATCCGACGCGCGAACGGCGACCGGAGCCGGGCGGATGTTCCGATCTCGTAGCAACCCAGCCACCGGCGTGGACACCGCCCGCCCCCCCGCGGCTCCTATACTCCCCGGCCTGCGGCCCGAGCGCCGCACCCCATGCCGTCCCTGCCCCCACTGTCCGCCCGACTCGCCTCCGACCTCGCCCCGCTCCCCCCGCCGGAGCTCAAACTCGACCTGCTCTCGATCGAGGTCGCGCTGGTCGCGCTGGTCTGCGCCACGCTGTTCGCCCTGCTGCGGCGCTCGATCGCCCAGTCGACCCCGGAACGCGTGCTCGAAGGGCTGGCTCCGGGCAGCACCCGCAGCGCCCTCGAACGCCTGCTCTCGCGCTCGGACCGCCTGACGACCAGCGCCGCCGTGCTCGAGCTCGCCTGCACGCTGGCCTTCTCGGCCTGCGTGGTGCGCGTCGTCTACGAGCAGGGCTACGGGCCGTGGAGCGCCCTCGCGACCGGCACCCTGGCCTGCGTGCCCGTGCTGTGGTTCGCCACGGACGCGCTGCCGCGCAGCCTCGCGCTGCGCGTCGGCGATCGACTGGTGAGGGCGAGCCTGCGTCCGTTCCGCGTGCTGCAGCTTCCGATCGAGCTCGTGACCACCGGCCTCGAGGCCGTGCGCCGCAGCCTGCTGCGCCTCTTCGGCGTGCACGACGACCCCGAGTCCACGCGCCAGATCGTGGCGGGCCTGCGCGAGGTGATCGAGGACGCCGAGCTCTCCGGCCGCCTCGACGACTCCGAGAAGGAGATGATCGGCAAGGTGATGGAGCTGCGCGAGACCGACGCGGCGGCGCTGATGACGCCGCGCACGCGCATCGTCGCCGCCGACATCGACGAGGGCCTCGCGGCGGCCGCGCGGCTGCTCGCCGAGTCTGGCCACAGCCGCATTCCCGTCTATCAGGGCAGCGTCGACCGCGTGATCGGAACGCTGACCGCCCGCGACGTGGTGCAGGCCATTTCCGCGGGACCGCTCGAGCGCGCCGACTTCCGCGCGCTGCTGCACACGCCGATGCTCGTGCCCGAGACGACCAAGGTGCGCGGCCTGCTCGCGGAGATGCGCCGCCAGCGCACTGAGCTCGCCGTCGTGGTCGACGAGTACGGCGGCACGGCCGGACTGATCTCGATCGGCGACATCGTGAGCGAGATCGTGGGCGAGATCCCCGACGAGTACGACGAGGATGCGCCCGCGCAGGTGCGGCGCCTCGCCGACGGCGCGGTCGAGCTCGACGCCGGCCTGCACGTCAGCGAGGTCAACGAGCAGTTCGACCTCGAGCTGCCCGAGGAAGCCGACTACGAGACGCTCGGCGGCTACGTGCTCGCCGAGCTCGGTCGCTTTCCCCAGCGCGGCGAGAGCTTCGAGCGCGACGGCGTGGAGTTCCGCGTGCTCGACTCG
>CAITGX010000304.1 GCA_903892045.1 uncultured Planctomycetota bacterium | reverse complement strand
TCGAGAGCATCGGGGTGCTCGCCGGCGGCATCGCCCACGACTTCAACAACCTGCTGACGAGCATCATCGGCAGTGCCGAGCTGGCGCTCATGGCCGCTTCCGAGGGCAGCGCGCTGGCACGCCAGATGGAGCGCATCCTGCAGGCCTCCTCGCGCGCCACGATGCTCTGCCAGCAGATGCTGAGCTACGCGGGGTCGAACATCTCCGGGGTGCGTCGCATTCACCTCACCGACACCGTGCGCGAGGCGCTCGCGAATCTCGGGCCGTCCTCCGACTCCCGCGTGCGCCTCGAGAGCGAGCTCGCGTCCGAGCTCCCCGCGCTGCTCGCGGATCCTGCGGCCGTGGTGCAGGTGGCGCAAGCACTGCTGCGCAACGCGCTGGAGTCCTTCGGTCCGGAAGGCGGTGTCGTGCGCGTGAGCACGCGCGTCGAGCGCTTCGAGTCGGCCGAGTTCGCTCGCGCGGCGTTCGCGCCGAGCCTGCCGGCGGGGGACTATCTCGTGCTCGAGATCGCCGACACGGGCTGCGGCATCGAGCCCAAGGTCCTCACGCGCATCTTCGACCCGTTCTTCAGCACGAAGTTCACCGGGAGCGGGCTTGGCCTCTCCGCCGTGATCGGGATCGTCCGCAAGCACAAAGGTGCGTTGTTCGTCGACAGCCGCGTGGGGCACGGCACGCGCGTCCGCGTCGTGCTCCCGGTGGCCCCGTCACCGAGAGCATCATGAGCCGCTCGCCCCTGCCGCCTGGGCAGCGCGAGCTTGCGCGCCTTCCGGTTCGCACGGTCGGCGAGCCGCCTCCCTTCGACGGCTCGTACTGGTCGCTGACGCTCTCGGGCGAGCTCGACCGGCCACGGGTGTTCACGCTCGCCGAGCTGCGGGCCATGGCGACCTTCGACCTGGAGGCCGATTTTCATGCCGCCGCGGGCTGGAGCGTGCGCGCGCTGCACTGGCGAGGCGCGCGGCTGTGCGATGTGCTCGCCGCGGCCGGGCTGCGGAGCACGGCTCGCTGGGTGCGCGCCTACGACGGCCAGCGCTACGACAGCTCGCTCGCCATCGCCGATGCGCTCGAACCCGACGTGCTCCTCGCGACGGGGCTCGCGGGCGCAGAGCTGCCTCTCGAGCACGGCGGCCCGCTGCGCCTGCTCGTTCCGGCGCGCTACGGCTGGAAGTCGGTCAAGTGGCTGCGCACGCTCGAAGTCTATGCCGAGGAGCGACCGGGGTTCTGGGAACGAAGGGGCTTTCACCCGCGCGGCGATCCATGGAAGGAAGAGCGGCTCTCGTGATACGGTCGTGAGAGCGCGGTTCCCATGGCGTTCAACTCGACCGAGTTCGTCTGCTTCTTCCTGCTCGTGTACTTCGTGTACTGGGCGCTCGCGCGGCGCCGCACAGCGAGCTTCGCATGGCTCGTGCTGGCAAGCTGCGTGTTCTATGCAGGCTGGAACGCGAAGTTCCTGCTGCTGATCGTCGCTTCCTCGGCGCTCGACTGGTACTGCGGCGGGGCGATCCACCGGTCCGACAGCGCGCGTGCGCGGCGCGCGTGGCTGGCGCTCTCGCTCGTGGGAAACCTCGGGCTGCTCAGCTACTTCAAGTACTTCAACTTCTTCGCGGAGAACGTCGCGCGCGGTCTCAGCGCCGCCGGCTTCGATGGTGCGGCGGAGTTCGTCCCGTGGGACATCGTGCTGCCGGCGGGGATCAGCTTCTACACCTTCCAGACGCTCTCCTACACGATCGACATCTACCGCCGGCAGCTCGCGCCGGCGCGCTCGCCGCTCGACTTCTTCCTGTTCGTCAGCTTCTTCCCGCAGCTCGTCGCCGGCCCGATCGTGCGCGC
>CAITGX010000303.1 GCA_903892045.1 uncultured Planctomycetota bacterium | reverse complement strand
TGATCGAGATCGCGACGGAGCGACTGGCGCAGCTGCGCACGCGCTTCGATCCGGCCGAGGAGCTCGAGGGCGCGGGCCATGCCGGTGAGGCCTTCCTGCAGCGGCGCGAGGAGTTCGCGCGCCTCGTCAACGCGATCCGCAGGCAGGGACGCGACGACAACCCGCTCGCCGTGCGCGTGATCGACGCGACCACCGGCGAGGTTCTGGGCGATTTCGGAGACGTCGCGCTCTTGCCGGGCAACCTGCGCATGAGCGAGGGGCCGCAGTTCTTCGACGGGCACATGCTCGCGCGCAGCGAGCGGCTCGGTACGGACATCCACGCCGTGATGGTGGTCGACGGTTCCCACCAGCACGACGAATCGCGGCGCTTCGCGTACACGGCCTTCGCCCTTGCGCTGGTCTCGGGCTTCGCGGCGTACTTTTCGGGTCGCTTCTTCATCCACCGCGCGTGCGAGTACATGGCAGAGCTTGCGCGCCGCACGCGCGAGGTGCGCTACTCGACTGAGCAGGTGAGCATCGAGCCGGGCTCAGTGCCCTCCGAGATCGCGGAGCTCGTGCAGGCGCTCGAGCACATGCTCGCCAACATCCGCGTCGAGGAAGAGCGCACGCGGCTGCTCGCCCGCGGGCTCGCGCACGAGCTCGGCTCGCCGCTGCAGAACCTGATTGGAGAGACCGAGGTCGCGCTGATGGGGCCGTCGGATCCGGCCGAGTACCGTCGCGTGCTCGAGAGTCACCTCGAGGAGCTGCGCGACATCGGGCATGCCGTCGGCAACCTGATGACTCTGGTGTCCCAGCGCGGCCGCGATGCAGCTCCCGGCGACGAGCGCTTCGACCTCGGCATCGAGGCCGGAATCCGCCTCGGTCGCGAGCGGGCCCACGCCCAGCGCGGCGGCATCGACCTCAAGGTCGAGCAGCGCGGCGACCTCACGCTCGAGGGCGACCGCGAAGCCCTCTGGCTGGTGGTCTCCAACCTCGTGGCCAACGCCATCGACTACACCCCGCGCGGCGGTCACGTGCGACTCCAGCTGCTCGGGGAGGGCCCCGTCGTGCGCGTGTGCGTCGACGACTCCGGCCCCGGCATTCCCGAGGCCGAGCGCGAGCTCGTGTTCGAGCCGTTCCGCCGCGGCTCGACGCGCAAGGGTCGTCGCGCTGGCTACGGCCTCGGCCTGTCGATCGTGCGCGGCGCCGTGGATTCGCAGGGCGGCAGCGTGAGCATCTCGACGTCCGAGTTCAGCGGCGCGCGCTTCGTCGTCGAGCTCCCGCGCCAGCGCGCCTGAGCCTCGGGCGCCTCAGCGCGCGCGGGCGACCACGTGGACGTGGCGCGAGCCCGTCAGCACGGTCCCGCGCACTTCGAGACGCTCTCTCAGGTCGGCAGGCAGGCGGCCGAGGTCGCGCTCCTCGAACAGCGCGAGGAACTGAGCCCCCTCGCGCTCCATGTGCGCGGCGAGGTCGCCCGTGCCGGCGCTCGAGTGCGGCTCGCCGATCACGCACGGCCCGCCGTCGTAGAAGCGTGGGCCCTCCGGCGCGGTGCCGTAGCAGGGCACCGAGGACGGTCGCTCGGCTTGGGCTCGCAACAGCGCCGCGACGGCGCGGTCGCCTTTGATGGCGTTGATCGGCTGCAGCACCAGCGCGGAGGTCGCGGCGAGCCCGATGCACCAAGTCGCCGCGACGCAGGTGGCCCAGTCGTGCGCGGCGCCGCGACGCCAAGCGCGCCAAGCGAACCCGAGGCCGCAGGCGAAGATCACGGCGACGAGCAGCGTGCGCAGCCAGAGGGTCGGAGTCGCGCCCGTGACCTGGAAGTAGCCTTCCAGCTTTGCGGCGAGCTCTGCATCCCGCGCGGCGAGTGCATCGACGAACGGCAGGGCCAGCGCGAAGAGCAGCGCGAGCAGCGCGAAGAGCGCGGTGGGCACCAGCGCCATCCAGCGGCCGATCGCCCCGGAGCGCAGCGCGTTCGCGAGCGTGCGCGCGCCGAGCAGCGCGAGCGCCGGATAGACGCTCATCAGGTACAGCTCGCGCTTCGCGGGAGTGATCGAGAAGAACAGGAACACCGGCGC
>CAITGX010000302.1 GCA_903892045.1 uncultured Planctomycetota bacterium | reverse complement strand
CGCTCGCCGTCTGCACCAACGCTGTGGCACCCGCTCCGCCGGGATTCCCACTGCGGGGGGCACACTCCGCGCGAATCCACGCCGGCTCAGCCCGGGGGCCAGGCGTCGCCGTCGAGCCGAGCAGGTAGCACGCGCCGGGTTCCCCGCCGGCGGGCCTCCGCCGCGAGTGCACTTGCCGAGCCGTAGCAGCTCCCTCGTGGAACTCTCGTGGAGAGGTCCGGACGCGGCATCGGCGGGAGCGATCGAAATGCCCCGGTTCGGAACCGACGGTGCGGCTCCGTCGCGCGCGACCATGCACGGAGCTGGTCCAGCATCCGTCGCGGAGCCTCGCCTGCATCGGTGATGCTCCACTCGGCCCGGAGCAGCGCGGTCGCGATCGGGCGCGGACGACGCGGATCGATTCCGCCGGGCTTGGCGGGATGCAGCCGGCGCCCGAGGCGGTCAACGGCATCGATGTAGTGCACGAGCGGAAGCGGGAAGTCGAGGAGTTCCCCTCGCGTGGGGACGCACCCTTCGCGCGTTTCTCGCGGCGGCAGCGAGGCCGCGGACGCGAACGCGGGCTCCCATCGGATCCGTTCCAGCGCCTCCATCGCGCTGTCCAGGCTCGCGGTGCGATCGACGACCTCGCGACAGACGCGCGCGATCCCATCGCCAAGCCGCCTGCACTGCAGCGACGCGGATGTCCACAGGCTCGTCTCGAGGGTCGCCGCGGCGCACGCCCGAACCTCGTTGAGCTCGATGTAGGAGGCGACTCGCGCGAGCGATGCCTCGTCGAGCACGGGCAACGACTGGTAGCGACCCTCCCAGAAGTGCCCGGAAACGCGGTCCTCGCGGTTCCACATGCGCGCGCACGGCTCCTTCAGCAGGCGATGGAAGAAGCCGAGGCTGCAGAGGTCGCGGCGGGCCCGGGCGACCTGCGCGGGATCGGCGAGCCACAGGTCGACCTCGGCATCGGCCGGTTCCGCATCGCTCGGGATCCCCAGGCGTCGGCGGAGGCGTTGGCTCGGCAGCAACGCGATGCGCCGCCGCACGGCGTCGCGGTCGGACATCGCGTCGGTTCCGTCCGGCCGGATCCGCAGCAGCAGGTGGATGTGATTCGTCATGATCGCGAATGCAAGGACATCGATCGCGGCATGCGACGAGAGGAAGCGGAGGCGTTCCATGATCCACGTGCGGCGTGCCGGCGTCGCGATGAGCGATTCACGTCGGACGCAGCGCGAGATGCAGTGGTACACGCCGATCTTTTCGGGATCCACGATTGCTGAGCGGGGCCGGGCCATGCGCGCGAGACTACGCGCCAAAGACGGCGGTTCTCGATTTCGGTGCACTTTTGCATGCCGAAAGCAGCTCTGAAATCCGGATCTCGGCGCGGCCTGCGGAGGGCTTGATGCATGCCTGTCCCATCCGTCGCCATCCGTCCGCTCCACATGCCTGTCCCATCCGAGCTCCCAATCCGAGCCGTGCATGCCTGTCCCATCCGTGCCATCCGTCCCATCCGTCCCATCCGCCGCCCGGGCCGCGGTCACCGCCAGTCGTGGCGCGGATAGCGCCTGCGGAGCTCGTTGCGCATCTCCGGGTAGAGGACGCGCCAGAAGTTGGCGAGGTCCTGCGTGACCTGCAGAGGACGGAGGTTCGGCCCGAGGATCTCGACCACGAGCGGCACGCGGCCTCCGGCGACCTTCGGCGTCTCGTCGAGGCCGTAGAAGTCCTGGATCTTGGCGCGCCCGCGCGGCGGCGAGCCCGGCGCGTACTCGATCTTCATGCGGAAGCCGCGCGGAGTCGGGATCGACGCCGGAGCCATCTTCTCGACGAACTGGATGTCGTCCCACGAAAGCGCGCTGCGGAGCGCGTCGATGGCCGAGCGCGCCTCGACCTCGCGCGCACGGATGCAGCCGGAGCAGAGCTCGGTGCGGATGACGTCCAGGTCGTCGTCCCCGTAGGTGATGAGGTTGCGCTCGGGGAACCACGCGGCCACGCAGCGGACGCGGGCGAGCCAGGGCTCGCAGTGCTCGTCCCAGCCCTCGAGGCGGATCTCACCCGACTTGATGCGCGCGACCAGCTCGCGCTCGACCTCGGGAGAGGGCTTCGCGGGACGCGCCTTGCGCGCGACGACGGCGTCGAGGAAGAGCTCCTCCTCGGCGGTCTCGACCGAGCGCGACTCCTTGTTCCAACCGGCGGTGCCGCGGCGCGAGAACGCCTGCGGCAGCACCCGCTCCACGATCTCGCGCGGGACCGGGTGCGCGACGGGGATCGTCACGAGCCGGTCGTGGTCGGGTCCCGACTCGCGCACCTCGAGCGCCACGAGGAAACCGGGTTCGTGCACGAGCGACTCCTTCGCGAGCTCGACCTTGCGACGGCCCGCGAGCGCGCAGTGCGGCCGGTCGCGCTCCGGCTTGAAGGCGATCCTGTCGGTGAACCCTGCGACCAGCGCGGCGTCGAGCGCGGCGTTCGTCGCGTCGCCGCCCGTGTCGCGGAGGTTCCGCGCGAACTGCTCCGCGACGAGCACGGCCTCGCGGATCGCGAGCCGGTCCGCCTCGCGCGGAAGCGCGCGGTTCTCGGCGGCCGCGACCAGCCGCTCGCGCACGAGCGCGTCGCTGCGGGGATCGTCCTTCTCGAGGAGCGAGAGCAGCGCCTGCGCCGGGATGTCCTCCGCCGGATCGCGGTCCGAGAGCGCCGCCGCGATGCGCGCGACGCGGCGGCCGCAGCCGAGGCGCGCGCCCTCGACGAGCGCGCGCGCGAGCCGGGGATGCGCGGGCACGCGCG
>CAITGX010000301.1 GCA_903892045.1 uncultured Planctomycetota bacterium | reverse complement strand
TTCGGGCACTCCGCAATGCGAGAACAAGTCGCTGCCCGCTGGCAAGGCGACTTCCCGCGCGCGTCGTGCATGCAGGATCTCGACCTCGAGTCCCGCGCGTGCGAAAGCCGCGGCGCTCTGCACGACCTGCAGCCCTTGGGCGCGCTCCGAGGGCAGGCGCGTATTGGCGACGATCGCGAGCGCGCGCTTCACGGCTTCTCGGTGGACTGGGGCAGTTCCTGGCCGATGCCGTCGCCATAGCCGATCTCTGCCATGCGACGCGCGTTCTCGGTGACGTCGCGCGGAGAGAGCACGATCTCGATGCGCGGGATCGGCATCGACGCATCCCACGCCACGAGCGCGGACAGCAGGCGTTGCGCGTCGGCCTCGTGCTCGGTGATCACGTTGCGATTCTCGCCCGGATCCGCAGTGAGGTCGTACAGCCGCGGCTTCGCGATCCCTCGTCCCGCCAGCGTCTGCAGCGTCTCCCCCTTGAGCGTCAGCGGACGATTCTGCTCGTCGACGGACGGGACGACGAGCTTCCAGCGCAGGTCCTGGACGCTCATCTCGAGCCCATTTTCCGCGAACGAGTGCTCGCGCAGGGCCGTGGCGCGTCCGTCGAGCAGCGGCAGCACGCTGCGCCCGTCGAGCGCTCCGTAGTCGCGACCGTTGGCGTCCAGCTTGGATTCCTGAGGTGCCGCGATGCCGATCGCTTCACACACGGTCGGCAGGAAGTCGACCGACTCGACGAGCGCCTCCACGCGCTTGCCGAGCGGCAGCTTGCGCGGCCAGTGCATCACGAGCGGCACGCGCAGGTTCGACTGGAACATGTGGTTGTGCTCCCACACGCCGTGCTCGCCGAGCTCCTCGCCGTGATCGGCCGTCACCACGACGAGCGTGTCGTCGAGCGTGCCTTGCTTCTCGAGCTCCGCGAGCACCATCGCGATCTGGCGATCGGTGTAGGTGACACCGCCGTGGTAGAGGTCGCGGATCTGGCGCGCGTCGGCCGCGCTCGGGGTCGCCTTGCCCTCGTGGATCGCGAAAGCATGGTCGGATCGGAACACACTCAGCGGACCGTCGTAGGCGGGGTCGCAGTAGAGCGCGCGAATGTCCGCCGGCGGGTCGTAGGGCGTGTGCGTCGCGAACAGGTGCACCATCGCGAAGAAACGCTTGCGCCCGTTGGCGCGCAGCCAGACGGACGCCTCGCTGGCGACCGGCGTGGAGTCGAACTTCTGTGCCAGCTTCGTGCGCGCGATGTAAAGCAGCAGCTCCGAGCTGAACAGGCTCCAGGAGTCCTCGACGTCGACGAGGTGGTGCCCCATGAACGACTCGAAGTACGAGTCGAAGCCGCGAGCGAGCCCCGCCGACTGCGAGAGCGCACCGGTCATGAACGTGACGCAGTGGTAGTCCTCGCGCTCGAGCTTGCCGCCGGAGAGCAGCGGCGCGTCCTTCAGGTGCGACGCGAGCGTGATGTTGGGCGCCATGCGCGTGTCCGGGGCCATGCGCACGAAACCGTGGCGCCGCGGGTACTTGCCCGTGAACCACGACCCAAAGCTCGAGCCCGTGAAGGGCGCCTGCACGAAGGCGCGCTCGAACACGACGCCGTCACGCGCGAGCTCGTCGATGCGCGGCGTCTGCACGCGCTCGTTGCCGTAGCAGCCGAGCACGTCCGCGCGCATCGCATCGCACACGAACAGCAGGACGTTGGGGAGCTTCTCGTTGCGTTCATTGAGCTCGCCGAGGCGCTCGGAGTCCGCCCGGGAGGAGAGCAGGAACGCGCCGCCTCCGAGCCAGCACAGGGGAACCAGCGCGGCGAGCGCCCACTGCGAGGCGCGCGGGAGCCGCGCGCCGAGGGCGACGATCGCCCAGCCACAGGCGAGACCGATGGGCAACAGCACCGCGGAGGCTGCGAGACGCTTGGGGTCCGTGACCGAGAGCCCGGGGAACACCCACGGGCGAGTCCACCAAACCAGCCCCACGAACAGCGCGAGACCCGTGACGATGGCCGTCAGTGTGGACAGCCGCTCGCCGAGGGAGCGCGTGCGCAGCCAGCGATGTCCGACGACTCCGATCAGCAAGGCGAGCATGGAGAGCACCGCTCCATGGACGAGCACGCTCGCCGCAAGGCAACCCAGCCACGCGAGCAGGCCACTCGTTCCCGTGCGCAGGCCAGCGCCCACGCCATCGACGATTCCGATGACCGCGCCCGACCCGAGTCCGGCGTTGAGCGCCGCACGCAGCGTCAGGCCGAGTCCGCCGTGCTTGTGGGGTTGGTTCACGCTGATGCCTTGCCGTTGGGAAACCCTAGCACAGCCGGTAGGAGCGTTCCCGCGTGCCCTCGCCCGCTCGCTCGGTGGCGGCGCGAGGCCAGTGAAACTCGAGCGAACGCACGGGGCTCGGATCGAGCCAGCGCTCGAACACGCTCAGTCCCGCGCCGTCGACTTCGAAGCGGCGCTGGAGCCGCGGGCTGACCGGTGCGTCGCCGGTGCGCCACGCGACCGAGGTCGTCAGCGTGATGCCGCCGGCGTCGACGCGGACTTCCGGCGCGCGATGGAACGCGCTCGAGACTTCCGACGATGCGAAGCCCAAGAGCCCGCGTCGGGCCACGTCGAGCGGCGCGTGGAGCGCCATGTCGTAGCGTCCGCCACGCCAGTGGTTGCGCAGCAGCCAGAGCGAGAAGCGCAGCTCGCGCGCGCTGCTCTTCCAGCCGCGCGCGAGTGCCAGGCCGCCGACACTCCCCGACCACTCCCCTTCCTGCGTCGCGCTCCAGCGCTCTCGCGCCAGAAGGTTCGTGCCATCGGACTTGCGCACGACGCGCAGCAGGCCGCTGCCTTGGGGGCTTCCGTAGTGAACGTTCGACGGCGGATGTCCCCCACGGACCCACGCGACGACGCGATTGTCCTCGAGCCGCGCGAGCTGCGCATCCGGGAACCAACGCACCGAGAGCTCGATGCTCCGTGTCTCCTGCGGGGCGGGCTCGGCGAAAGTCGCGAGCGCTTCCGCCAGTTCGGGCAGCGCACGGGCGATCCACTCCGCGTGGCAAGCCCAGAATACCGGGCACTGGTAGCTCTTCGTGCGACCGGGAGCCGGCAGGTGAGAACGCGGCTCGCCGCTCGGCAGCAGGTGTTCGCACCAAGTGCGGAACGCGCGCACCGCGGCGCGCGCGAAGCGCGGCTCGCGGAAGAGCTTCCAGCCGCGCAGCAGCGCGTAGATGTCGAACACGTGCGAGACCACCTCGTACTCCGCTCCCCAGTACCAAGGCTTCGCTTCGACGAGTCCCGCCTTGATCCCGTCCGGGCCATGGAGCGCTTCCGTGAAGACGAGCGCCGAGTGAATGGAGCGCGCGAACGGCTCGCGCGACGGATCGCGACCGAGCTGCTCGAGCGCGAAGATCAGGAAGCCCGGAATTCGCGAGTGATAGAAGCTCGAGGCGTCGCTCGCGCCCGGATGCTCCGCACCCCAGTGCAGCGGGTGATAGGGATAGCTGCCGTCCCCGTTCTGCACGGCCTCGATACCGCCGAAGGCCTCGATTGCGGCCTTCTCGAGCGCGGCATCGTGCTCGAGACGCCACGCGGCCGCGAGTCCCGTGAGTCCCCACGCGCGTTGCGCAGGCACGCCCTTGTCGAGCACCGCATAACGCAGGTACGTGCGGGCGTGGAGCAGGCTTGCACGCCGAAACTCCGCACGATCCGCAGCGCTGAGCGCGTCTCCGAGCGTGAGCACGAGCTCCGCCAACGCGTCGCTGCAAGCCCCGCCATCGATCACGGCGTTCGAACTGTTGTACTTGTCGTGGCGACCGGGCCAGAACGTGTGGCACTCGCTCGTGCCCTCGCGGTGCAGGTTTGCGACCAGACGCCTACCCTGCTCGATCGCAGCGGCGAGGTGCCCGGCGCGAAACTCCGCCCGGTCGTGCAGCGAGAGTCGCGCTGCGAGAACCGCGGCGCCCGCGCTCTTGCCCGTGTGCTCGATGCGGTGCTCGGGACACACGATGCGGCCCTCGGCGTCGCGCAGGGACAGGAGCCACCCCAGCGCCCGGCGCAAGGGCTCGAGCAGTGCTTCGGGGATCGCCGCGCTCACGCTCCACCTCGGCGCGCACGCTGCATGTGATCCACGAGTCGCCCCATCAGGGCATCGACTTCGTGGTCCCGTGCGACGAGGGAGCGCAGCCGCTCGCCCAGCGCCGTACGTTCCGGCTGTCGCAGGCGCAGGATGCCTTCGATGCGATCGGCGAGAGACGCCGCGCTTCCGGGCTCGAACAGGAGCTTCTCGCCGTCGGCGCCGAGCTCGCGGAAGAGCCGTGGGAACGAGTCGTTGCAGGTCACGACGGGCCGCGCGCACGCCATGGACTCGAGCACCACCTTGTCGATGCTTCCCGTGCGGCTCGCGCTCAGGACCATCGTCGCGCGCTGGTAGTACGGGACGATCTCCCGGTACGGCACGGCGCCATGCAGGACGACGCGCTCGCGCAGCCCGCCGACGTCGATCTGCTCGGCCACGCGCCGCGCGTAGGCATCGTCGGAGGCCACGAGTCCTCCGCCGACAAGGTCGAGGTGCACATCGAAGCCGCGCGACACGAGGATCCCCACCGCGGCGATCACCGTCAGCGGATCTTTGGCCGGCGTGAGCCTGCCGACTTCCAGCAGGCGAATGGGGCGCACGGGTTCGACGCCGCGCGACGAAAAGTGCTCGAGGTCGATGCCGTGGCCGGTGACGACCTTCTTCGGGGTGTCGATGCGCAGCGACTCCTCGCTGGCCGTGAACACGAGCTCGACAGCCTTCACGGCTCTCTCGAGCCGTCCGTCGACGGCACCGTGCGTGTACCAGAGGAATTCACGCGCACCCGCCTTCTTCGCGAGGCCAGTGGAGAGCAACGTGTAGCGCGGCACCATGTGCGCGAACACCGTGTCGAAGCCCTCTTCGAGCAGTGCTCGCTTGAGGTAACCACGGTTGCGCAGGTAGCGCCCGATCCAGCCCCTGCGGCCGATCTCCCGCACGTCGACGTTGGCAGGCAGTCCCTCGATGTTCCCCACTTCGAGCGCGAGCACGCGCACGCGCTCGCAGCGTCGCGCGAGACCTTCGATCCAGCGCGGTACGAAGCCGAGCACCGCGTCGTTCGCGTCGAGGACCTGC
>CAITGX010000300.1 GCA_903892045.1 uncultured Planctomycetota bacterium | reverse complement strand
GCGCGGGCGGAGGCGGCGGGGCGCTCGCAGGAGCGATGGGCGCGGGCGTCGGGCTCGCGCGCGCGGCCTCGACCGTGGGCCGGGGCTCGGAGGCAACCGCAGCGCTCGCGTGCGCCGGCGGTGCGCTAGGAGGCGCCGGCGCGAGCGGAGGGCGGGGCGGCCCTCCCGAGGCGAGTCGGGCCTCGAGCGCGAGCAAGCGCTGCTCCAGTTGGTGCAGCGGCAGCGTGGTCTCGGGACGGCACAGGTCGAGCAGCGTGACTTCGAGCACGATGCGCGCCTGCTGCGGCAGGAGCTCCATGCGCTCGCGCGCGTGGAGCAGCTCCTCGAGCCACAGTTGCAGGCGATCGGGCCCGAGGCGTCGCGCGCGCTCGGACATGCGCGTGCGCAGCTCGGCGTCGGGCTCGTGCAGCTGCGCATCCGCCGGGCAGAGCAGACACAGGAGTCCCAGTCGCAGGTGCGAGAGCAATGCGCCGCACAGCTCGGCCTCGCCCCCGTCGGTGCGCGGCAGCACGGAGAGCAGCGCCGCGCGCTCGCCCTTCTCGACCAAGGAGAGGATGCGCTCGACCTGCTCGGCCCCGCCCTGCGGCGCGACCCGGCGCACGTCCTCGACCGTCGGACGGTCGCCGACGAGCGCGAGCAATTGGTCGGTGATCGAGAGGCCATCGCGCAGCGAGCCGCGTGCGAAGCGCGCCAGCTCGGCGGTGACGCCCGGCTCGGGGGCGATGCCCTCTTTCGCGAGCACGCCGTCGAGGTGCGCGGCGATGCGCGCCTCGGGGATCAGCGAGAGGCGCACGACCTGGCAGCGCGAGCGCACGGTCTCGAGCACCTTGTCGAGCTCCGTCGTCGCGAACAGGAACTTCACGTGCGCCGGCGGTTCCTCGAGCGTCTTGAGCAGCGCGTTGAACGCCGCCTTCGACATCATGTGCACTTCGTCGATGATGTAGATCTTGAAGCGCGCGCGCATCGGCGCGAAGCCGACCGCTTCCTTGAGCATGCGCACGTCGTCGACGCCGGTGTTCGAGGCCGCGTCGAACTCGATCACGTCGACGTTCGCGCCGCTCTCGGTGTCCTTGCACTGGTCGCACGCAAGGCACGGCTCGGAGGTCGGTCCGCGCTCGCACAGGAGCGCCTTGGCGAGGATGCGCGCCGTGGTCGTCTTGCCCGTGCCGCGCGGCCCGCAGAAGAGATAGGCGTGACCGACGCGCTCCTCCGCGATCGCGCCCTGCAGCGTGCGCATCGCGGTCTCCTGGCCCGCCACCTCCGAGAAGGTGCGCGGCCGGTACTTGCGCGCGAGCACGAGGTACGACATGGGCGCCATCCTAGCGTGCGCGATGCGGAGGGCGGTGCATCGCTCGCGGCGCCGCGCGGGAAGGACCTCGCGCGCGCAAGTGGGCCCGGGCTGTCGCACACGGGACCCGCGTTCTTAGGGCTGCTTCGTTCCCGACCTGACCCGGTTCGTACCGGCCCGTCGCGGCAGACCGAACCCACTTGCGCGCGCGAGGAGGAAGACAAGGGCCGGCCTCGAAGGGCGGGCGCGCGAGCGGCCATCGGGGGAGATGGCGGAGAGGGCGGGATTCGAACCCGCGGTACGCTTGTGACGTACACACGCTTTCCAAGCGTGCACCTTCAGCCGCTCGGTCACCTCTCCGCCCGGTGGAAAGAGAATGGCGGAGAGAGAGGGATTTGAACCCCCGGTGCCCTTTCAGGCACACCGGTTTTCGAAACCGGCGCGTTCAGCCGCTCCGCCATCTCTCCGCCGCGCCGAGCCCGTCCTAGGACAGGTCCGGCGTGTCTGTGCTCTCGCGCGCCTTGCGGCGCTTGTCTTCAAAGAACCCGCGCAGGAGCGCGCGCACCTCGTCGGCGCACTCGCCCTCCGCGGTCTGGCAGCGGTGGTTCATCCTCGGGTCGGTCAGCACGCTCCCCAAGGAGACCGCGCCGCCGAACTTCGGATCGCGCACCGCCCAGACTACCCGAGCCACCCGTGCGTGGGACAGGGCCCCGGCGCACATGAAGCAAGGTTCGACCGTGGTGTAGACCGTCGCACCGATGAGCCGCTGCGCTCCGACCACCGCCGCCGCCCGGCGGAGCGCGAGCACCTCGGCGTGGGCCGTGGGGTCGCAGTCCGTGCGGGTCCGGTTGTGGCCGCGAGCGACGACGATTCCGTCGATCACGACGACCGCGCCGACCGGGACCTCGTCCAGCGCCAGGGCCGCGTGGGCCTCGGCGAGGGCGAGCTCCAGCCCCTCGCGATCGCTCCCCACCTTCGCGGCCCCAGTCGAGCGGTCCGGGAGGGAGCCGTCTCGTTCCATGGGGCGTGCGTCAGAGGGTCACGGCCGTCGAGGAGCTTGCTTCCGGCGCGGGGCGCGCGCCGCGCCGGAGGCTTGTGCTGGTACACCCAGAAGGACTCGAACCTTCAACCTTCTGATCCGTAGTCAGATGCTCTATCCAATTGAGCTATGGGTGCCTAGGGGGGAAGGGTTGTAGTGACCGGCGAGGCCAGTGTCAAGGCCCGCAAAGCGGCTCTCGCCGCGTGGACTCGCGCGCGCAGGGCAGTAGGCTCTTCGCCATGGCCGAACTCCGCGCTCCCTCCCACCTGATCAGCCTCGCCGACCTCGCCCCCGGGCAGGTGGCCGACCTCCTCGACCTCTCCATGCGGCTCAAGAACCGCCCGGCCAAGGCGAGCCTCTCGGGCAAGACGGTGGGCCTGCTGTTCTTCCGGGGTTCCCTGCGCACGCGCACCTCGTTCGAGGCCGCGATGACGCAGCTCGGCGGCAACACGATCAACCTCTCCGCGGCGAGCGACTTCTGGGAGCTCGAGACCGCCGAAGGCACGATCATGGACGGTCGCGCGCCGGAGCACGTCAAGGACGCGGCGGCGGTGCTCTCGTGCTACGCCAACGCGCTCGCCATCCGGCCCAAGCCCACGGGCACGAGCTGGGAAGTCGACCGGCGCGACGCGGAGATTCGCCTGTGGGCGCGCCACGCACGCGTGCCGGTGATCAACATGGAGAGCGTGCTGTGGCACCCGCTGCAGGCGCTCGCGGACCTGATGACGCTGCGCGAGACGCTCGGAGAGCTGCGCGGACGCAAGCTCTCGTTCGTCTGGACGCAGTCCCCCACCGCGGCGAGCCCGGCGGCGGTGCACTCGCTCATGCTGGCGGCCGTCGCGCAGGGCATGCACGTGCGCGTCGCGCATCCCGCGGGCTACGAGCTCGACGGCGAGGTCATGTCGCAGGCTCGCGAGGCCGCGCGCGCGAACGGCGCGACGGTCGAGACCTGCTCGAATGCCCAAGACGGCGTGCGCGGCGCGCACGTGGTGTACGCGCGCTCGTGGCACTCGCTCGAGGACTACGGCAACCCGACGCTCTCCGCGAGCCGTCGCTCGCGCGCGAGCGGCTGGACCATCGACGAGAAGTTGATGGCGCTCGGCGAGGGCGCGAAGCTGATGCACGCCATGCCCGTGCGACGGAACCTCGAGGTCATGGACGCGGTGCTCGACGGCCCGCGCAGCCTCGTCGTGCAGCAAGCCGAGAACCGGCTCCACTCACAGAAGGCCGTGCTGCAGAACCTGCTCGGCGCCTAGCCCCGGCGCCAGCGTCG